>JASHUG010000247.1 GCA_030040155.1 Streptosporangiaceae bacterium | reverse complement strand
GGCTTCCGCATCAGCCGCCGAGATTGCCTCGGTTGCCTTTCCCGAAAACCGACATGTTCTGCGACTTCGACCACAGGTCGTGGTGCATAGGGACGAACGTCAATGCCGTCCCAGGGGCCGCAGATATCGAGTTGGCGGCTGCCGTCATCACGGTCGTCGCAACTGTCGTCGTGGTTATTAAGGGTGTGATCGCTGCTGTAAGCGGCGGCATACGCTGGGGCTCATTGGTTTCAGGGAGTCCCAGCGAGCTCCAGAAGGCGGGGAGTCCCAGGTGTCCGTATTCGTCGTGGCGGGCGCCGCGCTCATCGCCGTCGGCGGGCTCTTTGGCGTCCGGGAGTTGGTCAGCTTGGGTCCGGCTCGCTGGGGTGAGCCTCGTGTAAGGGTGATTGCCTCACGGCGCGCAGGGTTTTGGATTCGTGCGTCGCTGTTGGTCGTCGTCGCGGGATTGGTTGACCTGGCAGGCGCGGTGACGTCGTGGTCCGCCTGGTGCTGGTCAGCCGTCGCCGTCTGGGTCGCCATCCTGATATGGGACGTCGTGGTCTGGCTCAGAGCGACTGAACGCTAGCGCGCATGCCTAAGCGTCGGCGTCGAAGATCTCCGGAAGATCCAGCCTTGACAATGCCCTGCAGAGGACAGGACTCCGGAAATTCGACCCTAGTAAATGCGGCCACGAATGACTCCACCTCGAGCCTGGCCTCACGGCAACCTCTGCGTTGGACAGACCGCGCGGCTCGGACTGGAGTACCAGGTAGCCTTGTTTCTGGCCTGGCAGTAGTCGATCAGGCATACAGGTCGCTCACGGGCCTCGTAATGCGGTCGAGCTTGGCCACCATGAGCGTCGACCATTGGCTTGACAGCGCAGAGTCTGTGAGCCAGGGCCCCAGGCTAGGCGGACCTCGGGCCGGTACGGCTCCGCTTACGTCAGTATCCTCTGAGATGTGCGCGACTTGCTGCCCGTGGAGCTTCGCCCATGTCGCGGACTGGCGCCGCGGCTGGCCACCGCGATCCGTGAGCGTGGTGTCATCACCCGGCTGTTGTGCGGCGTCGCGCTCCAGGTCTCGCCGCCGCTCGTCGTGACCGAGGCGGAGCTGGGCCGTATCGGCTCGGTGTTCGCCGATGCGCTCGACGCCGGGCTGTCCTAGTGGCTGCTTCCGCAGCCTCGCCTGCCGCCGAGCACCACCTCATGTCCGGTGCGCCGCCGTTTGCGCCGGCCAACTTGGTGACGCTGGCGAACTGGCAAGATCCGCCGTCCAACCGCTGGTCGTTCCAGCACCTGCGCGAGCTCGTCCCTACGGCGAGGATCAGCCGCGGCGTCGGCCAGGTCCGCCGGTTGCCGCGGGCCGAACTTGATCTATCCGGCATCAGGTTTCAGTCCGGCGAGCACGACCTGACGGTCGGCGAGATGCTGGCCGAAAGTTATACGGATGGCTTCCTGGTGCTGCATCGGGGCCGGATCGTCACCGAGCAGTACTTCAACGGGATGAACGAGGACACCCCGCACCTGCTGATGTCGGTGTCAAAGTCGGTGGTCTCTACCGTGGCCGGGATCCAGGCCGGGCAGGGTCTCCTGGATGTCGCGGCTCGGGTCGAGCGGGTCGTGCCCGAGCTCACGGGAACCTCATTCGAAGGCGCGACCGTCCAGGACCTGCTCGACATGCGGGCCGGCACGCACTTCGACGAGACCTACGACAATCCCGAGTCGGACGTGCGCACGTACGAGCGGGTCTATCTGTGGCGGCCGGACACGGCTGAGGCTCGGCCGGCCGACGCGCTGGCGTACTACGCAACCCTGCACAACGATGGGCCGCATGGTGGTCCGTTCCGGTACCGGTCGATCCTGACTGATGTGCTTGGCTGGGTTTTGGAGCGAGCCGCCGGAGCCCGGCTGCACGAGCTGATCGCGCGGCTGGTCTGGCAGCCCATGGGCGCCGAATTCGACGCCGAGATCACGGTCGATGCTCATGGCAACGCCATGGCCGACGGCGGGATCTGCGCGACGCTGCGTGACCTGGGCCGGTTCGGCTTGCTGTTCGGCGGAGCGGGCGCGCGCTCGCGCGGATGGAGCGTGGTGCCTTCGCGGTGGATCGATGACACCATCGCGGGTGCGCCCGACGGCCCGGAAGCGTTCATCGCAGCCGAGGAACCGCTTCGGTACGTGCCAGGGGCGCACTATCGCAACTGCTGGTGGGTAGCCGAGCCCCGGGTGCCGTTCTTCTACGCCGCCGGCATCAACGGGCAGCACGTGTTCGTCGACCAGCCCAGGCAGGTCGTCGTCGCCAAGCTGTCAACGTGGCCGTCGGCGCTGCATCCGGTCAGCCAGGTCACCCTCGATGGCGTCAAGGCCATCGCGGCGGCGCTGGCCAGCGGCCGCGCCTAGCTTGCGATTCTCAGTTATCGGTCGAGTGAATCATCACCGGCGGGCCGTCGTGACCGTCGATGTTGTCGTAGATGCCGGGGAAGGTCTGGAACTCCCCGCTGGTGTTGTGGTGCAGCGCCGACTCGTTGAACGTCAGCTTGCCCCAGCCGCTATCGACGACGAAGAACACGGCGCCGCCGCCCTCGCGAGCCGTGTTGTCTCGCATGATCGTGCCAGCGACCAGGGTGTCGTAATCGGAGCCGTCGTTGTAGATCGCGCCGCCGCTGCCGCCGCCCGGAGTGCCACTGGCCGCCGGGTTGGCGCCCCAGCCAACAGCGGCGTTGTTGACGAACACGCTGTTGAAGACGTCCCACTGGACGCTGATGCTGCTGAGGGCCGCGCCGTTCGAGCACTTGCCGCCGCTGAAGGTGTCGCTCGTGATGTACACCGGCCGGTTCTTGTACTGCGCCAGCGCGCGGATCGCGCCGCCGCCAAGGTCTGGCCCGTAGCCGTAGCAGCGGTTATTGATGAACCGCGAGTTGACGGCCTTGAACTGGCCGCCCTCGGCGTAAATGGCACCGCCGCCGTCCACGCCGCCATACCAGCACTGCGGAGCGTTGGCTGTGCAGGTTGCCTGATGGGTGCCGTTGTCGCCGTCGGCGAACGTGATGTTCTGCACGACGACCTGCGGATAGGGCTGGTTGACGCAGTCATCGGTCGACCAGGTCCCCGCACAGGTGTCGGAGTACAGGATCCGGCGCTGGCCAGCACCACTGAGCGTCACCAGGCCGCGGCCATCCAGGACGACCAGGTGCGTCTTCTTGTTCACCGTCGCCGTCGCCTTCATGACGATCGTGACCGGCTTGGACCCGCAGTCGAACCGGATGATTCCACCCGCGGCCACCGCGCGAACCACGGCCGCGGACGTGCAACTCGCCGGGGTGCCGTCGCCGATCACGTGGTTGGGGTGCGTCGTGTTGACGGCGCGGCCAGCGGGCGGGACGTAGAAGTGGCCATTGGGGTTGCCGAAGTCTGGCAGCGCGGTCAGCCGGCTCGCGGCGGCCGCGGCCGTCGACGACTGCGATCTGCTACCGGTGGCCGTCAGCCCGTGACCGCTGAGCAGCGCGCTGATCAGTCCGCCGATTGCGAGTATGGCACTCAGCAAACTTCTGAAACCGCCCATCTCGTACATGGCGCCCGATGCTAGTGCACGTGGTCATGATCAAACTCGCGTTCCAGAAAGCGAACGGGGTTGCCGTCGGCCGGCCACCTGTGGCTTGATCAGACTTAAAGGTGCGGCTGAAGAAAGCCGCGTTCCGTTAATGTCGAGTTAAACGACGATCCGGTTATGCGTCCGGAGGGCGGGTGTTCGTGGTGGCGTCGTACGAAACCATGATCGACATGCTGGAGGCCGAGCTTGACGCCGTTTCAGGTGCGTTTAGCCAGCTCACGGAGGAGGACTGGGCGAAGCCGACGCTGCTTGTCCCGGTCGATCCCGACCTGCCGAAATGGACGGTGTTCGAGCTGGCGGGTCATTTCGACATCGCGATCGGGCTGACCAGGACGCTTATTGCGGGAAAAGAGGATTCGCAGCCGGCCAGGGACAGCACCAGCTTCTTCATTAACCCGCGATCGGAGACCGGGCCGGTCGTGTACTCGTACGCATACACGATGGTCGAGGGCAAGACGCCCGCGGACATGCCCGGCGTGCTGGCGGAGACGTTCAGCAAGACGATCTCCGAGGCGCGCGAAGTGCCTGCTGACCTGGTCGGTCCCGGCTATTTCGCGCCGATGCGGGTCGATGAGTTCGTGTATAGCCGGATCCTCGAGGCGGTCGTGCACGGCATTGACCTGGCCCAGGCGGTGAACGGCCCGATCTTCGCCACACCCGATGGCATCACCTCGACCGCGTCGATCCTGGACGACCTGCTGGCGCGGCGCACGCGCGGCACCCGGCCCGCCGACCTGAAGGACGACCTCGCCTGGATACTCGCAGCCTCCGGTCGCGCGGAGTCCGCCGACAACCGGCTGCCGCTGATCGGCTGAGGCCGGACGGCGATTAGACCCGGCCGGGCGGGGCAGGGCATTTCGGGGGTGCGTCAACCGCTTGGTGAGTGAGGAGAGTCCGTGGTGGCTGCGATTCCCGAAGTCCTGCTGAACAACGGCCAGGCGATCCCGCAGTTCGGGTTCGGCGTCTTCCTGGTGAAGCCCGACGAGACGTTCGCGGCGGTGACGACTGCGCTGGCGGCCGGCTACCGGCACATCGACACCGCGGAGATGTATGGCAACGAGAAGGAAGTCGGCGAGGCGGTCGCCAAGTCCGGCCTCGACCGGGCGGACGTATTCCTCACCACGAAGCTGAGTAACGACGCGCATCGTCCAGACGATGCGCGCCGGGCCTTCGACAGCTCACTCGCGGCCCTTGGTACCGACTACGTCGACCTGTTCCTGATCCACTGGCCGCTGCCCATGCGATACGACGGCGACTACGTGTCCACGTGGAACACCCTGGAGGAGTTCTACCGCGACGGTCGGGCGCGGTCGATTGGCGTATCGAACTTCCAGGCCCATCACCTGCGGCGACTGCACACCGAGTCCGAGATTCCGCCGGCGGTCGACCAGATCGAGGTCCACCCGTACCTGACCCAGGATGAATTGCGGCAGTTCTGCGGCGAGCATCAGATCGCGGTGGAAGCCTGGTCGCCACTCGGGCGCGGGCGGGACCTGGATGACCCGACAGTCGACGAGATTGCCAGGCGGGCGGGCAAGACCCCGGCCCAGGTCGTCTTGCGGTGGCACATCGAACGCGGCGACATCGTGTTCCCCAAGTCCGTGAGCGCGGCGCGGATCAGGGAGAACTTCGACATCTTCGACTTCGAGCTATCCGGCGAGGACGTCGAGGCGATCAGCGCGCTGAACCGGAACGAGCGAGTCGGACCGGATCCCGACAAGTTCGCCGGCTAACTGAGGCCACGCACGTAGCCGCCCGCCGGCGCGGTTCTGCACGTAACGCGAACGGGGCGCGGCCGGAGGACCGCACCCCGCATCGCGACCGGAAACCGCGACTAGATGTAACCTCCCGACGACCCGTTCTCCGGGTCCATGCCGTGCCAGGCCGGCACTCGTACCGTGCGGTGGCCGGGCTTGCCGCTGATGATGACCTCCCGCAGGGAGACGTCGTTCGCCGTGTTGGTCTCTCGGAGCAAATGCTCGGGGTTGGCGACGATCTCGATGTAGTAGGTCCCGTCCGGGATCTTGGTGATGTCAAACGACTGGTAGGGCACCGTCTGGACGTAGGTGTCGCCCCAGCCGACCGGCAGGATCTCGGTTGCCCACAGCGCCGAGGGGTCACCGCAGTTACCCTCGATGCCGGTGTAGGAGGGCTGCCAGGTCGCGTAGCGCAACACCATGTTCACGTTGTCGGTCGGCGCGATGCAGAAGCCGACCTTGCGGCTGCGCACGACGATCCGCTTGTGCTTGTTCAGCAGGAAGTACTGCGCGAACTGGTTGAAGTGCCAGGCGTTGTAGGCGGAGAACCCCATCGTGCCTACCCGAATGCGCCCGATGAGCTTCGTTCCGTCCTTATAGAAGTACTGGTACGCGAGCATCTTTCCGGTGCCGGGGACCCGGAAGCCCTCCACGTCCAGCGGCGAGTTCCCGCCGATCCACACCGTCGCGCCGAAGTCGAGGAACGCGGTCCCGGTCTTCTCGGTGTTGCTGATCGAGATCCCCCATGACGGGAGCGGGATGAGGTCGGGCAGCGCATCCTCCGGCACGTGCGTCAGCGTCGCGGCCGCGGGCGGCCTGCGGTTCAGGCTGCCGGCGGCACTCGCGTGGCGGGCCTTGACGAACCCGGCAGGCGCTGGGACCGGCAGGCAGCATCCTCCGGGCCCGCAGCATGAGACCTGGTTGGTCACCTTGATCTTGACAGTCACGCTCGCGTTCCGCTTGCTGACGTGGAACAGCCGCGCGTACTGGGGAGTGATGGTCTCGGTCAGCTTGTAGGTCCCGAGAGCGATGTGGTACGCGACGGGCCCCGGGTCCACGGCCCAGCCTCGGGACAGGCCCCAGACCTCGCCCATCGGGAACGGATCACCGGAGACGCACTGCGTCGGATACGGGTCGATCTCTGCGCTGTTGGGTGTCGCCTTGGCCAGTTCGCCCGAGTCCGGGCAGAACGGCACCTCGTTGGCCGCGACAACGCGTCCGCGGGCGTTGCGGAGAGTTATGCGGATGAAGTGTCGAATCCCGTTCCAGCCGGCCATGACCCAGGACGGCAGCGGCCGGTAGATGTTGCCGTCAGCGGTCCTGATGACCTGCGTGGCGTGCACGGGCTGGGTGTAGCTGGCCCGTGACACGTCGATCTGGAACGCTGACCCGAGCGATGCCAGGTAAACGTCCGGGTCGATGTACGTCCAGCCGCCGAACTTCGGCTCGTCCACCACTCGCTCGACGGCGATGAGCTTGAGCGCCGGACCGGCGGCACCGGCGGCGTCAGCGGCTAACGTTCTTGCGCGCGTCACCCCCTGCGCGGCCAGCGGTGCGGCGAGCGCTGTCGTCGTCCCGATCCCGAGCATCGCCGCGCTGAGGATCGCCATTGCGGCGATGCCCCGCCCTCTCACGGCCGACTGCCAGCGGATTGTCCCCATGGATGCCTCCCGTTTCGGATTTCCTCGTCCGAGCGGACCGATGTGATCCATAGCCTTAGACATCGGATGATCTGGCGACGGTTGCAGCTCTACGACGACTTAAGCGATTTCCCAGTTTCGGGCGTGACCAGCGGGCCGCCATCCTTGGTGACGGCTTGCCATCCGCTACCGCAGGTGCACGGGACCCACGGCCTTGATGGTTATGTGTTCCGTGCCGGCCACTGGCGTGACGGTGGTCGAGGTGTTGCACTTGCCGTCTTTCATTCGCGGCAGTGTCGCGGTCGCAGTGAGGACCGCGGTGCCCGAACCGCTGATGCCGGAGTACTTGCCCGTGCCTTTCGTGATCGTGTACGGCCCCTGTTCGACGAGCTTTGCCGCACATGACGTCGAGTCCAGCGACTCGCTGACGGTCTTCTGCTCGCTTTCCGGGTAGTTGACGACGAACGTCCCGCCGGGCAGCTTTGCGGTGGAGGAGTCCTCGCCGCTCCCGTTGCTCACGAGCGTGCCCTTGCCTGCGAACACGCCCGACGCGCTGAGCGTGAAGCTCGGGTTGCTGGTCATCGAGCCGGTGGTCAAGATTGTCGTCTCAGTCCCTGAGGAGGGTGCTGCCCTGGCAGGCGAGTTCGAGCTGCAGCCAGTAAGGGCGGCGGCAGTGCTGACTATTGCCACGACCGGAACGGTCATGCGTATTACCGATTGCATGCGTTGCCTCTGTGTTACTACGTTTCCGTGGAGCGAATTTCGGTTACCAATAGTAGCGTTGCGACCACTTAACGTAGCGATACAGGTACTGCTGATCCCGGGTGAGCGGAAAAGCACCAGACCGCAAGGGAACGAGGAGTGTCCGCGCCTGGCCGCGGCCTACGTCACATTGGTCCTCCAACGGACCGCGTTCGGGCTCGCGTGGATGGCGCCATACTGGGTAGCAAGGCCATTTTCGGGCAGAGGAAGAAGTGATGGGGCTACGGTCGGGCGTCGCGATTGATCTCGGGACGGTGAACACGCTGGTCTACGCCACCGGCCGTGGCATCGTCATCGATGAGCCGTCGGCAATAGGAATCGACCGCAGCACCGGCGCGATAACGGCCGTGGGCCAGGCGGCAGACTCGCTGACCGGTAAGGAGACTCAGCACGTCGAGGTTCTCCATCCGCTCCGCGATGGGGTCATTGCCGACCTGAATGCGACCGCGGCCATGATCCAGGCGTTTCTCGCGCGGGCCAGGGTAGCGCGCGGACTCGGGCGCAAGCCCTGCGTGATCTGCCTGCCGGGCGAAGCGACGACGGTAGAACGGCAATCGGTCTTGGCGGCCGCCGAAGCCCTCCGCCCCCGGCGCAGCATCCAGCTCATCGATGAGCCTGTCGCCGCCGCTGCCGGAGCCGGATTCGACCTTGAAGCCGGGGTCGGAGCATTCATCGTTGACATCGGCGGCGGCACCACGGAGATCGCCGTGCTGGCTGGCGGGCATGTCGTGCGAGCCCGTTCCCTTCGTACCGGAGGGAATGCGATGGATGAGGCAATCACCCGAGCGGTACGGTCCGAGTTTGGCTTGCTGCTTGGCCGGGATGCCGCGCGCAGCCTGAAAATGACGCTTGGCCTCGGCGACGGCACCATCTCGCAAGTGGAGACCGTGGGCGTCGATTCAGCGCGCCGGACGCCGCGCGTCGAGCGCGTGTCCGCCGACCTGGTTGCCGCGGCGGTCGAGCCCACCGTCCGCGCGATCGTCGGCTCGGTCACGGAGTTGCTGGCCGATATTCCGCCGAATCTCGCCGAAGACGTGTTCCGCGGAAAGATCAGGCTGGCCGGCGGCGGCGCCATGCTGCCCGGTCTGGCCTACCGGATCGAGGCGGAGGCGGATATCGCCACGATGGTCGTCGACGATCCGCTGCGGTGCGTCATCCGGGGTGCGGCTTACATCCTCGAGCACGGATACGAAGTGCCAGGGACAGGCGTCGCCTGACTTCATGCGCCCGCGCCGGCTCGCCGCGCTTCATGGGGCGCTTAGCGGTCCCGTGGCTCTGCGGCGTGCCGCGGGGCCGGCGGCTTCGTGCTGCGCGGCATGCGCACTGGCCCGGTCGCGCAGGCGTTCGCGTACGCATGTGCGCTATAGCGCGCATCGGCGAGCGCGCGGCCTCTTTGCATAAAGCGTCCATATGGCTTTTCGGTGGATGTTAATCTGCTCGCGGCTCTTGAAGTTGTTCCTTACCGATCAGACGTGTATGAGCGCAAATCACGGAAAACGCAATGTGCAGTAATGGCTAGGCCACGATCAGACGACATGCGGCGCGGCATCAGACAATGCCCTGCATTTGCGTAGCGCAATTGCCTGGACATCCACATTGGGGCTGGGGTGAGGGGTGGTGACGCAGTTGGCCATGACGGCACTCGCAACCGGCAGACCGTCGCCGGCGGTCACCGGAACTCCATCGGGGCCCGCGTCGAACACGCGTGATCGGCTCGCCGCGCCCACTCACATCGAGAGCTTCTCGCTGGCTCTCCCGCCGGCCGGAAGCGGGGCGCTACGGCCGCGACCTGCTGCGCTACGGGGGACACCAGCACGGCAAGCGAAGCCTCGGCGGAAGGAGAGTCATGCCCGCGCAAACACGCCGTAACCGCCAACGGTCCATCCGGGCTTTGCTGAGCGCCATCTTTATCGTCCCGCTTGCCTCGCTGCTGGGTTTGTGGGCTTTCGCCGCGACCATCACAGTGTCCAACGCAATCCAGGAGCACAACTTCAACAGCCAGGACCAGCGCTATGGCTCATGGGCTCAGCGGCTGTTCACGGAGTTGGCGGACGAGCGGCTGGAGGCCTTCGAATGGCTCAGTAGCGCGCATCGCGGGTCGGACGCCCACTACCTTGATCAGCAGAGGCAGACGAACTTGGCCGTCACGATGCTTCTGGACGGCCTGACCTCCAACCCGCCGGGCTCGGCCGCCGCCCGGCCGGCGCTCGCGTCCTTCAAGGCGCAAATATCAGCGCTAGGCGGCGTTCGCACCGCCGTGGTCCTGGGTTCAATTTCCCCGATTAAGGCATTTGATGATTATAATCAGGTAATTAATGTAGAATTCAACCTCTACGCCGACCTCGTCGTGGTGAACAACACCCCCCTGTATATTCAGGCGGCGGCCAGCGTAGAAGCCGGCCGGGCGCTTGAGATGGCCAGCCGGGAGGTAACGCTCGTCACCGGCGCGCTTGATGCTGGCGGGCGGATGAGCCAGGCGGAGCGGGCGTTGTTCGCGCAGACCGCCGCGACCCGGCAATACCTGATGGCGGACGCGCTCAGGACGCTTAATCCCGCCCTTGGCTCGGGGTACCTGCGCGCCCAAGCCTCGCCCGCATATCAGAGCTTCACCGCTCTGGAGACGGCCATCTCTAACAGCGCCGGCAGCAAGGGCCCGACGCCTGGGGAACTGGGCGCATTCGGGCTCGCCTCCAGCGCGCTCTTCACCGAGTACCAGTCGGCCGAGGTGCAGGACCGGTTGGCATTGTCGAGCCTCGGCACTCAGATCGGCAATCGGCTGCTGTGGGAAGTCGGTCTGGCCGGCGGGATCGGCCTGCTTGCGGTCGTGCTCTCGGTGTTCCTCATCGTGCGATTCGGCCGGCGGATCAGCCGCGATCTCACCGGGTTGCAGCACGCCGCACTGGAACTGGCAGACGAAAGACTGCCGCGGGTGGTCGACCGGCTGAGCCGAGGCGAGGACGTGGACGTGGCCGCCGAGGCGGCACCGCCTCCGGAGGGTCGGATCCTCGAGACGGCCAGGGTTGCCGCGGCGCTCTCCTCCGTGCAGCGCACCGCGGTCGAGGCCGCCGTCGGCCAGGCGCGGCTGCGCGCGGGCGTCGCCCAGGTGTTCCGCAACCTGGCCTGGCGCAGCCAGTCGCTGCTGCACCGGCAGCTAACGCTGCTGGACGGAATGGAGCGCAGGTCAAGCGAGCCGGACACGCTGGACGAGTTGTTCCAGCTTGACCACCTGACGACCCGCATGCGCCGGCATGCGGAAGGCCTGATCATCTTGTCCGGGGCGACTCCCGGCCGAGGCTGGCGCGAGCCCGTCCCGATCATGGACGTGCTGCGCGGCGCTATCGCGGAGGTAGAGGACTACAAGCGGGTTGCCGTCATCTGCGAGTCGCAAGACGCCGTCATCGGCTCCGCCGTTGCCGACGTAATTCACATGCTCGCCGAGCTCATCGAGAACGCGACTACGTACTCGCCGGCGAGCACGGAGGTCACGATCAGGGCCGAGCGCGTTGCGAACGGCTTCGCCGTGGAGATCGAGGACCGCGGTATCGGCATCGCCGCGGAAGAGCTTGTCACCGTCAATGAACGGCTCGCGAATCCGCCCGAGTTCGACCTCGCCGACAGCAACCAGCTGGGCCTGTTCGTGGTCGGCAGGCTCGCCGCGAAGCACCACATCAGGATCACCTTGCGGATGTCCCCGTTCGGCGGTACGTCCGCGATCGTCCTGCTCCCGCACGCGATCGTCGCGGCAAGCGATGGGAGCGGCACTCTCGCCCCTGGTGTGCGCGTTATCGGAAACGGCCGCGAGCTCGTAAGCGCGGGCCGGGAACTGCCAGGCAACGGACGCGATCACGGCGGTACCGGCCCGGATCTGGGCGGCGAAGGACCGGATCTGCCTGGCGGCGGGCGCGAGCGCGGCGGCGGGCGTGAACTCGTGGCTGGCGATAGCCGGGGTGTCGCTGATGCCGGCCCCGACCTTGCTGCTACCGGCCCTGGGTTCGGGCTCGTCAGCACCGGCCCCGGTCTAGCTGGCACAGGCCTGGTACACGATGGGCCAGGATTGACCGTCGACAGTCAGGGGCAAGGTGGGATCGCGCACGACCCGGGCGCTTCGGGCCCCGAGCCGGGCGGTCCGGGCCTCGAGCCCGGTGGTCCGGGCCATGAGTTCGGCAGCCCGGGCCCCGGGCCTGCCGGTCCCAGGCTGGAGCCCGTGAGTGGTGGCCTGAACCTTCCGGGCGGCGGCCTGGATCTGTCCGGCAACAGATCCGCCCCGTCCGGCGATGCCAGCGAGCCCCTCGGCGCGGGCATGGCATCCCCGCAAGGCCATCCCAGCCGGCAGGCTTTCGATGTGTTCCGCATCGATCCGTCGGCCGGATCGGGCGACGGCGCCGATGCGTCACCGCTCGCGGCGGGCAACGGCAGGCAGGCGTCATCACCTGCGGCGGGCAGCGGCTTCGCGTGGCCGGAGTCCCCACGTGCAACCGCGCCCGGGGGAGCCGATTCTGACAAACCATGGCTGCCGCGCAGGGTCCGGCAGGCCAGCCTGGCGCCGCAGCTCAAGACCGATGGTCCGCTGGTACCCGAGAGCACTCCGGCGAGTGGGAGCGGGTCGGCAGACGTCGATGAGCCGGCCGGCGAGGGACCCGATCCGGCGGACACCAGAGCCCTGGTGCAGTCGCTGCAGTTCGGACTCGAGCTGGCCAGGACAGCAGATGCACAGCAAGACGATTCGTGGTCAACGCCTGCCGACACGCTGCGGCCGTCGACAGCCGATGAATCCTCGTCGCCGCCGGACGGTGCGTCCTGGCCGTCGCCTGCGGGAGACCCGGATCTGGCCGCCTGGCCTGAGGACGATGGGGGGCACTGATGCAAAAGGGGGGTTTCACCGCAACGATGAACTGGGTTCTCGATGATCTGGTGCGCCGGGTCAGCGGGATCAGCCAGGCGGTCGTCCTATCCCGTGACGGCCTAACGCTCGGCTCGTCATACGGCCTGAGTCGCGAGGATGCCGAGCACATGGCCGCAGTTGCGGCCGGAATGCAGAGCCTCGCCCGCGGTGCCGCGCTTCGCTTTCACGGCGGCGAGGCGCGGCAGGCAATTATTCAGATGGATGCCGCTCTCCTGTTCGTCATGGCCGCTGGGCAGGGCAGCTGCCTGGCGGCGCTCTGTCCGGCAGATGCGGACCATGGCCTCGTCGTCTACGAGATGGCCATGCTCGTCAAGCGCCTTGGTCAGTACCTGTCCGCAAGCCCGAGGAGCGGAGCAGTCGCAGTGGGGGCAATGGAACGGCTGATGGAATGACTGAAGGCGGAGACAGGTGGCTCGACCGGGAAGCCGGTCCAGTTGTCCGACCCTACGCACTAACGCGCGGCCGGACGAGGCCGCACGGCGCGACGCTCGGCTTGATCGACCACGTAGCGGCGGCCGGGCCGCTCGTAGTTGACGCCCGCGGCCTCGGGCCCGAGCACCGACACCTGCTCCACTTGTGCCGCACGCCCACCGCGGTTGCGGAACTTGCGTCAGAAATCGACCTGCCACTGGGCGTCGTCCGGGTACTACTCGGCGACCTCATGGAACGCGGCGCGGTGGCCATCGCTGGGCCACCTGAGACGGGCACTTCGGAAGAAACTGTGATGAGGAGCGTGCTTGATGGACTCCGCGCGCTATGAGGCAGTGGCGGGAGCCATAGCTGCGCCGGTCGTAACGAAGGTCCTGATCGCGGGGGGATTCGGCGTCGGGAAGAC
This sequence comes from Streptosporangiaceae bacterium, assembly GCA_030040155.1. Taxonomy (GTDB): domain Bacteria; phylum Actinomycetota; class Actinomycetes; order Streptosporangiales; family Streptosporangiaceae; genus JAJYUU01. The sequence continues at coordinate 2,816 of JASHUG010000247.1, read as the reverse complement.
GACGCTGGTGGCTGCGATCAGCGAGGTCCGGCCTCTGCGCACGGAGGAGGTCCTCAGCGAGGTCGGAGTGGGAGTCGACGATACGGCCGCGGTGGAGCACAAGACCACCACGACGGTGGCCATGGACTATGGCCGCATCACTTTCCCCAGCGGCGTCGTCCTCTACCTTTTCGGCACGCCAGGCCAGGAGCGGTTCTGGTTCATGTGGGACGAGCTTGCCTACGGCGCGCTCGGCGCCGTGGTGCTGGCCGACACCAGGCGACTGGCCGACTGCTTCTCCTCCGTCGACTACTTCGAGCGGCGGCGGACCCCGTTCGTGGTCGCGGCCAACCGGTTCGACGGGGCGCCGGAGTACGACACCGAGACGATCCGCGACGCGCTGGACCTGGATCCCGACGTGCCGGTCCTGGTGTGCGACGCACGGAGGCGGGAGTCGGTCAAGGAGATCCTCATCGCGTCGGTGACACACTCGCTGACGAAACACAGAATGGCGGCAACGCATCGCTAAGCCGCCTCATGATCACGCGGGCTTGGGGCGTTCTCGCCAGCGTGCTGCTCGCGGGCCAGCCACGGCGTTGCGCTCCTGGCAGCACCCACGCCCGAACCGCGGTAATTGCCGGATTACACATAAACTTTCAATATATTTGCATTGATAACGCATTCTCTTGGCCGTCGTGTCACGGCGAAGTTGGCCGCTGTCCCGGCCGCTGGCCCCCGCTCGCCGATGGTTTACCCGCCTATATCGGGATAACCAGTCAGCAATATTACCCGCGAGTAGTGAACTAGGTCTCAGTCCGAAACCAGCTTCGCTCATTCGGCGTCGAACCTCCCGTTGCTCACCGTGACGGACGCCGGAGCAGTCTCCCGGGCCGCGCGGCCAGTACCGACAGGAAGGACCCCCCATGCCTCGCAGTGCCCGACTGACCGACGCCCTCCGTGGCCGTCGCAAGGCCGCAGCACTTCTCGGCGCCGCTGCCGCACTGGCGGCCGGTGCGGGCACGGCCAGCGCCGCGGTCGCATCCTCCCCATCGCAGCACGCACCCGTTCAGCACGCGGTGACCGTCGCCGACGTATCGCACGAGCACGTTCAGCGCGCCGCGGACGAGCGTCGCGCGCCGGTCGCACGGCAGTCCGCCGAGTCGGCGCGCCGGGGCGTCGCGCCAGCTCGGCCCTACGAGATCTATGACTCCGTGACGCCGTCGGCGATCCCGGCCGGTCACGAGGAGGCGACCTACGCCGACGGGCCGTTCGCGGTCTCGCCGTCGGCCGTGGCTGGCAAGCAGGTGCTGTGGATCGACACCAACGGATCGGACCCGCACGCCAATGCACTCGATGTCGAGCCCGGTGACGTGACCCCGACGCAGGCGGGCAGTTGGGCGGCGCAGAAGCTGCATGCCGACCCGAGCGGACAGGCGATCGTCTACACGATGAAGTCGGAGTGGAGCGCGGCGCAGACGGCGGTCAGGACGGCGGTGCCGGCGGCCGAGCAGTCGCACGTGCGCTGGTGGATCGCCGACCCGACCGGGGTGCCGCACATGGTGCCTGGTGCCTCGGCCACGCAGTGGTACTGGGGCTCGAATTACGACATCTCTACCGCCAACCCCGGCTTCTGACTCCTCCGAGGGCGGGCCACGGCGCGGTCCGAGCCATCCCCCGGCCGGGTCGCGCAGCCCATCCCCGGGCCCGGGTCATCCCCCCGGCCCAGGTCATCCCCAGCCCGGGCCCATCCCCCCGCCCGGGCGCTAAGGGCAACGGCGCCCCGCCCCTCCCCGAGGGGGCGGGGCGCCGTCCTGGCACCCAGTGCCCGCCTCTCCCCGAGCGGGCGGGCGCTCCTTCAGACCCGACACTGCCGCGGATCCGACCCAGCGTCAGAGGGGCCAGGTGGTTAGCCTGCCTTGGCCTTGGACTGGCCAACCTCAATGAGGTGCCCGTCCGGGTCGCGGATGTAGGCGCGGAACTCGCTGGGATGATCCTTGGGCTCGGTCAGGAACTCGGCGCCTCGCGCGGACCACTCGCGGTAGACAGCCTGGATGTCAGCGACCCGGATATTCAGGAACGCGCTAGTCCGATTCGGGTCGGGCGGGGTGGTGAGCGTGACCGTCGGCTTGTCGTCGGTCGGCCCGCCGCCCACATTCAGAATGAGCCAGCTGTTGGCGAGCTTCATGATGACCGGGTTGCGCTCCCGTACGACCTTCGCCCCGAACACATCCGCGTAGAAGTCGCGCGACCGGTCCTGATCGGCGACGACGAGGAAGTGCGTGAGTACGAAGCCTGTTTCAGGGTTCGGGCTGTCATTCTGGCTCATGAAACCCTCCATCGTGAGTGGGGCCCGAGGTGCCGCGACCGCGGGCGTTCTTCCCGGCCGGTCTCAGTCGCCGAAACCGATCGTCACGCTGATCGACGTCCCGACCGTGACCGAGTACGACAGCGCTCCCAGTGCTAGCGCGATCGCGCGCAGTCTCGCATAGAGCGCCTGCAACCACTGCCTGAGCTTCTCTACCAGGCCAGCCGTGTAGCCGGCCAGCGTCTCCGCCTGCGGTGCAGTGATGGGCGCGGGCTCGTTGCTGGCGAGTATCCGGTTGGCGCCGGCGACCGCCGCGAGGATGTCGGGCAACGCCCGTTCGGCTTCCGCCGGGCCGATGCTGTCGGCCAGCTCGGGCAGGTCCGGAAAATCAGGCACGGTGAGTTCGCCGTACATGTCCGACCTCTCGGTGATGAATCACTCCCGCTGGAGCGAAATTTCGTTACGCGATCTGCATTACCCGGTTGCAAACCCTACGACGCGCTGATCGCCGCGAGCGTCGCCAGCAAGAACG
>JASHUG010000246.1 GCA_030040155.1 Streptosporangiaceae bacterium | reverse complement strand
TACTACAAGAACGACGCCAGCTACGAGTCGACCAGCCGTGGTGATTTCCACACGGTGGGCGACGTCGCCTACTGGGACGACGAGGGGTACCTGTACATCTGCGACCGCAAGACCGACATGATCATCTCCGGCGGCATGAACATCTATCCGGCCGAGATTGAAGCGGCGCTTGAGCAGCACCCGGAGATCTACGACGTTGCCGTGTTCGGCATCCCCTCGCCGGAGTGGGGTGAGGTCGTGCACGCAACCGTCGTGCTGGCCCCTGGCTCATCGCTGACAGCCGACCAGATCACCGCATTCGCCCGGGAGCATCTGGCCAGTTACAAGGTACCGAGGTCAGTGGAATTCACCGACGAGCTGCCGAGGACGGGGTCGGGCAAGCTTCTCAAGCGTCAGCTGCGGGCGCCTTACTGGGCTGGTCGCACCGCCCAGGTCGGCTGAGACGGTAGCCGTACCATGCTCTGTCCGGCCAGGGCATGCTCGGCGCCCCCGGTGCCAACCCTGACGCCGATGCCGGGATCACGGTGTCCCCTGGCCACGAGTACACGGCGAGAACCCTGCCTGCGGTGATGAGCCCGTTCCTGACCGTGTACTCAACCTTGAAGACCTGGATCGCGCCGCCGACTTCATACGCGCGGAGCGTGGCGATGACGTGATCCCCTGACACGCGCGTAGACGCCACGACGTCCCTGATCGTGTCCGTATATCCGGCAACCATCGCGCCGTAGCTGTCACTCATGTGGTCGCCGCCGATGCGCCAGACCTTCGGCCAGTCCCGCGAGTTGATCGCGGCGAAGTAGGCGCGGACGACCTCTCGAGGGCTGGCCGGCGTGGCAATCTCGGTGTGCTTACGTAGCTGCGGGCGCGGTGCCGGGACCGAGTTCGCAGCGGCGTGGACTGTGGGGTGGTGGCTGAACGCCGCGATGCCGAATGCGGAGGCTGCCCCGGCCGCCACCACCGCCGCGGAGAGCCAGCTAATGATCGCCGACCTGCCGCGCCACGCCCACGCGAGACCGGCCGGCCTGGTGCGATCCGATGCCACGTCGTACTGGCCGGGACCGCTGACGCAGGCGCGCTCGCCGTCCGCCATCGCGGTGTGGCCTGCGGCCAGGGGATGGTGGACGTGCCTGGACAGCCAGCCCTTTGCCAGCTGCGCCCGCCCGAGTTCGGCCAGCAACTGATCGGTGGTCGGCCTGGCGGCTGGGTCCTTGGCCAGGCACCGCTCGATCAGCGGCCGGAGCTCGACCGGCACGTGGCCGAGGGAGGCCGTGCCGTAGACGACGCGGTGCAGCAGCGTGGCCATCGAACCAGTCCCGAACGGAGGGCGTCCGGAAGCGGCGAACGCCAGCACGCCGCCGAGACTGAAGATGTCGGTGGCCGGGCCGACCGCCCTGCCCTCGGCCTGCTCCGGCGACATGAATCCCGGTGAGCCGATCACCTTGGCGTCGCCGGTCAGCGAGGCCGACTGCCTGGCGCGCGAGATGCCGAAGTCGATGATCCGCGGCCCGTCGGCGGCCAGCAGCACGTTCGACGGCTTGAGATCGCGATGCACGATGCCGGCTGCGTGGACGGCCCGGAGCCCTTCGGCCAGCCCTGCGGCTAGCGTTCGGACCGCATCCAGTGGCAGCGCACCGTAGTCATTCACCGCGTCGGCCAGGGACGGCCCGGCGACGTAGGCCGTCACCAGCCACGGCTGCGGGCCTTGCGGATCAGCGTCCACGACGGGGGCGGTAAAGATCCCGCTGACTCGCTTCGCCGCCTCCACTTCCTGGGCGAATCGGCGCCGGAAGTTGGGATTGCCGGCCAGCTCCGCCCGGATCAGCTTGACTGCGACCATCTGCCCGGTGGGGGACTGACCGAGATAGACGCGGCCCATTCCGCCGGTACCTAGCCGGTGAAGCAACAGGTATATGCCAACCCGCTGCGGGTCCTCAGGCTGTAGCGCATCCACTACGCCGAACCCCCGTGCTTGCGAACGACGAAGCCGCAATGGAAATCTATCGCGAATACCGGACGTGAGCGAGCCATTACACGGCCGGATTCGAGATGACTTGATACTGCTATCCAGCATTCAGGAAGCGTTCACCGATAAGGACGGGAACGGAGTTGCTCGAGTCAAGCTCGGCCGCAATTGCAACGTCATCGGCGAAGCCGACCATCGCCAGTTCCTGGCCGGTGGCGCAATCCGTGAGCTCGGCTGCCAGGCTCTCCTCGACCCCCCTGAACGCGGCCTCCGCCGTCCACGCCTCCGGGCTCTGGTCGCCGATGCCGAGTTCGGACAACGCGGCGATGACGGCGCCGGCGCCCCAGAGATCCTCGACCGCGGGGCGGAGCGAGCCGTCAGGCCAGCGCTCGCCCGCGGCCAGCACGGCGATCGCCGGCGGGCTAGTTCCGGTCTCCTTGCCTGTCGCGTCGGCTCCGGTCGCGGTGTCCTTCGGCGCCTGGTCCGCGAGCAAGTCGGCAATCCAGCGCGCGACGGCGAACCGATTGCGCAGCGCCGCTCCGATGACAGTCGCGCCGCCTTCGGCCAGAGCTGCGGCCAGGGTCGACCCGTTCGGCGACGGCAGCACGATCCGATTCAGCCCGTGCGCCGCCTGAATGCTCGCAGGTGACAGGCTAACCGCGCGCACGGACGCGTCGGCATCGCGCGCCTCAAACCTCCCGACCGCCAGCACGGCGTCATGCTCCCTGGCGAACTCGCGGGCGGAAGCGTCCTTCCAGCGGAACGGGTAGACTTCCACGCCGGCGTCGACCGCCACCGTCAAAGTCGTGGTGAAGCTCAGGACGTCGATGACCACGGCGATCGCGGCGTCCGCGCCGATTGCCTCAGCTCCGGACAGACCCCAGTCCATCCGGACCGTCGCATGGCGCTGTGCATGCTCCATAGCCAAATGGTGTCAGAGCGGCCAGGTAACGTGCCGGTCAGGCAGTGCACGACCGATAGCGGGAGAGGCGGAGGTACTGGCCCATGAGCGCAACCGAGCAGACCCTCACCGGCGAGCAGGCGGACATGCTCCAGACGCTGAGGAAGCACAGGGGCTTCTTGCGGTTCACCGCGCGTGATCTGACCGACGAGCAGGCCGGCGCGCGCAGCACTGTGAGCCAACTGTGCATCGGCGGAATCATCAAGCACGTCACGCGGGTTGAGCGGGGATGGACGCGCTTCATCGTCGAGGGTCCATCGGCTATGGGCCGCTGGGACGATCCGGGGCAGATGGAGCAGTTCATGAGCGCCTTCCAGATGCTGCCAGGCGAGACGCTGGCCGGGTTGCTCAGCGACTACGAGCACGCGGCTGCGGAGACCGACGAGCTTCTCATTTCCCTGCCTGACCTGGACGTCGCGCATCCGCTGCCCGAAGCCCCGTGGTATGAGCAGGGCGCGAGCTGGACGGCCCGGCGCGCTTTCCTGCACCTCGTAGCGGAGACCGCGCAGCACGCGGGGCATGCGGACATCATCAGGGAGTCCATCGACGGCGCGAAGACGATGGGCTAGCGACCCTGGGCCCCGAGCCCTCGTGCTAGCGGCGGTACGCGCTCGGTTATCTGCCATGATCCGGCTATCCGGGTTAGCGGCGGGTAAGGATCGACTTGTGGTCAGCAAATGGGAGCAGGCAGGGCCCGACGCCCTGCGCCCCATGCTCGCAACGGCGGGCACCCTGCCGGTCAGGGATGCTGGCTGGGGCTATGAGATGAAGTGGGACGGCATCCGCGCGCTGGCGTTCGTAGCGGACGGGGCAGTCCGGCTGATGTCGAGGACCGGACGCGACATCACCCACGTGTATCCCGAACTCGCAGGCATAGCCGGTGCGATCGACGCGAGGCAGGCCGTCCTGGATGGCGAGGTCGTCGCGTTCGGCGATAGTGACTGGCCGGACTTCGAGGCGCTGCAGCAACGGATGAACATCGCCGGCGCGGCGCAGGCGCGGATGCTGGCGAAGCAGGTACCGGTCAGTTACCTGGCCTTCGACGTGTTGTGGCTGGATGACAAGCCGTTGCTCGACCTGCCCTACATCGAGCGCCGGCAGTTGCTGGACGGACTCAGCCTTACCGGCGGCCGGTGGCAGGCGCCGCCATCGTTCATCGGTGAGTCGGGGGTGGACGTCCAGGCGGTCAGCAAGCAGAACGAGCTTGAAGGCATCATGGCCAAGCGGCTCCAGTCCCGGTATGAGCCCGGCAGGCGCTCGCAGTCATGGCTGAAGATCAAGAACTTGTTCCGCCAAGAAGTCGTGATCGGCGGCTGGAAGCCCGGCGAGGGTGCCAGGGCCGGCGGCATCGGCTCGCTCCTGGTGGGCGTGCAGGACGACGGTGAGCTGGTCTACTCCGGCCACGTTGGTACCGGCTTCACCCAGCGGACGTTGCACATGCTGGCGGGCAAGCTCAAGCCATTGCAGCGGCCGACGTCGCCGTTCGGGAAGACCGTTCCCGCGGACGAAGCCCGTTCCGCCCAATGGGTTGAGCCTGAACTCGTCGCCGAAGTCGAGTTCGTCAAGTGGACCAAGTCAGGCCGGCTCCGCGCTCCGGCCTTTAAGGGCCTGCGCGACGACAAGGATCCAGCGGAGGTCGTGCGTGAGTCCTAACGCGCAAAAGGTGACGGTTCAGGTCGACGGCCACAAACTGGAGCTGTCGAACCTGGACAAGGTGCTGTATCCGGCGGACGGATTCACCAAGGCGCAAGTCATCGACTACTACCAGCGGATCGCGCCGGTGCTGCTGCCGCACATCGCCGGCCGGCCAGTGACGATCAAGCGCTACCCCGATGGAGTGGACGGCAAGTTCTTCTTCCAGAAGAACGCGCCCGCCCATCCGGACTGGGTGCCGACGGCGCGGATCCCGTCGCCTGGGTCGACCAAGTCGCGCGAGGAAATCGACTACATCCTCGGTGGCGATCTGCCCACTCTCATTTGGGCGGCGAATCTGGCCGCGCTCGAGTTGCACACGCCGATGTGGCGGTATCCCGAGATCGGCAAGCCTGACCTGATGGTGTTCGACCTCGATCCTGGCCAGCCAGCCACGATCGTCGAGTGCTGCCAGGTGGCCTTGCTGCTGCGGCCACTGCTGGAGGATCGCGGACTCGAGCCGCTGGCGAAGACCTCGGGCGGGAAGGGCCTGCAGCTCTACGCGCCGGTGTCAGGCGTGACTTCCGACGAGATGAGCGACCTGGCGAAGGAACTGGCCGAGCAGCTGGAGGGCGAGCAGCCCGACCTCGTTGTCTCGCGAATGACGAGGGCGCTTCGGCCGCGCAAGGTGCTCATCGACTGGAGCCAGAACAACGCGGCCAAGACGACGGTTGCGCCCTACTCGCTGCGTGCGCGCGAGCAGCCGACGGTGTCGACGCCAGTGACCTGGGACGAGGTCGAGTCCTGCCGGAAGGCCAGCGACCTGAGGTTCACGGCCGAGGACGTGCTCGAGCGCGTCGAGAAGTCGGGCGATCTCTTGGCGTCGGCGCTTGGCCGGTAGCCCAAGCAGGGTCGAATTCGCCGGCCTCGATGGAACGCGCGAAGGCCGGCCACTCGGCGGGCAAACGAATACCCAGGCTGATTCGCGCCTACCCGTGGGCCTGAGTCCGCGCCTCACGTTGGCAAGCAAGGCTGCGGCCAAGCCCAGGTAAGCCGTCAAGAAAGATCTTTCGAAGCGCGGTTTAGGCACGCCTACCCATGATCATCGTGATTAGATAAGCGCGTTCCCCGCGGCGCGGCATGCGCCTCGCCGACAATCCTAACGAAATGCCCGGAAGGCCTTAATGATACCGTTTGGTGTGCAGCTGCAGCCGGGAGTGTGGCGCAAGTCCAGTTTCTGCCAGAACAGCGAGTGCGCCGAGGTCACAGTGTTGAACGACGAGATCTTGCTGCGGAGCTCGCGGGATCCCGCCACTGTGGTCCGTCTCACGGCTGCCGAGTGGCTGGCACTGGTAACGGGTCTTCGCGCCGGTGAGTTCCAGGCGGAGCCGCCGACCGGCCCGCCCGGGACATGAGCGGCGCCGGCACCGCAGTCACGCCCGCGACCGTGGTGTCTGCGCGATCGCGTTCCCATCACGACGTCTGCGCCGGTTACATCGGCGCTTATCCATAGGTTCAGGACTGGCTTGGGCCTCATAGCCAGGCACCCGCGAGTTGTGCGGCGACACGAGCCCCCGTTGCGCTAACTTACGCTTACGTAAGCGTAGGTTCGGTACTAGGATGCTGTCGGCGGTCAGGTAGTTACTCGGCCGCGGGTGAGCTGCCTGCACACTGGATCGCGATGATCATTCGGCAACGTCCCTCAGGGCGTGGTTCCCTTGCCGAGGCGGCGAAACATGAGTTCCTCCCAGGAAGAGTATCTTCAGTGGACGCGAGAGCGGCGCATATCTCTGCCGGATGAGTCCGCGGACGAATACATGGCTATTCCGATTCGGGAATACCAACGGCTACAGAAGCGCGTTCATGACGAACTTAAACCCCGGATTAATGGACTTCCGGCCGCATATTCGGCCCTGTTCGGCGCGGCTGTGGCGATCGGAGTAGCGACGCCTTCGCTGATGGCGGCAAATGGTCTCCCGAGCTGGATCGTTCCGAGCTTCATTGCTTCGGCCAGCGCATGCTTTGTCCTCGGCCTCGTGCTGGCATTTATCGCCGGCAGGCTGGAGCGCGGGCGCCGAGACGCAGTCGCCGACATAACACGAGAGATGTCGGAGATCGAGAAGGCTTACCGGGCAGAGGACCGCTGACCGAACCCGCTGCTGAGCTGCGTTAGCGGTCGAGCGTGCTGACGACCGAACGAAAGATGTCGCGCGTGCGATCGGGCGGCTCTGCCATCTCCCGCATGAGGGAGAACGTCTGCTCATAGGCCGCCACCTCATCCGGGCGGTCGAGGTACAAGTCACCCGCTAGGTGCTCGATGAAAACGATCTCGGGCACGGTGGCATCGGCGAATGTCAGCAGTATGAACTTATTGAGGCTGGACGGCATCAGACCCGACTTATAAGGCAGCAATCTGATGTCGAATCCGGGAGACTCCGACAACTCGATGATCCGGTAAAGCTGGGCGCGCATAATGCGGATGCTGCCGGCGACGCGATGCATCACGCTCTCGTCGATTACCGTCTCGAAGCGGGGCGCGTTCTCGGCGGTGAGTAGTCGCTGGCGCTCAATGCGGCTCGCAATGCGCTCTTCTATCACGCTCTCGGCCAGGGCAGGGCGAGTGGAATGCAGCACGGCCCGGCCGTAGTCAGCGGTCTGCAGCAAACCCGGTACGACGCCAAGCCCGAAGTCGCTAATGACGGTCGCAGCAGCTTCGAGCCCTACGTAGTGGGAGTAGGAGATGTTTCTTGACTGCCACCAGGCCTGCTGCTTGCCCGCAGCGGCGAGGTCCAGGAGCTGCTGCTTGCGCTGGTCGTCAACGCCGAACAGGTCGCAGAGCTCCCTGATATCCCGTGCACTTGCTCCGCGATGACCGGTCTCGAGGCGGCTGACCTTGCTAGGTGAGAATTCGAGTCGGTCGGCGACTTGCTCGACCGTCCAGCCCTTCTCCGTCCGCAGGGCCTTGAGGAGCGCACCAAGTTCCCGGCGGCGGAAGGTTGGGCTGGCGGAAGCTGGCAACCTGCATCCCGTCCCTCCCAGTGAGCGTGTCTCGCCTCAGTAGACGATTTTCGGTCCGATCCCGCACTCTATTGCCTTGAAATGGCACTTGCCAATGGCTATTGCCAAACCGCACCATTGAATCAACCAGGCAGTTCCTCCAAGACTCGCTCGCTGAGTGAGCCGGCGAGGCGGCAGGGGGCCGCCTTGACAGGTCGCCGCCGTGATGATCACGGGGGTGGAGGGGAGGCGCGTCTGGAGTAGCCGGGCAAAGAGAGCGCTGACAGCGGCGCGACCTGCTCATGCAGCAGTGCCGGGTGCACAGCACCGAGAGCCCACCGGCAGCCGTGCCCGCGGGAAGACGGGCCCGGAACACACAGCGCGGCCGATGTTCGCCGCATCGACCGCGCTATTACCACCAAGCCAGCCCAGGACAGGACAGGTCAGCGATGGGGATCATGCTAGACCGCGACGGTGACGGAATGCAACCGTCGGTTTGCCTGCTGGTAACTGTCGCCTGACCTGTCCTGACGGCATCAGCCTGTCGGGAGTGGTCGATGCACGTAATCGTTGTCCTGATCGCCGTCATGTTCGTGGCGTTCTGGCGGGCCATCGCCCGCCTCGTGCTCGCGCTGATCGCGATCGTGATCCTGTTGGTGCTCGGCACGGGGTTCGTGGAGCTAATGCACGCCATGCACGGAGCCCATTTGTAGTACGAGCTGCCGGCCGGCCAGCCCCGCGCGGTCAGGCGGGGCCAGGCGGCCGGCAGCGCTCGTGGCTGCGTTGGCGGCAATTCCGCCGCGCAAGTCTCGCATTACCCGCGTGCGCCTCGCTGCACAGAAGTATCGTGTCTGTCACGTTGTGCGATGGCTTGGCTCTTGCCTGTAGTCGCTTTGTGGAGCCGCGATGCGATTCAGCATCCTCGGACCGTTACTGGCCGAAGCCGACGACGGGTCCCCGCTGGCACTGGCCAGGCCGTCGCAGCGGGCGACGCTAGCCGTGCTGCTTCTGCACGCCGCGCAGCCGGCGACGAAGGCCGTGCTCATCGAGGCACTGTGGGGGGACAATCCGCCAGGCGACGCGGACACGGCGTTGCGGGTACGGATGCGTGATGTGAGACGCGCACTGGCTAGCCACAAGCGGGTCGAGACGCGCCAGGCGGGCTATCAGATCGTTGTCAGGCCGGGCGAGCTCGATGCCGACGACTTCCGCGCGATCGTCGGTTACGGCCGCGCCGCGCTGGATGCCGGCAACGCCGAGAACGCGGCACGCCTGCTCGGGCAGGGCTGCAGGCTGTGGCGGGCCCCGCCCCTCGCGGATGTTCCCGACACCGCGCTGATGCGCGCAATCGCGACGGCGCTGCTTGAGCAGTGGCGCGATGCGCGCGAGTGGCTCACCGATGCTCGTCTCGCGCTCGGCCACCATTACGAGATGCTCAGCCAGATTCGTGCCGTCATCGCCGGGGATCCGCTGCCTGAGCACCCGCACGTACAGCTGATGCTCGCGCTGTACCGGTGCGGGCAGAAGGCAGCCGCCCTCGATGCTTACAGCCGGCTGCGTGAGCTGACCACCCGCGAGTTCGGCCAGGAACCCGGTCCTGAGGCCCGCCATCTGCTTGCGCAGATCCTCGATGACAGCCCGGCACTGGAGTTCCGGCCGCGAGGGCTCGCGGCGACGGGCCAAAGGCCGCGCCCGGTCTGGACTCCGCTGTGCCAGCTGCCCGCTGCGCCGCAAGATTTCACCGGGCGCGTCGTCGCTATCGAGGCACTGGCCCGCCGCATGCCCGCGAACGAGATGGCTGTGACCGTGCTGACCGGGCCGCCAGGCACCGGTAAGACCGCGCTGGCGGTGCAGGCAGCCCACCTGGCCAGCGAGGCATTTCCGGACGGGCAGCTCTACCTCGGTTTCGGCGGGCGAGGCCAGCCAAGGCAGCCCGACGATGTTCTTGGCGAAGTGCTTCGCTCGCTCGGGGTCCCGGCCGCTAGCGTTCCCGACGCGACGGCGGAACGCGCGGCTTTGTATCGCTCGCTGCTTGCGGGCCGCAGAGTGCTGGTGCTGGCCGACGACGTGACGGCTTCGGCCCAGGTGCGGCCGCTGCTGCCGGGCTGTGCTGGCTGCGCTGTGCTCGTCACCAGCAGCTCCCGACTTGCTGACCTTGAAGGCGCGCATGGCATCGCGATCGGTGCCATGAGCCACGACGAGGCCGTCGCCTTTCTCGGCAAGATCGCCGGGACGGACCGCCTCGCGGCCGAGCCCGCCGCGGCGGCTGCCATCGCGGCCGCCTGCGACGGACTTCCGCTTGCGCTGCGCATAGCCGGTGCCAGGCTCGCGGCGAGTCCGGCCTTGTGCCTGACTGACCTGGCCAGCGTTCTCTCCACCCCGGCAGGCCTGCTCGTAGAGCTGACGATCGGCGACCTGTCGGTAGCGGCCCGCCTGAACGACGCCTGGCAGGCGCTGAGCCTCGATGCGCGGCAGTCGCTGTGGCTGCTGGCGCAGGCCCGGCTTGCTGTCGTGCCGGGCTGGCTGGTCACGGCCGTAACGGCAAACGCTCACGTAGCCGCACGCACGCTGACGGACTCGTGCCTGCTGATGCCGGAGGGGGCTGCTGGCAGCTATCAGCTCGCGCCGCTCCTCCAGACCTTCGCGCTCGCGCAGCGAGCACCGCGCCGCGCGGACAAATCGGATGAGAGTGCGGCTGCACGGGAGCGGGCGGCCAGGGCCGCGGGCCGGCCGCGGTTCTCCTTCGCGGGCTTCGCCGACTACGAACACGGCGTCGCCGCAGCGGGCAGCTGACCGCTATCGCCGGTAAGTCCGTGGCTGCGGGCAGTCCGGATTCGCTCGGTGCGCCCGCGGTCATCGCGCGGTGCCTAATCTGCGGGCTAACGCTCCGCTAACAAGCTGCTCACAGCGTGCTCCTAGGGTGGCAGACCGCTGGTTCGCATGCGAAAAGCCGCCCACCGTGCCATGCCGGACCAGTCGGAGTGCGGAGTATGACAATGACTTTCCAGACCTGGCACCGCTCCGGCTGGCGATTGCCCGCCTGGCTCGCCGTCATCGTTGCCAGCGCCGCACCGGTGCTTGTTGCCTGCACGGCCACTGCCCCGCTCGTGCGTCTGCCGGCCAGGCCCAGGGCCCACCCGGCCACGGCAGCCGCTGTCACGGTGCAGCGGCTGCCATCGGCTCGGCAGCAGGTGATCAGCGCGTACCTCGGCTACACGACGGCAATGACGGACGCGTTCAATTCGCGCAGCGCCGCTCAGGTCCGCGTTCTGCTCGGGCCCTATCTGAATGCGGCCACGGTGCGCAACGCGATCCACGCGTTCAGCCAGGCGTGGGCGCGAGGCGAGATCACATACGGCGAGATCGAGCGGCACATCATCGGCGTCAGCGTCGAAGGTAGCGCGGCTTGGGTGCACGACTGCGACAACACGAGCAACTCGGGCCTGGCGTATGCGAGCACCGATCAGATCGTGCCAGGCTCGCTCGGCATCGCGGACGACAACCTGGTGACCAGGCTGAGCCTCGTCCGCGGGCACTGGGTCGTGGATGTCCAGACCATCGAGGACGCCTCGTGCACGCCGTGAGGCTCGTGGCCGCCGCGGTGGTAGGGCTCGCCGCGATCGTGCTCTGCACATCGGGGCCGGCGTTGGCTGGCAGCGGCGGCGGCGGCGGACAGTGCACGGTCGACATCGGCGGCCAGTGGGTGACGGTGCAGTGCGGCTACAGCAGCGGAAATGGCGGCAGTCCAGGAGGGGGCGGCGCCGGAGGCGGAGCCCGGAAGGTCGTAACGACCTGCACCTTCACGCCGCTGAGCGAAGCGCAGGCCAAGAACCTGGGCCTGGCCTGGCCGCCACCCAAGGGCACCAGCTGGGCACTGATGGACTGCCCGGGAGGCAAGGCTGGCGCCGGCCCGCAGGCTGTTCTGCTCAGCACCGCCACCGGTGCACCGCGGATCACCCCGCAGCAACTGCTGCAGCAGGCGCTCAGTAAGTTGCAAGTCCCGACCCTGCGTCCGGATACAGCCCCGCCGCGCGGCAGGGACGGCCTGGTCGGCCTGGCCGAGTGGTTCTGGGTGCCGGCGGGTGACTGGCACGCGCGCAGCGTGACCGTAAGCGCCGGGCCGGTATGGGCAACCGCCACGGCGACGCCGGTCGGCCTTTGGTTCGAGCCCGGTGGCGGCCTGCCCACGGTCGGCTGCCGCGGACCAGGCATCGCCTACCAGCCGGATAGGCCGGCGTCCGAGCAGCGCTCGCGGTGCTCTTTTGTTTATGACCAGCCTTCGGTCGGCCAGCCTGGCAATGCCTACCAGGCGTCGGTCGTGATCACGTGGCGGGTTTCCTGGACTGGGTCCGCCGGCGCTGGCGGCGTGCTGAACGGAGCACTTCCCGTTCCGTTCTCCTTCGCGCTGCCCGTGGCGCAAGGGGAGGCGCTGGTGAGCAGTCCATGAGCAAGCAGCCGCCCACCGCGATCGGCACGGCCTACTTCCCGGACGCGGACATCCCCAGCAACGGCCAGGTCGCCGGGCGCGCACGAGACCCGGCCCGGAATCTGCGCGGGTTGCCAAGACGCCGGCGCCCCGCAATGATCGCGCTCGCGGTAGCCATGGCGGGCGCCGGCGTGCTCGCAAGCACGGCCGTCTACGAGCGAACCGATAGCCAGGTGCCAGTGGTGATGGTCACGGCTGCCGTTCCGGCCGGCGCGGTGATCAGCGCGGCCGACGTAGCCACCACCGACGTCTCGGTTGCGTCCGGCGTTCACGTGATTCCGGCCTCGCAACTCGGGCAGGTAGCCGGGCAGACGGCCGCGGTCGCGCTCACGCCGGGCACGCTGCTCGCGCCGGCCGACCTGACCGCGGCGGAGCCGCCAGGGCCGGGGCAGGTACTGATCGCGGTGCCGGTAAAGCCGGAGTCTCTGCCAGCCAGCGGGCTGCAGCCCGGCGACCGCGTCCTGATCGCCGCGACTCCTGGAGACCAGGGACAGTCGGGCGACTCTGGCCAGGCGACCTCCCTTCAGGCACCGGTGGCCGGCCTGGTCGAGGCTGTCAACACCGTGACCGACGAGGACGGATTCGATGTCGTCGACGTCCTCGTCCCGGCCTCGGCGGGGGTGCCGGTGGCGGCCCAGGCGTCGACCGGCCAGATCGCGCTGATCGTGACTAAGCGGGGAGGCTAGCCGTGGGTTCGATCTACGCGCTGGTTTCCCCCGGTGGCTCACCCGGCACGACGACTGCCGCGCTCGCGCTGGCGCTGCGCTGGCCGGTCCCGGCGATGGTGGCCGAGTGCGATCCCGCGGGCGGAGCCGTGCTAGCAGGCGCGCTCGCCGGGCACGTGCCGGCGGCCGTCGGCTTGATGGAACACGTGATCGAGGCGGGTCGTGACCCGCAGGCGGCTGCGTCGGACCTGGTCGCCCAGCTGATACCACTGGACACCGGCGGCGCGTGCACAGTGCTGCCGGGCCTGACCGACCCGCGTCAGGCGGTTGGCCTCATGGCGGCCTGGCCGGCCGTGGCCATGACGCTGGCCGCCCAGCAACGCGACGTGATCGCCGACTGCGGCCGCCTGGACGCTTCCGACGCGCAGCCGCATGCCGTGCTCGCGGCGGCCAGCACGGTGGCTGTCGTCCTGCGACCGACGCTGCGCCAGGTCTGGGCAGCCCGGCCGCGGCTCGAGATGCTGGCGCAGTTGCTTGGCAGCGCGGACCGGGTCGTGCTGCTGGTCAACGGCCCTGGCACGCATCCGCCCAGGGAAATCGCGGACGCGCTTGGCATCGAGGTCGCGGCCGTACTCCCCGCCGATACGAGATCCGCCGCCGTCCTGTCCGACGGCGCACCACGGCGCAGGCAGTTCGGCTCGGGTCCGCTCATGGCGGCAGCGAAGGCGGCCGGACTGGCGCTGCGCAGGCACGCGGCTGCTCAGGCGTCCGCGCCAGTGTCCGGCCAGTTCACGGCCTTGGGAGAGCAGCGGTGAGCCTGCAATGGCCACCCGCGCCGCCCGAGGAACTGACTGGGCATCCCCTCGCGGGGGCAGCCGCGGCGGCTCCGCAGGATCACGGCGGGCAGCACCCCGGCGCTCCTGCGGAGCCGCAGCCATCGGCGGCCAATGTGCGTCCGGGCGTGGGCATGGGCAGCCAGCCGTCGTGGGGCTGGGCGCAGGTGTCCGCGCCCGCGCCCGCGCCAGGGCTAACCGATCCGCGGCTGATCGATGGCGTCGCCGAGGTCACCGCCATGCTGGCGGCGCGCCTAGCTGACGGCGCCGCGACGGCGCAGGTGATGCCCCTCATCAGGGAGATGGCGCGCCGGTGGCTGGAGGGCCAGGTCAGGTCGGGCGTGTTGCCGGCCTCGGCGGGCGACCAGCTCGACAAGCTGGCCAGTGCCGTACACGACCAGCGATACGGCCTCGGGCCGCTGTCGGCTTACCTGCGCGACCCGCAGGTGGAGAACGTGGACGTTAACGGGTGCGATCAGGTGTGGGTAACCTACGCCAGCGGCGAGCGGGTCGCTGGTCCGCCGGTAGCGGCCAGCGATGACGCGCTGATCTCGATGATCCGCACCTGGGCTACGCGCGGCGGGCAGACGGCCCGCGACTTTTCTGCCGCCGCGCCCCTGGTCAACGTCGCACTGACCGGCAGCGCCCGGATGACGGCGACCATGTCGGTCACGCCGCGGCCATGCGTGTCACTGCGCCGGCACGGCCAGATCGACGTCACGCTCGGCCGGCTCGTGCAGCTGGGCAGCATCGACGCAACCCTCGCCGCGTTCCTGTCAGCCGCGGTCAAAGGTCGGTGCAACATCATCGTCACTGGTGGCGTCAACGCCGGTAAGACCACGCTGCTGCGCGCGCTGGCCAGCGAGATCTCGCCCGGCGAACGGGTGGCGACGCTGGAATCGGAGTACGAGCTTTACCTGCACGAGCTCGGCCAGCACCCGGACGTCATCGCATTCGAGGCGCGCGAGCCAAACTCCGAGGGCGTCGGCGAGATCTCGCTGCACGACCTGATCGCCCACGCGCTGCGGCACAACCCGCGGCGCATCCTGGTCGGCGAGGTCCGGCGCAGCGAGATCATGCCGATGCTGGAGGCGATGAACTCCGGCCAGGATGGCTCGATGTGCACGATGCACGCGAACTCCCCTGCGGAGGCGTTCGACCGCATCCTCATCCTCGGCCTCCGCGGCGGTCTCGCCCTGGCCGAGCGTGCCATTCACATCCTGGTCGGGATGGCAGTCGACCTGATCGTGCACATCCGCCGCGGTTACGACGGCACGCGAACCGTCAGGTTCGTGTCAGAGGTTCTCGAGATCATGCCGCCAGGGGATACCGAGCGCCCCTCCGTGAACCGCCTGTTCCTGCCGGATCCGAGCACCGGCCGGGCCCGTCCCGCTCACACGCCGTCGCCCGCCATGCTCAGCGTGCTCGCGGCAGCCGGTTTTGACGCTAGCGCGCTGGACGCGCGCCAGGCGCGTGAACAACCGGGGAGCTGGTCTCGGTGAGCATCCTGGCCGGAGCGTCCGGCGGGCTCATCGTGGTCGGCGTGATCCTGCTCATCAGGGAACTGACCACGCGGCCGCCGCCGGCCAGCGCCTGGCCTCGGCCGCCCCGGTGGCCGAGCCGGCGGCCGAGCCGCGACAGGCTCAGGCAGATCCTCACTGCCGCCGCGGCGGGCATCATCATGCTGGCTATCACCCGCTGGCCGGTCGCGATGATCGCCGCGGCCACGGCAGTGCTGTTCTTGCCCGGCATCGTCTCGACCAGGGCCGCACGCGAGCGCGCCGCCGTGCTCGAAGGGCTCGAGCAATGGACCAGGCGGCTGTCGGACATGCTGACCGCGAGCCGCGGCCTGGAAGACGCGCTCGAGGCCTCGGTGCGCTCGGCGCCGACGGCGATCGAGCCTGCCGTCGCGCGGCTTGGCCGCAGGATGTCCGCCAGGACGGGCACCGAGGCGGCGCTGCGTGCGTTCGCCGACGACATCAACGATCCGGCAGCTGACCGGATCGCGGCGGCGCTGATCATCGCGACCGGCCGCCGCGGCGGCGGAGTGCGGGACGTGCTCAACGCACTCGCCGTGATGCTCGCCAGGGACGTGGCCGCACGCCGGGAAATCGAGGCCGAGCGCGCGCAGCACAGGACCACCGTGAAGTGGCTGACCTGGTTCGTGGCCGGATTCACTGTGTTCGCGGTGCTGAACCGCTCGTACTCGGCGCCCTATGGCACGCCCGGCGGGCAGCTGGTGCTCGCGCTCGTCGTCCTGATGTACGCGGGAGGGCTGTGGTGGCTGCACCACCTCGGCACGGTGCCCGTCGCCGGCCGCTTCCTGGCCGACGGGTCGGCAGGATCGGAGAGGCGGGTGCGGCGATGAACCTGTGGGTAATCGCGGCCGGGCTGCTCGGCGGCGTCGGTGCCTGGCTGGCGGTCCGCGAGTTGGTACCGTCCGGGCCGAGCCTGCGGGCAGCAGTGGAACGGCTTGAGGCAGATCGCGGCGTCGACGGGCCGCAGGTGGGGCGGTCCACCTTGCGGGAACTCGCGCGCAGCCTGAGAACCGCCGTGCCATGGCTCCCGGTGCCAGCCGCCGACTTGCGGCTACTTGGCCAGGAGACCGACGAGTGGCTGGCCGGCAAGCTGGCGTTCGGGTTGGCGGGCCTGGCCTCGGTCCCCGTTGTGGGCGCGCTGTATGCCCTCACGGGCGCCGCGCTGCCGTGGACCATTCCGGTCGCGGGATCGCTCGCGGTGGGTGCCGCCCTGTTCTTCGCCCCTGACGTCGTCACCCGTGTCAACGCCGCCGAGAAGCGGCGCGACTTCCGGCACGCGCTCACCAGTTACCTCGACCTGGTGGCGCTGGAGCGCGGAGCCGGGGCCGGGCCGACGGAGGCGCTGGAGGCCGCCGCGCGGGTTGGCAGCGGGTGGGCCTTCGAGCGGATAGCCGCCGCGCTCGATGAGGCCCGCAAGGCGACAAGGCCGCCATGGGAAGCGCTCTCGCGCCTTGCCGCCGAGACCGGCGTGCAAGAGCTTGCCGACCTCGCCGACATAGCCGCGATAGCCGGCAGCGACGGGGCCCGGATTCTCGAGACTCTCGCGGCTCGCGCGCAGTCGATGCGAGCCGAAGCGCTGGCCGCCACGAAGGCGCAGGCCGGAGCGCGCAGCACGACCATGGTGCTGCCGATCGCGATGCTCGCCTGCGGCTTCCTGATCCTGCTCATCTACCCCGACTTCTACCGGCTCTTCGGATGACCGTTCCGCGCGATACGTGAAAGGCAGGCAGCCATGCCATCCTTCGTCCTGCAGTATCTGATCACCGTGACCCGGGTCCGCCTGGCGGCGGTCCGTTCAGGGGAAGCCGACCGGGGCGCGCTCAGCCTGGAGTGGGTGGCCATTGCCGTCGGCCTCGTTGCCGCGGCCGTAGCGGTGGGTGCGTTCATGCTGACGAAGCTGCACACCATGGAAGGCAACATCGGCACGGGCAAATGATCATGCGGCCGCCGAGTGACGGCGCCGCACCGCCGCCGGCCGAGGCGGACCGAGGCGCACTGAGCCTCAGCTACGCCGTGATCTTGCCGGTCGTCTTGCTGTTCATCACGATCGTGATCCAGGCGTCGTTCTGGTTCCTGGCCAGGGAGGCAGCGCTCGCCGCTGCCCGGCAGGGCGCCGACGCGGCCAGGGTGCTCGGCGGGTCCGCCGAAGCCGGGCGGGCCGCCGCGCTGGCCTTTGCCCGGCGCTCTGGCGCCGGCTACTTGCTCGACCCATCGGTGAGCACTGGTGGCAGCACCTCGTCGACGGTGGCTGTCACCGTGACCGGCCATGCGCCCACGTTCGTGCCTGGCCTGGTCGTGCACGTGTCAGAAACTGCGCAGGCGCCGGTGGAGGAGTTCCAGCCATGACCCCTGCCCAGAGGCGGCGAGCACTGCGCTCTGACTCGGGCAACGCGGCGCTGGAACTGGTCGTGCTGGCCCCGGTGCTGCTGGCCATTCTCGGCCTGGTCATCGCGGCGGGGCGTACCTCTGTCGCGGAAGGCGCGATTCAGGCGGCCGCTCGTGACGCGGCGCGGCAGGCGTCGATCGCACTGAACCCGTCTGCCGCGCAGGCGGCAGCACAGGCCAGCGCGCAGGCCGCGCTGCGTGAGGACGGCCTTGACTGCGATCCCGTGGTCAACGTCAACACGGCTGGCTTCGCGGCCCAGCCCGGCCAGCCAGCCGCGCCGGTGATCGCGACGGTGACGTGCAGCGTGCCGCTGGCCAGCCTGTACCTGCCTGGCCTGCCTGGCGTGCGCACCATGCGGGCTGTCTTCTCCAGTCCGCTCGATGTGTACCGGTCTAGGTGAGCCGGCCATGCGCTGTCACCCGGGTGTCACACGGCGAAGGACACTCTGTGGCCTGAACGGGCGGTCGCGTGCACGCGGCCGGGACGGGAGCCTCATGAGGCAGGCCGGGCGTGCCCGGATCGACGGCGAGGACAGCGACCGCGGCGCGCTGTCCCTGATGATCGTCGTTCTGTTCGTCGCGCTCGTCGCACTCGCCGGCATCGTCGTCGACGGCGGAGCCAAGCTCGACGCTGATGAGAATGCCTACGGGCTGGCGCAGGAGGCCGCGCGGGCCGGCGCGACCAGCGTCGATGCGTCGACCGCGTACCGGTCCGGCTCCTTCGTCGTGAACCCGGAGCAGGCACAAGAGGCAGCGATCAGCTACCTCAGCCTGGCCGGCCAGCACGACTTCAGCGTCCGCGCCATCGGCCGCCGCGAGATCTGGGTCAGCGTGACGATCACCGAGCCCACCACGTTCCTGGCGATCATCGGCATCGGCCACTTCACATGCACGGGCACGGCAACCGCGACCCTGGTGACCGGAGTGACGGGAGGAACATGATCAGCCGCGCCCGCTCCCGGCTGACCGGCTTCATCGCGCTGGCCGCGCTGATCGCGGTGGTCATCGGCCTGCCGGTCGTGCTCTACCGATTCGGCGGCTCGCCCCTCCCGCACCGAATCGCGAACTGGCATCGGATCGTCACGGTGCTGGCCAGCCGGGATGACGGGGCCGTGCTGCTCGGTGTCATCCGGGACGTCTCGTGGCTCGCGTGGTTGGCCTGTGCGATCGCGATACTGGCGGAGGTGCAGGCCGCGATCCGCGGCCGCACGGCGCCGCGACTGCGATGTGGCGGCATTCAGGGCAGCGCCGCGCGGCTAGTCGCGCTGGCG
Organism: Streptosporangiaceae bacterium; assembly: GCA_030040155.1. Lineage (GTDB taxonomy): Bacteria > Actinomycetota > Actinomycetes > Streptosporangiales > Streptosporangiaceae > JAJYUU01. The sequence continues at coordinate 2,869 of JASHUG010000246.1, read as the reverse complement.
GCGCTAACGTTCACGGCGCCACCGGCCATCACGCTGACTGCGTTCGCCGCCGCGGTCCCGGCCGCACACCTGGCCGTGGCTAGCACCGCGGACCAGACGGCTGCGCTCCAAGCGGCGCCCACGCCGCCTGGCGCGGTCCCCGACAGCGCCGCGGCCAGCCGGATCGTTACGGTCCGCCGGGGAGATTGTCTGTGGACCATCGCTCAGCACTTTCTCAGCGCGGGCGATCGATACCCGGAGATTGTCGCGATGAACTACGGCCACGACATGGGTGACGGGCAGATCTTCACCAACCCGTCCCTGATCCAGCCCGGCTGGCGGCTGTTGCTGCCGGCCACCGACCGCCAAGGCGGGGCAAACCCCAGCGCCTACGGTTCGGCTCGCCACATCGGCCACGCTACGCATGACCCCCACTTCCGCCGCCGGCATCCTGCCGCCGGCCAGCGTCCTGTGGACGGCCTGCACGGTGCCGTCGGCCAGCATGAAGCAGCGGGCCAGCACGGTGGCCTCAGCCAGCACAAAGCAGCCAGCCAGCACGGTGCGGCAGGTGAACGCGAGGCGACGAACGCTGACGCGCCCGGTCAGGGCGCAACCCGCAGCAGCACCTACCAGGCGTCGGCGGAGGTGGTCGGCTCGACGGGTGACGACCTCTCGGCTGCCGCCGTTTTCGGCGCCGGGGCCCTTGCGGGCGCCGTGCTCACCAGCCTGGGCCGGCTCCGCCGCCGCCAGCGGCAGTACCGGGGTCGCGGCCGCCGGATCGCGTTGCCGGCCGATGGCAGGGTGCTCGCCGCCGAGCAGCGGTTGCGCGCTGCGGCGGCTACGGATTCACCGTCGACGCTGCATGATGCGCTGAGCCTGCTTGAAGCGGGCATCACCGGCGCCGGTCAGGTGCTGCCGGACATCGTCGGCCTGCATGTGACGCCAAGCGTGCTCGAGGTGCTGCTCGCGGCTCCCGCTCTTGACTCGCCGCCATCCCCGTACAGCATCAGCCCGGGCAGGCAGGGCATGTGCTGGCAACTGCCGCTGACTGCCGACGACGGACCGGCCGGACCGGGCGTCTGCGCGCGGCGTGGCGCGGCGGCCTGGCCCGGTAGCGGCCTGCTACCTGGCCTGTTCACTGCGGGGGCGACCGACGACGGCTACCTGCTGCTTGACTTGGAGTCGTTGCAGGTCACCGGCTGTGACGGTCCACCCGAACTTGTCGATCAGGTGATCACGGCCACCGCAACCGAGCTTGCGACCGGCCAGTGGAGTGGCTGGTACGACCTCGTTCTCGTCGGCTTTGATGAGCTCGAAGTGCTTGGCCGGGCGTTGCACTGCGCTGCCATCGGCGCGGCGATCAGCCACCTCGAGATGCGATGCCAGGCGCTGCGCTGGCGGCTCGGCGACGACGCGTCAGCCGACGTGCGCGAGTTGCGGCTGGCAGCACCCGATGACGAGGACTGGGGGCTGACGATCCTAGTCAGCAGGATCGTGCCGGAGCCCGACGAGATGGCGCGCCTGCTCGAGCTAGCCGAAGACGGGCCGGGTGGCGTGGCCGCGCTGGTTGCCGGAGATCCCGAGAGTCCCGACGGCCGGATGTCACCGACCGTGCTGCAGCTGGCGCCCGACCCTGAGAGTCCAGGGCAGATCATCGCGAACATCATCCCGCTGCAGATCAGCGTCTGGCCGCAGACGCTTTCGGACTCGGACTACCGGGCAATCGGCACGCTGTTCGCGACCGCCGCCGACCTCGAAGACGTCAGCCAGGTGGATGCGCCGTATGAGATTTACGGCGCGCCGCCGTGGATTCCGCAGGCTGCGGCGATGCGGTCCCAGTTGCGCGCCGACCTACCAGACGGCGGGGTCCGCACGGCGGAGATCGGGCCTGGACCGGAAGACGTGGAGGAAGACGGGCGTGGACCGCAACGGCCGTCGCGGCGCCTGGAGGTGAAGATCCTCGGGTCGTTCGCCATCACTGGCGCCGCCGATCAGCTCCAGCCAAAACAAGCCGAGCTAGTGCTGGCGCTCGCGCTTTCGGCGCCGGGCGGGCTTACGAACTCCGCGCTCTGCTACATGCTCGGGGCCGATGCCGACCATCCGAAGCCATCGGATGCCATCCGCCAGATCATCACTCGAACCAGGCGCCGGCTCGGAACGGCCACCGACGGCCAGGAGTACATCATTCACACCGGCAACGGCAATTACGTGCTCCATCAGGAGGTGGGGCTGGACTGGACCGAATTCCGCAACCTGGTCGCGACGTCGAGAGCCGAGGACATGCGTGCCGCCTTGTCGATGGTGCGAGGCCAGCCGTTTACCGGCAGCTACCACTGGTGGATCGACATTCCTCTGATGGAAACCGTCAGGGCCGAGATCGTAGATGCCGCGCAGACGCTGGCGGAGTATGAGCTTGCCACCGGAGCCGCGCGAGCGGCGGCCTGGGCGGCCCGGGCCGGACTCGCCGCCGAGGCGGCCGCCGAGCAACTGTGGCGCCTGCTGATGCGCGCCGAGCACGCGGCGGGAAATCTCGGCGGCGTGGCGGAGGCCTGGCGCTCCTGCCTGGATGCGATCGAGGACATCGCGCCCGGCGGCGAGCCGCACCCGGATACGGAGGCGTTGTACCGGCAGCTCACAACTGGCACCAGGCAGCAGGCGCCGGTCCGCGGTTGACTGTGCTGCGCCGCCGGTCGGGCAGCACGCGCGGCCTCGCCGAAACCGTGCCCCGCCTGCACGGTGGCGGCGCCTCGGCCACGCTGTCGGGAACCGGCCCGGCGTCCTCGGTCCCGCCGACCGCCGCCCGGAACTGCCCGCACGCACGGCTCATTCCGGACACGCTGGCTTCCGCATCAGCCGCCGAGATTGCCTCGGTTGCCTTTCCCGAAAACCG
>JASHUG010000245.1 GCA_030040155.1 Streptosporangiaceae bacterium | reverse complement strand
CGCCTGGAACGCGTCGAGCTGATCCACGTTGTGGCGGGTCATGACGACCGAGATCTTGAAACCCGCGAACCCGGCATCGGCCAGGTTCTGCATGGCCCGCAGCGCCATCGCATGCGACCCCGGTCCGCGCACCGCGTCGTTCACCTCCGCGGTCGCGCCGTCGAGCGAGATCTGGACGTCGACGTAATCGCTCCGAGCGAGCCGCACCGCCACCGCGGGCGTGATCTTGAGGCCATTGGTGGAGAACTTGACCCCGACGTGATGCGCGGTGGCGTAATCGACAAGTTCCCAGAAGTCCGAGCGGACCGTCGGCTCCCCGCCGCCGATGTTGACGTAGAAGACCTGCATCCGTTCCAGTTCGTCGATGACGCGCTTGCACTCGCCGGTGCTGAGCTCACGCGGGTCCCGGCGGCCAGAGCTGGACAGGCAATGCACGCACGCCAGGTTGCAGGCGTAAGTGAGCTCCCAGGTCAGGCAGATCGGAGCGTCAAGACCGTGGCGGAACTCCTGGACCAGCGACGGTGGGCGCGGGCTCGTGCCGACGGTCTCGATGGCCGCCGTCATGCGTCACCGTCCGTGGGGAACGAGGGGTCCCCCGGCGTAATCATGGACCCGGCGGCGAGCCTCTCCAGGGCCCGGGCATAGGCAGGAAGCTCGCGGCCTGGCACGCCCGCCGCCGTGCAGGCCGCCCGCGCGCTCGGCTGGCTGTCCAGTGAGCTCACGATCGTCAGCAGCTCCCGGCTCTTGAGGAACGACAGCCGCCTCGTGCCGAAGTGATACAGCAGCGCGCCGAACCGCTCTGGCCGGACCGACACCTGCGGATGCAGGCGCCAGGGCGCGTCCAGGTCGAAGGCCGCCGGGCCGGTCGCGCCCGCCGCGCCCGCCCTGGGCGACGTTGCGCTAGTAGACACCGCACATGCCGTCGATGGAAATCTCTTCGACCAGCAGGTCAGCGGCGATCACGTCGTCGCGCGCGGCCTGCTCAGGGGCGGGCTGCGCGTCGGCGATCTCGTCGGCGGGCGGGGCCAGCAGTTCGGTCGCGGCGTCTGGCATGGCGTCTCCTTACTTTCGGCACAGTGTGACGAATAGCGCTAACATTAATCGTCACTTGGTGACACAATCAAGACCCGGTGAAGTGAGCAAGCCGATGCCGACAGCCAACCAGGCGCCGCCCGCCCGCCGCGGACGGCCCCCGGGCACGAGCGCGAGGGAACTTGAGCTGATCTCGCTGCGGCTGTTCACCGAGCGCGGCTTTGATGACACGACGGTCGAGCGCATAGCCGCGGCGGCCGGGGTCAGCCGCAGAACCTTCTTCCGTTACTTCGACTCCAAGACTGACGTGCTCTGGCATGCGTTCGACGGTGAAGTGCGGCGGCTCAAAGACGCGTTCGCGCAGGTGCCTGCCGACGTGCCGATGATGGACGCGATCCGGCAGGTCGTCGTCGGGGCCAACCGCTACCGGGCCGAGGACGTGCCGGAACTGCGTACCCGCATGAACCTCATCGGCTCGGTACCGGCACTGCAAGCCAGCGCCGCTCACCACTACGACGCCTGGGAGCGCGCAGTCAGTGAGTTCGCCGCCGGCCGGCTGGGCCAGCAGGCCGATTCGCTGTACCCGCTCGCGCTCGGCCGGGCCACGCTCGCGGTGTGCCGCGCTGCGTATGACCGCTGGGTCGAACGCGGCGATGCCGGCCTGACCACATACCTTGATCAGGCGTTGCGTGCGCTCGCCACCGGGTTCGATGTCGGCCGGCTCGGCGCCGGGCCGCTCGCCTGAGCGCCCACGGCTGGCGATCGGCGGCCCCGAGCAGCAGACTGGGCTGGTGACCACGGAGGTGACGCTGTCGGCGCCATCGGCGGCCGACAGGGACGAGTTCATCACTGCCAGCCTGGAAAGCAAGTCAGTGCTCTTACCGTGGGTCGACCCGGCCGACACCGCCGAGCGATTCGCTGCGTACCTGCGTCGCGCGGCGCGTGAGGACCACGCCTGCTACCTGGTCCGGCATCGCGACTGCGGCGACCTGGTGGGCTTTGTGAACATCAACAGCATCGTGCGCGGCGGATTCCAGTCCGGCTACCTCGGCTACGGCGGCTTCGTGTCCCACGGCAGGCGAGGCCTCATGTCGGCGGGCGTGTCAGCCGTGGTCAGCACCGCATTCGCCGACCTTGGCCTGCACCGGCTGGAGGCGAACATCCAGCCCGACAACGCCAGATCGCTGGCCCTCGTCCGCCGTCTCGGGTTCCGCCGCGAAGGCTTCTCACCTGAGTACCTGCTGGTGGACGGCAAGTGGCGCGACCACGAGCGCTGGGCCGTGCGCGCCGAGGAGTGGGATCCGTGAGCCGCGCCGGTTTAAGCAGAGGAAGAAATGCCAGACCAGCCGTTGTCCGGGGAGTCAGCCCTGATCCACGCCGCCGTGCAGCGAGAACTGGGCGAACCAGTTGTGCCGCCGCCGATGCTGGCGAGCGTCTTTGCGTCACTCGGCGAGCCGAGCGCGCAGGCCTACGGGCGTAACGGCAACCCCACCTGGCTCGCGCTCGAGCGGGCCCTTGGCGCGATCGAAGACGCCGAGGGTGTCGTGTTCGCCTCGGGGCAGGCGGCATCGATGGCGCTGATGCTCGCGCTGGCGCACGGGCGGGACCGCATCGTGCTGGGGCGGGACGGTTATTACAACGCGCGCCAGCTTGCAGACCGGCTTCGTCCGCACGGCACCGAACCCGTGCACGTCGACCTGCAGGATCTCGGTGCCGTCGAGCGCGCGCTCGGCAGCGGCGGCGGCGTGCTCTGGGCAGAGTCGCCGACCAACCCGCTGCTGCGCGTCGCCGACCTGCCGGCGCTCGGCCGGCTCGCAGCGTCGGCCGGAGCCCCGATGATCGTCGACAACACCCTCGCCACTGGCGTGCTGCAGCGCCCGCTCGACCTTGGCGCCGTCGCTTCGCTGTGCTCGCTCACGAAGTCGGCCTCCGGGCACTCCGACGTGATGGCGGGTGCCGTGCTGACTCGCGACACGGCCCTGGCCGACGAACTGCGCAGCTGGCGAACGCTCGGTGGCGGGATCGCCGGACCGCTCGAGGCCTGGCTCGCGCTGCGCGGGCTGAAGACCCTCCCGCTCCGGATAGAGCGCCAGTCGGCCACCGCCCTGGCCATTGCCGAATACCTTGCCGGGCACGCCAGGGTAACGGCAGTGCACTACCCGGGCACGTGCGGCCAGATGCGCGAGGTTGCCCGTGCGCAGATGCCGCGGGGCTTCGGGCCGTTGCTGTCATTCGAACTGGACGGCAGCGCGACCGACGCCGACGAGGTGGTGGCCGCGGCGCGGCTGATCGTTCCCGCCACTAGTTTCGGCGGCATCGAGTCCACCTGGGAGCGTCGCGGCCGCTGGCCGGGCGAGTCCGCCCCAGAGAGCCTGATCAGGCTCTCCGCCGGACTGGAGCCGGCCGCTGACCTCATCGCCGACATCGACCAGAGCCTGCGGGCAGGATAGCCAGAGTGACCGACTATGCCGGCTTCGCCCGCTTCTACGACCGGATCATGGGGGACCGCTCAGAGGAGGTCGAGCGGATCCAGTCCTACATTGGCCGGCACCGGCCCCTCGCGACCTCATTGCTGGAACTCGGCTGCGGGACCGGCGCCATCCTCAGCGGCCTGGCGGGCGGCCTTGCGGTGACCGGGCTTGACCGTTCACCCGAGATGCTGGCCATCGCGGCGGACCGGGTACCCGCCGCCAAGCTGGTGCAGTCGGACATGACCAGCTTCCGGCTGCGGGTCACCTTCGACGTCGTGATCTGCGTGTTCGACACGCTCAATCACCTCGCGAAGTTCGACGCGTGGCTGGAGCTGTTCGACCGGGTGCACGACCACCTTGCCGACGGCGGTCTGTTCATCTTCGACGTGAACACGACCGGCCGGCTGCGCCGCCTGGACGGCGCACCGCCCTACCTCGACCAGTTCGACGGCAACCTGGTGCTGATGACCGTGCAGTCGGTCGGCGACCAGTTGTCGCTTTGGGAAACCCGCATCTTCGAGCCGCAGTACGAGGACATCTACCGGCTGCACCACGAGCGCATCCATGAGCTGGGGGTCCCACTGCACCAGATCCGCGCGGCGCTGGCCGACCGGTTCGACCTGCTGGAGCAGGAGAGCCTTGACCGGAGCCCGGTCAGCGACGAGTCGGACCGGGTGTTCTTCGCTTTCCGCCGCCGGGCATGCTGACCGCGGCGGCCGATCCCCCGAAGCCCTCCGCGGCCAAGCCTAAAGGACGCCGACTCGCCGTGAGCTGGCAGCGCGGTGCACTGCCAGCTCACGGCGTCTAACCGGCAAAACTGCCCGCTCACGCGCATCGGCAGGCCCCGTCACCTGGCTGGCCCGCGAGCGCGGAACCCAAGTTGCGCGCGCGCCCCCGTGTGCTGGGCATCCGGGACCAGCCAACCGTACGTGGGCCGAGCGTTGTCGTGCGGCTCATCGTCGGATCGTCCCCGGTTACGGATATCCTCACCTCGTCTGGTGATTCGGCGTGGGATCACCCTGCCTGTGCCACCTGCTGTGGCACTGGTAGGGCCGTGCAGCGCCTCAGTGACCAGCAACCTCCTCGGCCCTGAGCCGGGCGTTGATGACCAGCAGCGCGACGATGGCACCGGCTGCGACCATGACAGATCCCGCGAGAAGTGCTGAGCGGTAGCCGTCGGTCATGGCGACGGCCACGCTGCGGCCTGAGAGGTGGGTCCTGGTCACGATCGAGGCGATCGCGGCCATGGCGCTTACTCCGACCGACGCGCCGAGTTGCAACCCGGTGTTGACCAGTCCTCCGGCGATCCCGCTATCTGCCGGTGCGACTCCTCGCAGCGCGACGGCGGTGCAGGGCACATACACCGACCCGAGGCCAACACCCGAGACGAACAGGGCGGGGAGCATTACCTCGAAGTAGTTCGACGTCGGGCTGAGCGCCACGACATCCCACGCGAGCGCCCCGGCGAAGAGGATCGACCCGCCGGCGCTCACGGCCCTCGCCGGCAGTGCTGCAAGCAGCCGTGGCGCGAGGCCGCCCGAGGCCAGGGCGAACCCTGCGACGAGCGGAAGGTACGCAATGCCGGTGTGGATCGCCGAATAGCCGCGGACTATCTGCATGTACAGCGTCAGGAGATAGAACATCGACAGCATCCCCGCGCCGAGGAGGAGCAGCACGACATAGGCACCAGCCCGGTTGCGGTCACGGATGATCCTCCACGGGACAAGCGGCGTCAGCGCCGCACGCTCGACAAGGATGAATACGACGAGCAGCGCGGCCCCGGCGGCGAAGCACGCAAGGGTGCCTGGGTCGGTCCAGCCGTTAGTGTTGCCACGGGTTAGGCCGTAGATGACCGAGCCGATACCCAGGGTCGCCGTGACCGCGCCCGCGATGTCGAGCCGTCCGGGCTGGCGTTCCCCGGAGACCAGCATGCGGCTTCCGGCCAGCACCGCGACGGCGATGGGAACGTTAATGAACAGCACCCACCGCCAGCTGACGTACGTGGTCAGCGCTCCGCCGAGCAGCAGGCCGACCACCGAGCCGAGTCCGGCCGTGGAGGCATAGACGCCAAGCGCCTTAGTCCTGGCCGGGCCGGGCGGGAAGGTCGTCGCGAGCAGGGAAAGAGCAGCGGGTGCGGCGATCGCCGCACCGCATCCTTGCACGAGGCGAGCGGTGATCAGTACCGTGTCGCTGCGAGCAAGCCCGCCGGCCATCGAGGCCGCCGCGAAGACCACGACGCCCACGCGGAATATTCTCAGGCGGCCGAACATGTCACCGGCGCGGCCGCCGGCCAGCAGCAGCCCGCCGAACGCGAGAGCGTAGAAGCTGATCACCCAGTTCAGGTGGGGCGTGGCGATGTGCAGCGTGCGCTGCATGCTGGGCAGCGCAACGTTCACGATGGTGTCATCAAGCACCAGCATGAGCTGCGCAGTGGCGATGACGAGCAGCGCAAGAGCGAGTCTGCGCCGGGTAACGCTCGGCATCGCAGCTGCTTGCGGTGCAGCTTGTGTCGTGTCGTTGACGGACATTGCGATAGGTCCTTTCGCGCCTCAACGGGCCGGCTGGCCGGCTGCGGGCCAGATCTCCAAGGCGGCGTACGCCGGAGCCCACTGCTCGCGGTAGGCCGTCAGGAGCGGCGGGGGGAAATTGCCGATGATGGCGGCGATAGTCTGCGGGCTTGCGCCGTCGAGCAGCCAGGGCATGTACCTCGCTGCCTCCGGCAGGTTCCGCTGCGAATGGACCCGAGCGAAGTGCAGCCACTCCTGCTCGGTCAGCGAGGCGTCGATCAGCGGCAGCCCGTCGGTCTCCTCGTGAGCTAGGTGCGCGGCCAGCTTGCTCGCGAGTTCGTCGACGATGTCGCCGAACCGCTGGTAGCCATAGTCCGGGTCGGCCGCGGCCAAGTCGATGGCCGTTAGCAGCGGCTCAATGACCGCATGCTCGGCCTCCAGAGCTTCTACCAGTGCCAGCCGCTCCGGGTTCCTGGCCACGCGAGCGCGCATCGGCGGCCACAGGGCATCGTCCTCGGACTGGTGGTGGACTATCAGGAACTTCTTGAACAGCTCCCAGCCCAGCGCCGCGCGCAGGAGGCTGCCGGGCTCGTCGTCCCGAAGCTTCGCGATCCGCCCGACCTGCACCAGTTCCCGGCGCAGTGCGTCGTGCATCGCGAACATCATGCTCATGTCCAGCTTGGTCTCCACGGCTTTCCTCCCGCTCTCACTGACTTGCGCCCGGACGGAGCGTCCGGCTGATGAGTTCACGGCCCGATTTTGACACTCAGTCTTATTCAGAGTCAAGCCTTAAAAAGCTCTGAGACTCTTTAGTGCCTAAGTGCCGCTATGTGGTAGGATCCGGGGCATGAGGAGTCGCCCGCCCCTGGACCGGTCACTGCCGCTGCGCGAGCGCAAGAAGCTGCGGACCCGCCGGGCGCTGGCCGACGCCGCTCTCCGGCTGTTCGCCGAGAAGGGCTTCGACGGGACCACGCTTGAGGAAGTTGCCGAGGAAGCCGAGGTGTCCAAGAGCACCTTTTTCCGGTTCTTCCCGGCCAAGGAGGCCGCGGCCGTGGAGGCCGAAACCGAACTGTGGACGGCCTATCTCGACGAGCTCGCTCGCCGCGACTTGGCTGGCCCGGTCCTCGGCGAGTTGCACCAGACGCTGGCCGTGGCCATCGCCGGCCTCGATCCCGACTGGGACGAGCGCTTCGTCGCCACCCGCCTCCTGGTGGCCCGCGAGTCGGCGCTGCTCAAATACGTTGAGCACAACCGGGCCCGGATTAGGAATCAGGTGGTCGCGAGCCTCGCGAGCAAGCTAGGGCTGGAGCCAGAAGACCTCAGGCTGCCGGTCCTGGCCGAACTCGCCACAACCGCCTTCACGCTCGCCGCCCGTCCCTGGGTGTACCAAGACGGGCGAGGGGGCCGGCAGGCGCTGCTTGAACGCCATCGGGAAGCGATCAAGGCCATCCCTGGCAGCCTGGAACTGACCGCACCGCCGCGGGACGCCAACCGCGACAGGCCGGACCGGCGCGGCTAACGGCTCGCGGCAGGCTGCAGATATTCGCCGAACTCACGCTCCAGCGCTGCCCTTGACCTGGCGCCGACGACCTCCTTCACGACCTGGCCGCGCGCGAACAGGCTCATCGTCGGGACGTGCAGGATGCCGTACTTCTGCGTCGTGCGCGGGTTCTCATCGATGTTGAGCTTGACCACGTCCAGGATGCCCTCGTGCTGCGCCGCGATGGCCTCAAGCACGGGGCCGACCAGGCGGCACGGCGGGCACCACTGCGCCCAGTACTCCACCAGGACCGGCCGCGGGCCGTGCTCAACCTCGGCCGCGAAACTCTCGTCGGTCACGGTCCTGACTGCGCTCATCGGCGCTCTCCTTCCGTGCTCGCGTTCAGCTGGTGATCGCCCAATTGCAAGGCGGTGCAGTCCCGGCCGCTGCCGTGCTCGCAGATGTGCAGCAACCGCCGCAACCGGCACTTGACCAGCTCGAGCTCGCGAACCTTCCGCTCGACGTCGGCGAGCTTGGCCTGCGCCGCGCTGACGATCTCCGCGGTCGAGTTCGTCTCGGCCGGCCCGAGCAGGTCGCTGATCTCGCCGAGCGTGAATCCGAGCCGCCTGGCCCGGCGGATGAACACCAGCCGTTCCTGGTCGGCTTCTGAGTACTCGCGGTAGCCAGAGCCCGTCCGCGCGGGCTCGGTCAGCAGGCCCCGGCGCTGATAAAAGCGCACGGTCTCAACGCCGACTCCGCCCGCGGCGGCCAGCTTGCCGATGGTCAGTCCAGCCATGTCGTCAAGCTACCGGCCGTACCGCGGTACAGAGTCAAGCCCCGCGCCGGCGACTGCGCCAGGGCCGGCGGTCGCTCAGGCTGAATGCTGGAATAGCCGACGGTAGGCGTTGGGCGTGGTAGCCCGCCAGATACGGAAGTGGTGCCGGAGCGCGGTGGCGTTGCCGAACCCGGCCCGCTCGGCGATCCGGTCCACAGTCTCGCCGGATTCCTCAAGTAGTTGCTCGGCCAGCAGGATTCGCTGGCCGGTGAGCCAGCGCTGCGGCGTCGTACCGGTCTCCTGGACGAATCGCCGGGCGAACGTGCGCGGTGACATGGTGGCGAGGCTTGCCAGCTCACTGACCGAGACCTGCTCGTCGAGGTGACGCTGCATCCACTCCATCACCTCCGTGAGCGTGTCGCAGGACGGCGGCGCAACCGGCCGCTCGACGAACTGCGCCTGCCCGCCGTCCCGGTGCGGAGGCACCACCATGCGCCGGGCTAGGGCGTTGGCTACGCGGCTGCCTTGTTCCTTGCGGACAAGGTAGAGGCACGCGTCGATGCCGGCGGCCGTGCCGGCGCTGGTAATGACCTGGCCCTCGTCCACGTACAGCACGGAAGGGTCGACCTTCGCGGCCGGGTACATGAGGGCGAGCTGCTGGGCGTGCCGCCAGTGCGTCGTGCAGGCGCGGCCGTCGAGCAAGCCCGCCGCGCCGAGCACGAACGCGCCGGTGCAGACGCTCAGCACGCTGCCACCGCGGGCGACTACCTGGCGCAGGGCGGCAAGCAGCGGCTCCGGCCAGTCGGCGCGAAGGCACCGCTCATCACTGGGCGCAGGGACGACGACGAGATCGGCTCCTTCCAGCACTTCGAGGCCGACGTCGGTCTGCAGGATGAAACCGACGTCGGACCGCAGCGGACCCGGCTCGCCGGCTACAACGCTGAACTCGTAACCGGGCAGACCCTCCTGTGTCCTGTCCGTGCCGAAGACCTCGCACGGGACCGCGAGCTCGAACGGCGAGAACCCATCCAGGGCCACAACTGCCACGTTTCTCAGCACGCTCACCATCATGCCCCAGGAATGGCAGGATGTCATGGTGGAGGGGCTGTGCTGCCACTGGTGCGGCTCGGCCCCATCGCCGATGCTGGATGCATGAGCAACCAGGACCGCATTCACCAAGACAAGGAGCCGGCAATCCACCGGATCGCCCGCGGCATCGCCGACGCGGTGGGCGAGGACCGGATCGCACAGCGGATTCTGCTGGGCAGGCGCATGAACCCGGCGCACTACGTTTTCGGATCTGCTACCGCGCCAGCGACGTACACCGATTTCCTGTTGTGGACCTCGGGCGTGCTGCTGCACGAACCGTCAGCGCGCGAGCGCGCCTCCGGCCGCCGCTACCTTGGATGATGTGGCGACACCCGCAGCGCGAACATTGCAGCCCCATCCATCTGCCCTGGCAGCTGACCTCCCGGTCGCATTCTGCTAGGCGGCCGCTACGGGCCAGGCAAGACGAGAGCTGCCCGCTCGGCCGCGCTCCGCAGCGTGCGGCCGCGCCAGGCTGAGACCATGGGCACGTGCCCAGGTACGCGATGCTGCTCTTGCCCTCGGCCAACCGCGTCTATGCCGAGGCGGCGGCCGCGCTGACTCAGGCCGAACTCGAAATCCTCGGCCGGGCAGTGCTCGGCGGCGACATCGGCTCGATCGCTACGGCGACGATCAGCGGAGTGCCGTACGTCACGTTCGACGCCGCAGGCCTGGGAGAACGTAGCACTGCCTTCCTGGCCAATCTCTCGGCCGGATACGCGCTCTTCGAGGTGGAGGGCGACCTACTACGGCCGGTCCTGCTGCATGCGCTCGATCACTACGACGAGGACCTAATCACGATTCAGAAGTATCAGGGCAAGACCAACGAGCAGTTCACTAGGCTCCTGCTGAACGTCACCGTCCTGTCATCGGCGTTCGCGACCGACATGCTCAGCCGCAAGCTCAGCATCCTCGATCCGCTGTGCGGCCGCGGCACGACACTGAACCAGGCGCTCATGTACGGCTTCGACGCGACCGGAGTCGACCTGGATAGCAGGGACTTCGAGGCCTACGCCGCGTTCATCAAGACCTGGCTGAAGCGCAAGCGGGTCAAGCATCACTGCGAGTACGACGGCCCGGTCCGCCGCGACGGCAAGGTGGTCGCGAGGCGGCTGCGGATCAGCATGGCCGCCAGCAGGGACGCCTACAAGTCGGGCGCCTCCCAGCTCCTTGATGTCATCAACGCGGACACGACCATGGCGGCGGACTTCGTCCGCGCGTCGACGGTCGATGCGCTCGTGACCGACGCGCCGTATGGCGTCCGGCATGGCAGCCGCACCACGGCGAAGGGCCTCGCGCGCAAGCCACTGGACCTGCTCGCAGGCGCGGTCCCGGTCTGGGCCACGCTGCTGCGGCCCGGCGGCGCCGTCGGCATCGCGTGGAACACGCTGGTAGCGCGGCGCGAGGACATCGCGAGCGTCGTCGCCGACGCCGGCCTGCGTCCGTTTGATGACCCGCCCTACCAGGCCTTCAGGCACCGGGTCGACCAGGGGATCGTTCGCGACATCCTCGTCGCGCGCAAACCGGAGTTAGGCGATGACGGGCTCTAGAAGTCGATCCTCATCACCACGCGCCGCCGCGTGGGCCTGCTGACCTCAGTAAACCCGGCATCGGCGAACATGCTGCGGCTGCCGACGTATAGCTCGCCCCAGGTGATCTCCCGTCCGGCGTGGGTGATCATCGGATAACCCTCGATCGCCCTGGCACCGCGCTCGCGGGCGAAGCCAACGGCAGCCACGGCCAGCGCAGCTGCGACTCCGCGGCGGCGAAATCCGGTCCTGGTGACAAAGCAGGTCACGGCCCAGACACCGTCATCGGCCGGATCCTCGTTGCGGGCGGCCCACACCACCCGGCTACCCAGCAGGTGGACATAGACCGGGCGTGGCTCGACCGCGCACCAGCCAGCGGGCTCGCCGTCGAGGTAGGCGACCAGCCCGCTCGTCGCGGCGGTTCTGGGATGGCCGCACCCGGTCTGCTCGCGCAGCCGGTCGGCGCGCTCATCGACGCGCAGCGCCCGCCACTGCGCGGGCGTCGTCTTGAAGTACTGGCACTGGCATCTGGCCGGGTCGCCGCGAGACCCGAAGACGACCCGCAGGTCCTCCCATGAGGCCCTGTTCGCGGGCACGACCGTTATCGCCGCTCCGGACGGCGTGGCGGTCGTCATGATGCTCGCATATTCTCCAGCGCGATCACGTGCGTCAGCTCCACGATCTGCGCGTCGCTG
>JASHUG010000244.1 GCA_030040155.1 Streptosporangiaceae bacterium | reverse complement strand
ACGGATCGCTGGAGGCAAACGGCAGCATCGCGAACGGAGACACGACCGGCACGATCACCGCGCAGAGTTCCGGCGACGGGGATAGGAGCAGTTACCTTCGCACGATCGTCGCCCGCGGTGGCGTGATCCTCCAGGATCTCGTCGGACGCTGACCGTCGCCGCGGCGGCTCCCCGCGGGTCTCGCCGCGGGGAGCCGGTCGCGTCGGCGCAGCCGAGTCGGACAAATCACCCCGGCCGCTGGTGGCCGGGGAGAATCGGTGCCGACGGAACGACACCAGGAATCCCCAGCCAGCCGAGTAGCCGGTGATTTGTCCAGCTAGCCGACGACCGCGAGTGCCGGCGCCGCGCCCGGCGCCGCGCCCGGCGTCAGCACGGCGACTCGGACGCAGCCGCGGCGCATGGGCCGGACTCCTCTTCGTCGCTGTCGCATGCCAGCGAGCAGCCCAGGCCAGGGCCGACGGGGGAGTCGGAGGCCGCGATGATCGCCTCGCTGATCGCGGTCAGCTGCGCCACCTGGTCGGCGTCGAGGTGGTCGAACATCGATCGTCTGACATGCTCGACATGGCGGGGCGCAGCCGCCTCAAGCGCGGCATAACCGGCGTCAGTGAGCTGGGCAACCTGCCCCCGGCGGTCGGTCGGGCAGTCAAGCCGCTCGACCCAGCCGCGCTCTTCCAGGCGGGCCACCGCGTGCGACAGCCGACTCTTGCTGGACGCCGAAGCCTCGGCTAGCTGGCTCATCCGCAGCGCACGACCGGGCGCCTCCGAGAGCCGGACGAGGATTTCGTAGTAACCGTGCGGAATGCCCGACTCACGCTGCAGCTGACCCTCGACGGCCGAGAACAACGTCTGCGTGGCGGTCAGGAAGGCCCGCCACGCTCGCTGCTCCTCGGCTGTCAGCCAGCGAATCTCTGTGTCGGCCATACGCCAAGCATACCCCAAGTAGTTGAACATTTGACAACCTGGCGCCACCATGATATTCGTTGAGCTATCAACAAGATGACTTTCAACTACATGCGATCGGGAGTGATCACTTTGACCGCAGCAAGCACGGAGACTGCGATCCCGGGCTACGAGGCCGCCACCTGGAACATCGACCCGGTCCACTCCGAAGTCGGGTTCTCGGCCCGGCACATGATGGTCAGCAAGGTCCGCGGCCGGTTTACGAACTTCAACGGCCAGCTGGTTACCGCCGACGACCCGACGGCGTCCTCGGTGACGGCCGAGATCGACCTGAAGTCCATCGACACCGGCAACGAGCAGCGGGACAACCACATCAGGTCGGCCGACTTCTTCGAGGTCGAGACCTACCCGACGATGACCTACCAGTCGACCGGCATCCGCGTCGAGGATGGCGAGTACATCCTGGACGGCGAACTGACGCTCAAGGGCGTTACCAGGACTGTGCCGCTGCGCCTGGAGCTCAACGGCTTCGGACCGGACCCCTATGGGGGCGTTCGGGCTGGCTTCACCGCGACGGGCGAGCTTGACCGGCGGGACTTCAACGTGAGCTTCAACGCGCCACTGGCCAACGGCGGTGTCGTTGTGTCGGACAAGATCGGGCTCCACCTCGAGATCGAGGCCGTCAAGGCCTGACCTCGCCGCATCCCGGCTCCGGGCCGGTCACCGCGCAGTAGCTGGCAGCCGGTGACCGGCCCGTTCACGCGTCAGGTTCCACCCAGATGTCTCGCTCGTGCATGAGCCTGATCTGCTTGTCTATGACTTCCTCGCGGTACTCGGCATGCGTGTAGGGCGCGCGGTGCAGGTAGATGTTCTTCGGATAGATCGGCTCGGCGTAGATGAGCTGGTACTGCTCGGTCGTGAGGTCCTTGATCCAGTTGTCCCACTGGGCGCCGGCCCGGAACCGGCGCAGGGCCCCGACGTCGATCGTGCCGGCGACCCAGGAAGAACCGCCGCTGTAGTCGTGCCGGCCGACGATCTGGCCGCGGTAGTCGATGACCGCTGATCCGCCGCCGAAGGTGTCGATCGGGACGGTGGACTCGGAGTTCAGGTAGTACGTGCCGACATTGCACGCGATCAGGTAGAAGTTGTTGTCGAGCGCCCTCGCGCGGTTCTGGATCTCGAACAGCCCGTTGCCGACGTGCGGGTGCGGGTAGGGCCCGCGGTAGACGACCTCGGCGCCATTCATGGCCAGGCCGCGCGCGTTCTCCGGGTACGACCCCTCGTTGGCCATCAGGAACCCCAGCCTGCCGATCTCGGTGTCGGCGACCGGGTAGAACGCGTCGAGGCTGTGGCCATACAGTTCGATCCACTTGTCCCAGACATTGTGCGGCGTCACCGAGTGCTCGACCGGCAGCAGCGGGACGAGCTTGTGGTGGCGCAGGACGATCTCGCCGTCCGGGCTGAGCACGAACCCGACGTTGAAGAAACGGCCGGGAAACTCAGGGTGCCTGGCCTTAGCCTGGGCCATCAGAAAGGCATTCCACTGCCGGGCTAGCCGGCCAAGATAGTCCGTCTCCGGGCCAGGGATGTCGATTGCGCATTCGCGGGCGAACTCCTCGTGATCCAGGTCAAGGACTTCGTCGTTGAAACCCTGCAGGGCTCCCTCGGGAACGCAGATTAACCGCACCGGCAGATCCAGGCTTGATAGCCACGACGCCGCCTTGATCAGGTGAGAGAGGTGGTCGAGATTCGTCTCGATCTCGTCGCGGTGGCGGATGCCGCGCATAGTCGGTACCAAGCCCAGGGCCTGATAAGGCTCGATCATGGCGCGTCCCTTCGGGTGAGCCAGGCGAAACGGCACGGTAACCCTTGTTGTACCCGGACGCGGCGCCCGACGTCACCGGTACACGGATGTAACGGCCGACTCGGCACAGAACCGGGCGCTGCCCACGAAGTCTCGATATGCCCGCCATAGGTTGCAGTAGCGCATCCAGCACCGTGATACTGAGCCCACTGCTGGCACCGGGCCAAGGGCGCGGCCGCTCCAGTGTCATGCATCGGAAGGCAGGCAAGGCAGAGGAGCTTCATGAGCATCCTGGGTACCCGAGTCGTGCGGACAGAAGACCCGCGCCTGCTGACCGCTGGTGGCACGTACGTTGATGACCTGCGGGTACCGGAGCTCACGCAGGCAGCGCGGGTCACGTTCGTCCGGAGCCCGATTGCGCACGCCCTGATCACCGGGATTGACGCCGCGGCGGCGCGAGAGGCGCCTGGGGTGCTCGCCGTGCTGACCGCGAACGATCTGGACGACCTGCCCCCTCCGCCGCCCGATGACGGCGGCGGCGGCGGTGACGGCGGTGACGGCGGCGAGGCCGCTCCGCTGCCGCTCGGCGGACCCTGGACGGAGCCGCTGCTGGCCGTCGACCGGGTGAGGTTCGTCGGCGAGCCCGTAGCGATGGTGATCACGACCGAGCATTACCAGGGCGAGGACGCCGCCGAGCTGGTCAGCGTGGATTACGAGCCGCTGCCTCCGGTCATCGGCGCGGACGCGGCGCTGGCCGGCGAGTCGCTGTTGTTCCCGGCGGCCGGGACCAACGTCGCCGTGACCTTCGGTGCACCTGCCGACGCCACGACTTTCGACGGCTGCGAGGTGGTCGTCGAGCGCACGATCGAGAATCAGCGGCTGGCGCCCGTGCCGATGGAGGGCCGGGCGGCTGCGGCGGTCTGGGCAGCGGGCAAGCTCACCGTCTGGGTCAGCACGCAAAACGCGCAGATCTCTCGGTTCGTCCTGGCGGGCGCGCTCGGGCTGGACCCCGACAGCATCCGGGTGGTCGCCCCCGACGTTGGCGGGGGATTCGGCGCCAAGATCGGGCTGGACCGCGACGCGCTGCTGGTGGCCTGGGCGGCCAAGCACACAGGCCGAGCGCTGCGCTGGGCCGAGACCCGCAGCGAGAACCTGCTCGGGATGACGCACGGGCGGGCTCAGCGGCAGGTCATCAAGATCGGCGGCACCCTCGACGGCCGCATCCTCGCCTACCGGCTGGAGATCGTCCAGGACACCGGCGCCTACCCGCGGATGGGCGGTTTTCTGCCGTTCCTGACCAGCCTGATGGCCACGGGCCCGTACGACATCGGGACGGCGGAGACCGCCTACCGGGTGATCGTGACGAACACGACCCCGATCTCGGCGTATCGCGGCGCCGGACGGCCAGAGGCGACGGCCGCGGTAGAGCGTGCGGTCGACCTGTTCGCTGTCGAGATCGGGATGGACCCGGCGGACGTGCGCAGGATCAACCTGGTGCCGCCGGACAAGTTCCCGTTCAACTCGCCGTGCGGCGCGGTCTACGACACCGGCGCATACTCAGCGGCGCTCGACAAAGTACTGGCCGGGGCGGGCTATCAGGAACTGCGGGCCGAGCAGGCGCGCCGACGCGAGCGGGGCGACGTGCGCCAGCTGGGCATCGGCGTGGCTAGCTACGTGGAGATCACCGCCGCCGACGCCGCAGGCGGCGAGACGGCGCGTCTGGTCGTGCACGACGACGGCACCGCAACGGTCTATACGGGCAGCTCGGCCCACGGCCAGGGCCACCACACCGCCTGGGCCATGCTCGTCCAGGCCGAGCTGGGCATCGACATGGACAAGGTCACCGTCGTGCACGGGGACACCGACCTGATCCCGCTGGGCGTGGGAACGTACGCGTCACGGTCGCTGCAGCTCGGCGGCGTTGCGGTCCAGAAGGCTGCCGTCGACGTCCGGGAGCAGGCCCGGCGGGTAGCGGCGGACATGCTCGAGGCGAGCGAGTCCGACCTTGAGCTCGACGTCGATCGCGGCCTGTGGCACGTGCGCGGCGATCCGGAAGCTAGCAGGACGTGGGCGCAGGTGGCCGGCCACGCGGGCGAGGACGGCCTGGCCGCGTCGGTCAACTACACCGAGGGCCAGCCGACGTTCCCGTTCGGCACGCACCTTGCGGTAGCGGAGGTCGACACCGAGACCGGCAAGGCCACGATGCTGCGGCACGTCACCGTCGATGACGCCGGAACCGTCCTGAGCCCGCTGCTGGCCGAGGGCCAGCGCCACGGCGGCATCGCCCAGGGCGTAGCGCAGGCGCTGCTGGAAGAGATGCGCTACGACGCGGCGGGTAACCCGGTCACCGGCACGCTGGTGGACTACGCGATCATCACTGCCGCCGAGCTGCCCAGCTTCGAGTTGCTGGCGAGCGAGACGCCGGCGACGATCAACCCGCTCGGGGCCAAGGGCATCGGGGAGGCGGGCACGATCGGCGCCACGCCCGCGACGCAGAACGCCGTCATCGACGCGGTGAGCCATCTCGGCGTGCGCCACATCGACATGCCGGTCACGCCCGAGAGGGTCTGGACCGCGATCAGCGACGCGAGGGAGGGCCGGTGAAGGTCACGTTGACGGCGAACGGCAGCGAGGTCGCCGCCGAGGTGGAGGACCGCACGCTGCTCGTCCACTTCCTGCGCGATGCGGCCGGCCTCACCGCGACCAATGTCGGCTGCGACACGAGTTCATGCGGGGCCTGCACGGTGCTGCTGGACGGCCGGTCGGTGAAGTCGTGCACGGTTCTCGCGGCCCAGGCGGATGGAGGCGAGATCACGACCGTGGAAGGGCTGGCCGCCCCCGACGGCGAGATGCACCCCGTGCAGACCGCGTTCCGGGCGGAGCACGCCCTGCAATGCGGATTCTGCACGCCGGGAATGGTCATGGCCGTCGTCTCGCTGCTGGCCGAGAATCCCGATCCCACCGAGGACGACGTCAGGACTGCCCTCGAGGGCAACCTGTGCCGGTGTACCGGCTACCACAACATCGTCAGGGCGGTGCTCGCGGCCGCCAGCGGGAGGCGGCCCAGTTGATCCCGGCACCCTTCACCTACACGCGCGCGGCCTCGGTCGACGAGGCGCTCGAGTTGGCCGTCCAAGGCGGCGAGGATGCGAAGTTCCTGGCCGGAGGGCATTCGCTGCTGCCGTTGATGAAGCTGCGGCTGGCCGTACCCGAGACCCTCATCGACATCGGCCGGATCGGGGAGCTCAGCTATATCGCCGAGCAGGACGGTCACATCGTGATCGGCGCCCTTACCAGCCACGACGCGGTAGCCAGGTCCGGCCTGCTTGGTTCCGAACTGCCGCTGCTCGCCCATGCCGCCGGGCAGGTTGGCGACCCGCAAGTACGGCACCGCGGCACGATCGGCGGATCGCTCGCGCACGCCGACCCGGCCGCCGACCTTCCCGCGGTGATCCTGGCGCTGGGCGCGACGCTAGTGACCCGCGGAGCGTCCGGCAGCCGCGAGATTCCGGCCGGCGATTTCTTCCTCGATTTGTTCGAGACCGCGCTGCGGCCGGGTGAGCTGCTGACGGAGATCCGGATCCCGAAGCCGCACGTGACCGGCTGGTCATACCAGAAATTCACCAAGCGCGGGATCGACTGGGCGATCGTCGGAGTAGCCGTGCAGGGCGGCAGCGTGACTCTAGTCAACATGGGCTCCACGCCGCTGCGAGCAGGCGCGGTCGAGCGGGCAGTCGCCGCCGGATCGGAGCTGCGCGACGCGGCGGCGCACGCCGCGGAGGGCACGAGCCCGCCCGATGACCTCAACGGCGGACGGGCGTACCGCGAGCACCTCGCTCGTGTCCTCGTGGCCCGAGGGCTTGAGGAGGCCCGTTCGCGCTCCTGACTGGCCGGAATCTGTACCGGCGGGCAAGCGCCCTGCGATACCGGCGGCCGGGCCCGGCAACACAACTGCCCGGCTTGCGCTCTTGGTGGCAGACTGGCTGCGTCAGCGGTTTGCTCTCGCATATCTGAACTCGGCGACCAGGAGGGCGACATGGCACCTAACTCGGACGTTTTCGGCGGCCCAGAGCCTGACGAGGAGGCCACGGATCTGCTCAGCGGGCACGATCCGGGTGAGGACGAGGACGAACTTGGTGGTCCAGATCCTGACGAGGAGGCCACCGACGTGCTCGGCGGGTCAGACTCCGCTGAGGACGAGGACGAGTTCGGTGGTCCCGAGCCCGACGAGGAAGGCACGGATACCCTGCGCCCGCACTGAGCTCAGGTCAGCCGCCCGTCTTGGCGGCCCAGCGGGCCAGCAACTGCGCTTCGCGCTCCGCCGAGATGCCGACGCCGTCCGGCGGGCCGCCGGGTGGGCGCTGCGCCGACCGAATGTCGGCAACGGTCTCGCGCAGCGGCCGGGGTGCCAGCCCCGTCGCCAAGGCGGCGGCCGGGTCAGCTGAGTTCGCGTTCGCCTCGTTCGGGTCGCCCGCGTTCCACAGCGGCAGGGCCTCGCCGTCGACGCCCTCGGCCAGCAGGAAGTCGGTGTCGACCCAGACAAGCCGCGTGCCGGCCGGCGCCACCTCGGCCGCGATCGCCTCCAGCATCTCGCCGAGACCGAACGGCGGAGCCGGGCTCACCGCGTGGAAGGCACCGGCGACGGACCGCTCAACCAGTCCGATCGCCCAGGTTCCCTGGTCGCGCGCGTCGATGAGCTGGATCGGATCCTCCGGCCGTCCGGGCGCCAGCACCGTCCCGCCGCGCGCGATCCGGTCGACCCACCACGTGAAGCGATAAGAATGATCATGCGGTCCGATCACGTAAGCCGGCCGGATGATCAGCGCCTGCGGGCCGTATATCTCGCTGGCCGCCCGCTCGCATTCGGCTTCCAGGCCACCGTAGTTTTCGAGGGTAACGAACTCGGCCTCGGGGTCGGCGCAGTCCGCCAGCGGAGCGCTCTCGTCGTAACCCCAGGGCAGCGGCACCTTATACGCGGAGACGCTCGAGACCAGTACGTGTCGGCCACCCCGCCCATCCAGGGCCGCGGCGAGTGAGCGGACCTGCCGCGGGAAGTACGCGCATACGTCGATGGTCGCGTCGAAGGCGCCGTCGGCCAGCGCGGACAAGTCGGCATCGCGATCGCCGAACCGGTGGGTGGCCTGCGGGAACAAGTCGGTTCCCGTCCTGCCCCGGTGGAACAGCGTGACGTCGTGGCCACGATCGACAGCTGCTTGCGCGATGTAGCGGCCGACGAAAGCCGTCCCGCCGACAAACAGGATCCGCATTCAGGCTGCCGTCAGGGCTGCGAGCTGAGCCGAGATTGCCTCGGCGGACGGGAACGTCAGGCCCACCAGTGTCACGTGCTTCCACCGCAGGATGCCGTCGGCGTCGACGACAAAAACCGACCGCCGCAGGCCCGCGCCGCCGAGCGTGATCCCGTATTGCCGACTCACCTTCAGGCCTTCGTCCGCCAGCAGCGGGAAGGGCAGGTCGTATTTGCGGGCGAACTGCTCATGGCTGGCCAGGCCCTGCGGGCTGATCGCCCACACGTCGGCGCCGAAGTTCGTGAAGTTCTCCAGGCCGGAGGTATAAGAGCAGAGCTGCTTGGTACAGACGCTCGTGTTGTCGCCCGGGTAGAACGCGAGCACGACCGGGCGCCCGCGATGCGCGGACAGCGAGTAGTCGGCCTCGGCGGCCTCGCCGTCCCTGACCACAACTCCGGGAAGGGTGAAGTCCGGGGCGGTCCGGCCAGTATCCGGTGTCTTGGCCAACGCGTCATCCTCCTGGGCTCGATGAGACCCCCGCCAAAGACTACGTGCTCCCGCCGGTATCAGGCGGCCGCGTCGCGGTGCACGCTCGGACGCTATGGTGGCGCAATGACCGAGACGTCCTTTATGGCGGGCACGATCGCCGGCTGGGAGACGGGGGAGGGACCAGCCGTCCTCTTCCTGCATGGCGGCCCCGGAATGAACGACTACGGCCGCATGCTCGGCCCGGAGGTGGCCAACTGGCGCTTCCTCTCCTTCCAGCAGCGCGGCATCAGCCCGTCCGCCACCTCTGGTCCGTACACACTCGAGCAGCACGTCGCCGACGCCACGGCGGTGCTGGACGCCCGCGGCGTGCGACGGGCCGTCGTGATGGGGCACTCCTTCGGCGCTCACCTGGCACTGCACCTAGCTCTCTCCCGGCCCGACCGGGTAGCGGCACTCGTGCTCGTTGACGGCCTGGGTGTCATCGGCGACGGCGGCTCGGCCGATGTGGGCGCGGCGCTGGCGGCCCGGTTGCTGCCGGAAGCGGCCGCGCGGCTGCAAGAGATCGCGGCCGAACTCGGTGCCGCCGAGCCGGACGACGACGTCGCGAGCGAGCAGCTCTGCCTGGTCTGGCCCGGCTACTTTGCTGACCCCGCCGCGGCGCCGGCTCCGGGTGAGCTGCGGGTCTGCGTGCCGGCGCACAGGGACACTGTCGCCTCGGTGAGGGAGCATCTGGCGGCCGGGTTCGCCGCCCGGCTGGCTGAGATCCCGGTGCCGGTGATCTCGGTGCTTGGCGAGCGGAGCCCGATGCCGCTCAGCCAGGGCGAGCAGACGGCCGCGCTGATACCCGGTGCCGAGGTCAGGGTCATCCACGGGGCCGGGCACCTGCCGTGGCACGAGCAGCCCGGTTGCGTCGGCGAGGCGCTCGCGAGCGTGCAGGAGCGGATCGTCCAGGCCGGCGTCGCGGCCGGCTAAGCAGAAGGAAGCTGCCGTGCGCCATGATGGCGGGCGTGGCTGACGCGCCGGGGGAGTATCGCCTGTACTCGGACCTCGCGCAGTGGTGGCCGCTGATCTCGCCGGTGGGGGAGTACGAGCAGGACGCGGCGTCGCTCGCGCGTGTCTTTGCGTCAGCGCTCGTCCCGGTCCGGCGCGTGCTGGATCTGGGCAGCGGCGGCGGCCACGTGGCCTGGTACCTGAAGCACCAGTTCGCCCTCACGCTCGTGGACCGGTCGGGGCAGATGCTGGCCGTGTCCGCTGAGCTCAACCCCGAGTGCGAGCACATCCAGGGCGACATGCTGACGATCCGCCTCGGCCGCCTGTTTGACGGCGTACTGGTTCACGATGCCGTCGACTACGTCACGAGCGAGCAGGAGTTGCTGCTGGTGGCGCAGACTGCGTTCGCGCACTGCCGCCCCGGCGGCATTGCGGTGTTCGCGCCCGACCACACGGCCGATACGTTCCGGCCGGGAAGCGGCGGTGGTGGCGGCCAGGACGAGACTGGCAGGCAGGCGAGCTTCCGGGAGCGAACCCGCGACCCGGACCCGGCCGACGAGTGGATCGAGGTCGAATACGAGTTCACCTTGCGCTCCGAGGACAACCGCGTCGAGGTGGTACGCGAGTCGCACAGACTCGGCTCGTTCCGGTATGAAACCTGGCATCGGGTGCTGACTGCGGCAGGGTTCGACGCTGAACCAGGCAACATGGCGGCCGCCTACGCCGGGTCTGGCGACGAACCGGGGCTGCGGCACGTGTTCGTCGGGCACCGCCGGTAACCGGCGTATGCTCATGACCGTGCGTATCTGAGCCTGATCGGCACGAGGACCTCCTGTCCGGCTTGCCTCGTCTATGACCCGTCAAGCCGACAAGGAGCTTCAGCATGCTTACACATCAGCAGATCCTGCATTTCCGCACGTTCGGGTACGTGACGCTGCGCGGCCTGCTCAGCCAGGCCGAGGCCGCTACGCTGCGCGAGGAGGTAGCCGGCGCGCTGACCGACGCGTTCGGCCGGCTGGCGACCGAGCCCAACGACCTGGGCGGCATCAGCGGCGACTACCTGCCGCTCGCGGTCAACCGGGCGCCGTTCAGCCTGGCGCTCATCGCCGACGACCGCAGGACATTCGGCGTGTCCGCGGAGTTGCTCGGCCGTCCGACCGTGCCGTCGGTCGGCACCGCGACCTGCTTTACCGGCGACTCGTCCTGGCACGCGCGGCAGGGGCCCGACATTGGGGGCGTAGCGTTCTGGGTGGACCTGGAGCCGCGTACAGCCGAGACGGGCGCGCTCCGCTTCATTCCCGGCTCTCACGTGCCCGAGTTCGAGCGCTTGCTGCGGCAGTACTGCGGGGCCGAGCCGGCCGTGTCCGGATTCGAGAGCTGGGAGTGGCCGCACGTTGTGGTCGAGACCGAGCCCGGCGATGTCGTCGCCTTCCACCTGCACCTGCGTACGTGCAACCAGGGGGGCACCCCCAGGCTGTCCTGGACGATCGAGTACTTGCCGTGGCCCGGTCTCGGGCAGCCCGAGCGGCTGGCCGCAGTGCGGGCGATGATCGGTGACGACGTGGAGTACGACCACGAGGACTACGACCGGGACCGTTTCCCGGTCTGGCGGGAGTGGGCGGCCGGGGCCGGTCAGGTCCCGTCGCGCGGGGTGGCGGTGGAGCGGCTGATGCTGCTCGGCGTCCTGGAGTCGGAAGGTGAGAGCGGGCCAGGCTGACCTCGCGCTAAGGCGGAGTGTCCCGCGGCTGTGGCTGGCGTCATAGCCGCGGGACATCCGGCTGTCAGACCCGCAGGCTAGCGTGGCGCCAGCGCCGGCCGCCCGGCCGAGCGCGGGACGGAGTTAGCTGCATGGTGACGGCCGATGACGTGCGGTCCTGCGCAATGGCGCTGCCGCGAACCTCTGAGCACCTGATCCACGACTCGGTCAGGTTCCGGATCGGCCGGATTGTCTACCTCGCGCTGAGTCCCGACGAGACAGTGATGGCGTTCGGATTCCCGCGCGAAGAGCGGGCCGCGCTGATCGCCGCGGAGCCGGAGAAGTTCTTCATGCCGAGGCCGAGCGACGAGCGCTTCAATTGGGTCCGGGCCTGGATGTCCGAGCTCAGTATCGAGGAGATGCGCGAGCTAATCACCGACGCGTGGCGCATGTGCGTGCCGAAGAAGGTGGCGGCCGCGCACCTTCGCGGCTAGGCCCTCTCCCAGTCGTCGATCCCCGCCAGCAGCTGGGCCTGCAGATCCGCCGGTGCGAACGACGCCCGCACCCCGGCACGGGCCAGGCCGGCGATGACCGAGTCGCTGTACCCGAAGGCTTCCTGCAGCAAGCGGTACTCCTCGGCGAGGCCGACGCCGGTCATTGCCGGGATATCGGTGTTCACGGTGACCGCCAATCCTGCATCCAGCAGCCGGGGCAGCGGATGCTCGGCCAGCGACGGGGCGAGGTCAAGTAGCACGTTGGAGTTCGGGCAGACCTCCAGCGGGATGCCCAGGGTGCGCACCTGCGCGGTCAGTTCATCGTCGTCGAGAACCCGGATGCCGTGACCGAGCCGCTCCGCACTGCCCGTCGTGATGGCCTGGCGGATGCTGGCCGGGCCGGCGGCTTCGCCGGCGTGATGCACGACGTGCAGGCCAGCAGCGCGAGCGGCGCGGAACACGGCGACGAACGGATCTCCCGGATGGGCTTCAGGGCCGGACAGTCCCAGGGCGACCACTCCCTTGTCCGCATGGGACTCCGCGAGGCGGAGCGTCGCCCACGCCCGTTCGACTGGCCGGCGCCGCGAATGATCCAGCAGCAGCCGGGTCTGCAGGCCGTGATCTGCCTGGCCCTGGCCCAGGCCCTCGAGCACCGCCCGCAGCGGCATCTCCATGTCGCCCAGCCGCTCGCCGTGGCCAGCCGCTGTGAACGACACCTCGGCATAGCTGGTTCCCTGCGCGGCCTCGTCCGCGCAGTACTCCACGGCTATCCGGTAGAAGTCCGCGAAGGTCTGCAGGCAATTGCGGGCAATATCGTGGGCAGCGAAGAAGGACGCGGAATCGGTGATCGGCATGCTTGCCGGAAGCCGCACGCCATGAGACGCCGCGATCTCGGCCAGCGTCTCCGGCCGGATCGCGTCCTCGAGGTGGACGTGCAAGTTCGCTTTCGGCAGGCTGACCAAGTCGCGCATTCGCCCAAACCTACAGCAGTCATGCGAAGCAACGCCGCCTGCCGAGTTGCCCCAGGGGGGAGGAGCGCGCAAGATGTCTCACTGTGCGGGAGAACGGATAAGGCGCCTTCGCTGCTGGCGGATCGTCGGCTGCGCTTGATCCTGATCGGCCTGGTCGGCTGCAGCGCCGCCAGCGGGCTGCTGCCGGTTACGGAGAGCTTCGCCGTCCTCAAGGTCACCGGCTCGGCCGGGAAGCTCGGCGTCGTCTTGGCGGTCCAGGCGGCAGTGGGTCTGGCGCTCTCGCTGGCCGGCGGCGTGGCGGGTGACCGATGGGCGCGCAGCCGGATCCTGGTGCTCTCGACCGCCGTCCGGATGGCCGCGGCCGTTGCCCTGGCGGTGACGCTGCTGAGCCATTCGGCGTCGTTCGCCGTCCTGCTGGCCGGGTCGGCCGTCTACGGTTGCGCGAACGGGTTCTTCGGCCCGGTCAGCGCGGCGGTGCTGCCGGACGTCGTGGAGGGCCAGCGGCTGGCGGCCGCCAACGCCCTGATCGGCGGTGTCTCCTCGTCGGTCACGATCGTCGCGCCGGCGATCGCCGGAGCTGTCGTGGCGATTCTCGGGCCGGGTGCGGGATTCGCGACCGAGGCAGCCGTGCTCGGCGTGGCCGCGGCCTGCCTCGCGGCCGCGCGCATACCCGTCGCCCGGCACGGGACGGCGGGGGAGGCGGGCATGCTGGAGCAGCTGCTGACCGGCTGGCAGGTCTTCCGGCGGCTTCGCTGGCTTTGGCTGCTGACCCTGCAATGGACGGTGTTCTCCATGCTGATCCTGGCGCCGCTGGCCGTGCTCGGCCCGACGATCGCGCTGCGGTACCTCGGCGGGGCCGCTGCCTGGGGAGTAATCAGCAGCTGCCTGACGGTCGGAGTCGTTGCCGGGCAGTTCGCGGCCGGACACATGCGGCTGGGCCGTCCCGCCCTGCTGGTCGCCTGCCTGTGCCCGGCTGGGATAGCCGAGGCCCTCGCGCTTGGCCTTGGGGCGCCTTTGCCTGTTATCGCGGCTACGGCGGTCGTCAGCGGCCTGGCCATGGGCGCGCAGATCGTCATCTTCCAGACGGCGATGCAGAGCGCAGTCCCGGCCCCCGTCCTGGCTCGGGTCGCAGCGTTCGACCTGCTGGGCTCCGAGCTCGGCCTGCCGGCCGGCTAC
The DNA here is from genome assembly GCA_030040155.1 of Streptosporangiaceae bacterium. Taxonomy (GTDB): domain Bacteria; phylum Actinomycetota; class Actinomycetes; order Streptosporangiales; family Streptosporangiaceae; genus JAJYUU01. Next base: position 16,942 of record JASHUG010000244.1, on the reverse strand, counting down.
GCGATCGCGGGCCCGGTCGGAACCGTCGTCGGCATCCGGCTTTTCCTGACCGGCTGCGCGGCGGTCGCGCTTGTCGCCGTCCTCCCGTTCGCGGCGGCGCCGTCCCTGCGAGGGCGGGGCGAGACGCTCAATGCCGTGGGTGCGGAGGCGCTTGCGCGGGCGCGCACCGCCTCGGGTGCAGAAGACGCGTGGCCGTAGGTGTTTCCAGTGCGGATGGGCCGCCCGGTGCGGCGCGGACGTAGAGCACTGGAACGGCCGTGAGCGGCGGCGCGTGGCTGCGGTCGGGCAGGTGCCATTCAGGACGTCTCGCTAGGGTTCTGGGATGGCCACGCTGACCCCCACGTTTCGTGACTTCCTGCCTGGCTGGATGGCGCGCCAGCCCTGGTACTCGAGCGGCGGCGTGCCGGCGACCCGCCCGGTCGGATTCTTCCGGCTGGAGGACCCGGCGGGCGCAGTGGGCCTGGAGACGCACCTGCTCACCGACGGGACAGCGGTGTACCAGATCCCGATGAGCTACCGCGGCGCGCCCCTGCGCCAGCTGGCCGGTGACAGCCAGGCGGACCCGGCGACGGCACTGATCGCCGAGGCCGAGCATAGTGAGCTCGGCGCCCGGTGGATCTACGACGCGGCCCGCGACCCGGCCTGGATCGAAGCGATGACCGAACTCGTCCAGACCGAGGGCAGCGCCGCGACCAGGAGCAATCAGGCTATCGGCCCGGCCGCCGTGCGCGGCTTCCGGTACCGGGCCTGGCCGGCCGGAGCTGCGCTGGCGATCGGGCTGAACCGCGTGCTGGTGGCCGGCCCCAGGCCGGAGGGACCGGACGTGGTTGGAGCGGTCATGGGCAGCTGGCATGCTGCGGGCGCTGACGGCCCGGCGACCGCTGGCTGCCTGGCAGTGCTGCGCGCGGCGATTTCGGCCAGCGGGTCAGGCCGAGCGGGCCGGCCACCAGACTCGCTCTCCGATCGCTAGCAGACTGGCGGGCACGAGCACGGTGCGGACGAGCAGGGTGTCGAGCAGGACGCCGACCGCGACCGCGATCCCGACCTCGGTGACCGGAACGTAGGGGATGCGGGCAAGGTCGCCGAAGGTACCGGCCATCACAAGACCGGCGGCGGTGATGACGCCACCGGTGACGGCGAGCCCGCGCAAGGTCCCTGGCCGGATGCCGGCGTGCCGGGACTCCTCCCGGATGCGTGCGGTCAGGAAGATGTTGTAGTCAACCCCGAGCGCGACCAGGAATATGAAGACGTACAGCGGAATCTGGGCTTCGATGCCGGAGAAGCCGAGCCCGCGCCACAGCAGGCTGGACAGCCCGAATGAGGCCGCGAAACTGATCGCCGTCGTGATGATGAGCAGGAGAGGCGCCACTACTGCCTGCAGCAGCAGCGCGACCACGATGAAGATCACGACGAGCACCAGCGGTATCAGCACCAGGGCGTCGTGCCGCGCCGCCTGGATGATGTCGTACTGGATGGCCTGATTCCCGCCGACGAGAGCGCCCGGCGCACCGCGGCCAAGGTGATCGCGCAGGCTCGCGACTGTGGCGTAGGCGCCGGCGCTGTAGGCCGGGGCCGACAAGCTGACTGAGTAGTAGTCGTAGGTGCCGACCCGAGGGCCCGCCGTCACCGCGGAAACGCCTGTAGTCGCCCGCGCCGCAGCTGCGGCGGCGCCGGCTTCGCCGGGCGGGGCGAGCAGGTCCAGCGGGGAGGCGTCCTGCGCTGGGAAGTGCTCGAGGAGCAGCTGCGTGCCGGTCACGCTGCCGGGATGACCCTTCACGGAGGCCACCGGGTTGTTGTCGATGTGGAGCGCGGCGAGCCCGGCGCACGCCGCGCCCAGCACGAACACGGCCGCGACCATGACCGGCAAAGTATGGTGGCTCACCCTGGCGCCGACAGCCGACCAGACCCTGGATTCCTCGCGGCCGGCCTGGCCCGCCCTTGGCACGCGGGGCCAGAACAGCGGCCGGCCACCAATGAGCAGCAGCGCAGGCAGGAACGTGACCTGGACGAGCAGCGCCGCGGCAATGCCAACGGCGCCAACCGGGCCAAGCCCGTGCAGGGCTGCCGATTGCGCTGCCAGCAGGCAGAGCATCGCGCATACGACTGTTCCGGCCGAGGCCAGCAGTGTTGGCAGGGTTCGCCGCAGCGCGGCCACCATCGCGTCCTCCTTGGCGGCGTGGCCGCGCAGTTCCTCGCGGTAGCGGTGCACGAGCAGGAGGGCGTAGTCGCTGGCGGCGCCCAAGACCAGCACCGTCAGGATGTCGACCGACAGACCGCTGACCGTGAGCCCGGCATTGGCGAGCCCGTGGGCTGCGGCCTTGCCGACGTCCAGGGCCAATATCGCGCCGATCAGCGGCGGTAGCCAGAGCAATGGGCTGCGGTAGGCGATCAGCAGGATGATCGCGATAATGCCGATCGCGGTGATGAGCAGCGCGTTTACGGCACCGCTGCTGACGTTGGTATCTGCATTCACCGCCGCCGGGCCGGCCACGGCAACCTGGAGGCCGTCGCGGATCCGGCTAGCCGGCCCGGCGACCGCCTGCCTGATCGCCTGGACGGCCGTGACATCAGCGCTCTGCGCGCTGGCGGTAGGCGCGGTAATCCCGGCCGAGAACTCCACCGCCTCGCCGTCGGCTGACCGTTGCTCCGGCCCGGGCGCGTCAAGACCATCGACGTGACCGACCAGGCGGGCCACTGCGGTGCGCGCCGAAGTCGCTGCCGCGATATCCGCCGCAGTCAGGCCGTGCTCGCGGGCGAGCACAACTATTGCGGCGTCGGTCTCGGCCTGGCCGCGCTCGGCGGCTTGCTCAATCAGCAGCACGCGGGTCGATGACGCCGAGGACGGCAGGTTCGCGGCGGCCGTGTTGTTGGCCACATTGGCCAGGTTGTGCGCCAGCGGGTACAGCAGGACTGCCGCCACCACCCAGGCCGCAAGCAGCGGCCAGCGCAGCCAGTGCAGCGTCCTGGCGAGTCGGCCCGTCGGGACCGGCCGTTTGTGCTCGCGGATCTCTGAGACATGTGACATCTGTGGCTTCCTTTCCGGTTGAGTCACGCCTCAGAGCCTCCGGGCCTCACCGCCGCGCAGGCGCCGGCCCGGCGGGCTGATTTCGCTGGCGCGCGGTATGAAACCCGGCCCTGCGCGGCATGAGTCTCAAACCAGAACTTCATGCCGTGGATCACGCCGCGAGCCGAAGCGTGGCCACCAGGCAGGCTTCTAGCGTCAGTCCTGACCGCCGGCCCGGCGGCCGGACCGCGGAATGAGGGAGGCTCCGGTGAGTACTTCAGTGCTCGTGGCGGTGATCGCGGGCGGGGTGATCGCCGAGACCGCGGGCTCGCTCGACTCGGTCATGCCCGGCCTGGCCAGCGCGGCGTAGCCATAGGGGAACCGTGTGCAAGGTGCAAGGGCTGAATTCTCTGTGCGGCTTCAGCCAGGCTTCAGGGAGCTACGATGAGGATATGGTGCGGGTCGCTAATGTGGTGATGCGCACCAGTTTGCTGGTGTTGGCGGGCATCCTCACATTCACGTCTGCGTGGCCTGGCGCAGCTGACGGCGTCAGTGAGGCTGTCATCTTCGCCGTCGCGACCGTCCTCATGGCCTTGTGGGCTTTCGTTGAGAGCACCGCACCGAGACGGGCCCGCTTCGGCTTCCTCCTGCCCTACGTGTTTGCGTTCGTAGCGCTCACGTGCAGCGTGGCAGCTGCCCTGCCGTCGGGCGGCGACCTGCTTATCCCTAGCGGCATCGCGGTGGCCGCGGCAGGAAGCCGTTCGAGCCTGGTGACCGCATGGACGGTCTTGGGGCTCGCGATACTGGGGACCGTGTCCGCAGGGCTCGTACTCGGCGAAGGCATAGGCACGACAGTCGAGTTCCCCGGCATACTGCTGATCGCTTACCTGCTCGGCAGCGGCCGGCGCTGGCACCGCGTGCAGGCGGAACAGGCCGCCGCCTTGCTGGCCAGGTCGGACGAACTGCATGCGGAGCAGGCCAAGGTGGCGACGCTGAACGAGCGCACCCGGATTTCCCGCGAGATCCACGACGTGCTTGCGCACTCGCTCGGTGCGCTCGGGCTGAATATCCAGCTCGCCCAGGCCGTGCTCACCGACCAGCACGACGAGGAGCGGGCAGTAGACCTGCTGGAGCAGGCGCACCGGATGGCGGCCGAGGGACTCGCCGAAACCAGGCGCGCGGTGCATGCGCTCAGAGGGCAGACGCCGCCGCTGCCTCAGGGGCTGGCCGAGCTGAGCGCGAGTCACCAGCGCCGCCACGGTGCTCCGGTGACGTTGGAAGTCACCGGCCAGCCGCGGCCGCTGTCGCCCGATGCCGGGCTCGCCCTGACCAGGACCGCACAAGAAGCGCTGGTGAACACGGCCAAGCACGCACCGCACCAGCCAGTGGGGATCCGTCTTCAGTACTCAGACGGCGACACGAGTCTCATCGTGACCAGTCACCTGAGCGAGGACGGGCACGACCAGACCGAGCCACGCCTGGCCACCGTTAACGGCGGATTCGGGCTGACGGGGATGCGCGAGCGCCTGCTGCTCCTGGACGGCACGCTCAGCGCGGGCCGTGATGGCGACAACTGGGTAGTGGTCGCGAGGGTGCCCCAATGACCGGGCAGGCCGCAACGAAACCGCTGCGGATCGTGGTCGCTGACGATCAAGCCAGCGTGCGGGAGGGACTCGTGGCTCTGCTCGGCCTGCTGCCCGATATCGAGGTGGTCGGGTCGGCGGCCAATGGCGAGGAGGCGCTGCGCCTCGTGGCTAAGGAGAACCCGGACGCGATCCTGCTCGACTTGCACATGCCCGTGCTCGACGGCATCGACACGACGGCGCGGCTGACGCACCGGCATCCCGGTGTCGCCGTGGTCGTGCTCACGACCTATGACGACGACGCGTCGATCCTTGCCGCCTTGCAGGCCGGGGCCCGCAGCTACCTCACCAAGGACGCTAGCCGGGCCGACATCGCGCAGGCACTGCGCAGCGCCGCCATGGGCCTGTCGGTCCTGGATCCCGGCGTGCGCTCCGCGCTGGTTGCGGCGGCGTCACGACCCGGCAGGCCCGGCGGACCGAGGCTCCCCGCGCAGCTGCCTGACGGCCTTACGCAGCGTGAGGCAGAGATTCTGAGCATGATCGCCCAGGGCAAGACCAACCCCGACATCGCAGCGGAGCTATGCCTTAGCTCCTACACCGTGAAGAGCCACATCAACCGCATCTTCGCCAAGACCAGGTCGGCCGACAGGAACGCCGCTATCCGCTACGCCCGCGATCACGGTCTCGGCTAGTCGTCGCGCTGGCGCCACAAGCGCGGCAGTCCGGCGACGGCGCCGCGTCGCGGATCCGGTTGTCGGTGGCCGGTGCTTTAGTGAAGCCATGGTGAGGAACGTGACCAAGCGGCCGATCCGGGAGGGCGGGCTCGTCGGTGTGCTCGCCACGCCCGATGGCGCAGGCCCCGCACCTGGCGTGCTCCTGCTCGGCGGCGCCGAGGGTGGCCTGCATGAACAAGACGCGGAGGATCTGTCCGCGCACGGCTTCACCGTTCTTGCGCTGGCCTACTTCGGCCTGCCCGGTCTGCCTGACGGGCTCGTCGACATCCCGCTGGAGTACTTCTGTCGGGGGTTGGACGTGCTTGCCGAGCAGCCCAGGACCGGTGAGCGCTTTGGTGTGACTGGCGCGTCGCGCGGCGGCGAGGCGGCCCTGCTGGTTGGCGTGCACGACGCCCGGATTGCGGCGGTTGTCAGCGTTGTAGGTTCCGGACTGCTCACGGCTGGCATCGACTTCAGGCTCGGCCCGCTCATTGACATCCTCGGCGGCGCGCCGGCCTCCTGGACGGTCGGCGGCCAGCGGCTCCCCTTCCTCGAGCACGTGATCCCCGACGAAATGCGCGAGAGAATCAAGCGCGGCCAGCCGGTGCGGCTGGCGCTGGCATTCCCGCCGCCGCCGGAGGATGCGGGCGAGCTTGAGCGGCTGAGCATCCCGGTCGAGCGGACGAAGGGTGCGGTCTTGCTGCTGTCCGCGACCGACGATGGCGGCTGGCCCAGTCAGGCGTACAGCCAGGTCGCGGCCGACCGACTCCGGGCCGCTGGCCATCCCTACCCGTACGGCCATCGCGTCTTCGAGGCCGGTCACCTGATCGCGGGGACGCCGCGCGACGCCATGCTAAGCACGACCTCGCCTGGGCCGGGTGTCACGTTCGAGCATGGCGGCACTCCGGCGGCCAATAACGCCGCCCGCGAGCAGGCGTGGCTGGCGACCATCGAGTTCTTCACCGAGCACCTGATGTAGCGCGGTTGCGCGCGAGCATCAGGGTTGCGGCCGCACCGCGCCGCCCAGCCGTTCTCGGCCACCGACGACCGAGTCGAGCAGGCGCTGCACGTTGTGGTCGAGCACGTCGGCAGCGCCCGCGTCGCCGGCCAGGTACCTGAACAGCGCGTGCTGGAACAGCCCGTCGTACAGCGCGTACGTGGCAGCCTTCGAGACCTCGACCCGCACTCCGGCGAGTTCGGCATACTTGGAGACAATCCGCCAGATCATGCGCTCCAGGCTGTGGTCGATCTCCTCGACGTCGACGCGGAATGTGTCGTCGAACAGGCTCTGCATACGCAGGTCATACCAGAGCCTGTGCATCTTGGCCTCGTCTCGCAACGTGGCCGCCATGAGGGCTCCGAAGCCCTGTTTGAGCTCGTCGGCCGACACGGACGAAGCGACGATGCCGTCGTAGCGCGTGACGCACTCAGTCTTGTACTGCCGCACGCAGCACGTGATGAGCTCGAACTTGTCGTTGAAGTAGTAGTGCAGGACGCCGTGCGAGAACTCAGAGTTCTGCGCGATGCTCCGCAGGCTTGTCCTGGCAACGCCGAGTTCGGCCAGCGTCAGCAGGGCAGTGGCAGCGAGCTGTGCCCGGCGCTCTGCGAACCGGTCAACCTGCCGCCTTGCAATTCTGTCTCTGTTCCGCCGCTCCGCAACATCAGTCACTTTTTGTTTCCCATGGCCCCAAGCGCCTGCCGGTGTGGGCTCCGGCCAAGGCTGCTGTCGAGTCTAACGTGGCAAATTCGCAGCGAGATCTTGACGGGTGACCAGAGATCCCTTGACAGCTGTCAAGCCGGCGCAGAGGGTATGAGAGCAGATTCCCCCAATCGGGGGCGCTGGGCCCTTGGCCCGCGGGCGGACCTGGGCAGCGGGTGCCTGGGTCCGCCCGCGCTGTCCGTTGCGGAGCAAGCACGGACGACGCAGCCTCAGCCAGTAAGGCCTCGGTTTGCTGGTAAGGCATCCCTGCCAGGAGCTCTGCCGGCCTATGCAGATGGTCCCCGGCCAGGAGGGTTCATGGTCCACAAGCCGAAGGAGACACCGCTCGGATCGAGGGCGATGCCGAACCAGCGATCGTCGCCGCCAAGCGCGACGCGCTGGCGTTCCACCTGCCCGCCGAGTTCGGCCGCGCGGTCGAGCGTCGCCTCGAGGTCGTCTACCTGGAAGTACAGGCGCACCCCTGCGCGCGGCGCTCGGTCATCTGCGGACCGTTGCAGGCCGCCGAGGCTCATTCCGTCGGCCTTGATGATCCAGTAGTCGGCACCCACCTCCGTGTCGGCGAACGCGGGCTCGTAATCCCAGCCCCACAGCGCCGAGTGAAATTGCTGGAAGGCCTCGGGATCTGGTGACTCGATCTCCCACCACACGATCGGCTGCATGCGCCAAGTATCGCGCTGGGGTGGCCTACTGGTAGGCGCTGGCCTGAATCGTGTACAAGTCCGAGTACGGTCCGCGGCTGCTCATCAGCTGCTCGTGCGAGCCAACCTCGGCGATCTTGCCGTTGCTGATGACGACGATGAGGTCTGCCATCCGGACGGTCGAGAACCGGTGTGACACCAGCACGGTGATGCCGCCGTCGCTCCGGCTCGCCCGCGCCCGGTCGGCATAGCGCTCGAAGAGCAAATGCTCGGTCTCGGCATCCAGCGCGGCGGTGGGCTCGTCCAGGATCGTCACCAGCGGGCGCGTCCGCATGAATCCGCGGGCAAGCGCGAATTTCTGCCATTGCCCGAACGACAGATCGACCCCATCCGGCCAGCTCGCGCCGAGTTGGGTTTCCAGCCCGCTGGCGAGGTCTTCGACTACGTCCGTCGCGCCCGCGCGCTCCACCGCCGCTTCGACACACTCGTGGTCGTCAAGGTGCCCGAGGTCGCCGAGCCCCACGGCGGCCCGGGCGATGAACTCCAGCCGCGCGAAGTCCTGGAATGCGCCCGAGAGCCTGCTCCGCCAGTGCCGGGGCGCGAAGCGGCTGAGCTCGCTGCCGTCAACGAGGATGCGTCCCGACGTCGGTTGGTAGAACCCGCAAAGCAGCTTGACCAGCGTGCTCTTGCCGGCCCCGTTCTCACCCACGATCGCAACGACCGATCCCGCGGGCAGTTTCAAGGTGACCTCGCGCAAGACCGGCTCGGTCATCCCCGGGTAGCAGAAGTCCACCGCCTCGAACACGATGCCGTCGCTGAACCGGTCCGGCGTGAGCTGGTCACCGGCACCGCGGTGAAGGGCGGCGTATCTCTCGAGCCAGCCAAGCCGCTGGCAGGCATCCAGCCAGAGGCGCAGGAAGTCGACCTCGCCGACGGTCATCGCGACGTACTGGCCAAGGCGCCCGCCGGCCGTGACGACCAGCACGACGTTGCCTGCCGAGGCATGCAGGCCATCCACCGTCCAGTACACGGCGGCCACGTAGCCCAGGGCGAACACGCCCCATGCCGCGGCCATCCAGAAGCCTCCGGCCCACTGCGTCGCCGACACGGTCTTATACCAGCCGGTCCAGGCATCTGACCAGCGGTGGACGACATCCTGCTGATTGCCGGTGACCCGGATCTCCTTTGCCGGGCCCGCCGTCGTGCCGAGCGTAAACAGGTGCCGGTACAGCCGCTGGTTCTGCGCCGCCGATTCCTCGGCCGTCCGGTAGGCCTGTGACCGCCAGGACGACACGAGCACGGTCGGCGCGGCGAACAGGATGAGGAGCACCATCCACGGGCTGACGGTCATCAGCACGAGCACGGTCAGCGTCAGGCAGGCCAGCGAGCTGATCGTGTCGATGAGAGCAAGCAGCATGTGGTCGAGTTGGTAGACCGACTCGCGCAGTACCGCCAGGCGGTCCAGGTACTCGGGCCGCTCTTGGTGCTCGATCGTGTCCACGGACGCCTGCAGGTCGGCGACGTAGGTCTCCAGCGCTACCGCGACCTTCATCCGGAACCGCCTGGTGACGCGGCTGGACGCGAGGCGCAGCAGCCAGATCGCGATGCTCGACGCCGCCACGCCGATCGCGCCGGCAACGACCAGGTCACGCCGATTTGCGGTCACGCCTTCGACTACGAGCTTGAGCCAGACCGCGAGCAGAGCTCCGGGCAACGTCGCCAGCACCGCCAGCACCAGGGCCATGACGGCCATGGTCGGCTCCGCGCGGAACGCACGGCGCAGGGTCCGCGCCATCGTCGCGAGTGCGCCTGGCACATCGGGAGACTCGGCCTTCGCTGGCCGGTGCGGCTGGCTGCTCACCGAGCCGGCCCCGTGCCGCTTGCCGCATCCGCGGAGAAGCGGGCCGCCTGCAAGGTGAACATCGTTGCGTACCGGCCGCCATCGGCCATGAGCTCGTCGTGCGACCCGAGCTCCACGACGCGGCCGCCTTCCAGAACGCAGATGCAGTCGGCGTGCCTGACGGTCGAGAACCGGTGCGATACCAGGATCGTGGTGACCCCGCTAGTCGCGTCGAGCAGGCGACGGAAGATCTCGGCTTCGCCGCGCACGTCAAGCTGAGCGGTCGGCTCATCCAGGATGACCACCCCGGCTCCCTGCCGCACCGCGCACATCGCCCTGGCCAGCGCGACGCGCTGCCACTGGCCGCCGGACAGGTCGGTGCCTCCCGCATAGGACTTGGACAAGACCGTGCCGTCGGATGTCAGTCCCGCGGCGCCGGCCTGGCGCAGCGCCCAGGCGACGTCGGCGTCGCTGGCACCGGCGGGCGCGACGTTGTCTCGCAGCGACAGGTCATACCTGATGTAGTCCTGGAAGACCGTGGTCAGCCGGGACCGCCAGCTGGCGAGGTCCAGGTCCCTGAGGTCGATGCCGTCCACCTCGATGTGCCCGCCGGTCGGGTCGTAGAGCCGGCAGAGCAGCTTGGCGAGCGTCGTCTTGCCGGCACCGTTCTGGCCGACGATCGCGAGCGAGGATCCAGCCCGGATGGTCAGGTCCACGCCGGAGAGCACCGGGCTGCCGCCGCGGTAGGAGAAGGTGACGTCCCTGAGCCGGATCTCCCGCTGCGGCAGCCCGGCGGCCGTCGCGGTGCCCGACGCAAGCTCGGCGAACGCTGGCATCTGCCGCTCCAGGCTCGCCACGACGACTGCGGGCCGGGCGGCAGTGTCGAACCACCAGTCGAAATCCGCGATGCCGAGGACCGCCGCGCCCGTGACCGCGCCGATGAATACCACGAAGCTGCCGAGGCTGACATGGTGCGCCAGTGCGCTCACGGCCACGGCGCCGACGACAAGGCCGTTCGCGACCAGGGCGGCGAGCGCGGCCCAGATCAGGGATCGCTCGCGCATCCGCAGCGCCTCGAGCGAGAGTTCGAGCAGGCGACGTCTGTAAGTCCCGAACCTGCTGACCGTCCAGCCGCTCAGGCCGAACAGCCGTAGTTCCTTGGCCGCCGGGACGTCGACGGCCATCCGGTAGGCGTAGTCGGCGTGTCGCTGCGACGCGGCGACGTCCTGCGACTGCCACTCCCGCCATACCGCGCTCTCGCGCAGCAGCCGGTGGGTGGCCAGCCAGCCGCCGACCAGGATGAGCGGCGCCCACCACTGGAACCAGAACAGGATCGCCGCCGCGGTGAGGCCACTGCCCGCCTCGACGAGCCCGTTGGCAACGAACGGCATGCAGACTCGGGTCGGGGGTGCGGTGATCCCCAGGTCGAAGTCGCGGGCCAGCGTGAACTCGTTGGCGAGCGCCGGTTCTTCCAGGTGCGCGATCCCGGCAGGCTGGATCGCCGCCCGGAGCAGCCGCTCGTGCAGGTCTTCGCCGACAAAGGAGCCGAGGTTCGCGCTGAGGGAGTTCTGGATCGGGCTCAGCACCAGGATCAAGACGGACGAGGCCGCGACGATCGCAAGCGGCCAGCTGGCCGGCCTGCCCGCGCTGACGGCGCCGATCAGCGCGCCAGTCGCGATGATCAGCACTCCGGGCAGCAGAGCACGCACCGCGACGAACGCCCACCACGCGGCCGCCAGTCCGCGGTGCGCTCGCGGGAGCACCCGGAAGACCAGATTCCACTCGGCGGATTTCCACGGGACTGTCACAGGTCCGTTTATATCTCCGGCCGCCGACAGTGGCTTGGACAATTCGGCTGGCCTGCGCTTGCATAAGCGATCGCGCGAGCCGGCCGGTCGGTCACCAGGATATCCAGGTCGGTGCGGCCCAGCCAGCGGCGCAGGCCCCGGTTTACGGTCCAGACCATCGTCGCGATACCGCCCCTGCGGCATTCGGCCAGCAGCCGGCTGGTCGCGAGCCGGCGGTGAATGACGGCGAAGTCCGCGCCCACAGCCGCGACATCGGCCAGCCGGGACAGCCCGAGGGTCCGCGCCCGCCGCAGGACGAAGCGCGCGCTCTCACCCAGGTCACCGCCGATGGTCAGCCCGACGGGCACCTGCGGGTAGGAACTCGCGATCGCGCGCGCGGGCTGCGGATCCCGAGTTGTCACGATGATGTCGGCCGGGCTCAGGAGGCCGAGTACCAGCTCGACGGCCTCGCCGGCGCAGCTGGCGTCCTTGAGGTCAATGTGAGCCCCGGCCCGGCCGGCGATCAACCGCAGCAGCTCGGCCACCTCGGGGACCTCGTACCCGGCCAGACTCCGAAGCGTATCCAGGGTCAGGCGGGAGACACCTCGTTCCCCTCCGAAACCGGCCTCGTGATAGTCGACCAGCGTGCCGTCCACCGTTCGCCGGACGTCGAACTCAACGTAATCGGCGCCAGCTGCCAGCGCCGCGCTGTAGGCCTCGTAGGTTCCCTCTGGCGCGAACTCGCCGCCGCCACGGTGCGCCGAGATCGCCGGGCCGCGAGCACCGGCCATGGCTATCCAGGCGCAGCCTGACGCTGACGGAGCCGGCGGGCCAGGGCCGGCGACAGCGCGATCGCGTACGCGATCAAGACCACGCCGACTGCCGTGATGGCGTCGAGCAGGTAGTGGTTAGCCGTGGCTAGCACGTCGATGATCGTGGCGGCCGGGTAGAGCCAGAGGACGGCCTTGAGCGCGGGGCGGCGGAAGAGAGTGCCGGCGGCGATGGCCACCCAGAAGGCCCAGGCGACATGCAAGGACGGTGTCGCCGCGAAATCGTCGGCGGCTTTGCCCTCGAGGATGCTGGAGAAGATCGGTGCCGCTCTCGCCGCGATGTCGTGGTAGCCGGCCAGCATTCTCGGCGGCGCGACCGGGTATAGCCAGAACGCGACCAGCCCGATGACATTGCAGGCGATCAAGGCGTTGCGATGCAAGCCGAAGCTCGGCACGCGCCGCCAGATCAGCACGACGCCGATAATCCCGGTCACCGCGCCCTGGAGCACGATGTAATACCAGGCAGCGACCGAGCCGACGGCCGGGTGGACGGCGAGCCAGTTGTTCATCGTGACGGCGAACCCGCCGCCCAGTTCCCGGCTGATCGCGTTGACTGCGACGGCGTTCCTGAGTCCGGCCGCGGCCGCGCCGGCCCGGAACCGGTCGACGTCATCGGTACCCCACAGCACCAGGGCGACCGGCGCGATCTGCAAATACCGCAACCAGGGGTGGCGCGCGGCGGCGGACCGGAGCGCCGCGTACCAAGCCGCAACCGATCGCGGTGCCGCGTGGCCTTCGGCGGCGGAACGCAGGGACGTGATCGGGTGCTGCCATCTGGCTGGTGGCGCTGGGATAGTACGGCTTGGCGGGGTGGCGGGCTCTGTCAGGGTGGCGGGCTGTGCCTGGGTGGCGGGCTGTGCCGGGGTGGCGGGCTGGCCGGTGGCGGTCCTGGTAAGTACGGCAGTGGCTCCGTGGTATGCCCCGGCCGTGGTGCCGATCGGGCGGAGGCTCGGGGCGGTCAGTCCGGTCGGCCGCGTGCCGTTCGCGCGGGCGGGCATCCCGGTCTGGCGGGTAGCGGAGCCTGGAGGGCTGGTCGCGGTGGCGGACCTGGCCGCCACCACCGAGCTGGTGGCCGGCGGTGGGCTGGTGGCCGGTGTTGAGTTGCTGGCCGGCTCCACGCGGGTCCCGGATGCCGGGCGGGTTGCGGGCGCGGTCGCTTCTGCTGGCGTGGACGCGGTCGACGCTGACGAGCATCGAGCCGCGCAGGCGATCTCGGCATTCATCTGCTTCACCCGTCGGCTGCCGGGAGAGCCAGCCGGGCCGCGCGGGCAACGGCGCTGCCGTCATCGGCGTCCGCATCCGAACCGGACATAGCGGACCGAAGAAACCCCTGAAGCGGCGCCGTTGCAGCCGCGAGGCACGTCGAGCCCTCTGACCTATATGGAGGCGGTCTCCACTTGAGTCTACGACGCTGCGGGGCATCAGGTCGACCCGCGCCGGGCCGACCGCTGCGCCGCTGGACGGTGGGTACCGCTGCGCCGCTGGACGGTGGGTGAGGTGCTGGACGGCTAGCGGGGGCGCCGGACCGTCGGTACCGCCGCGCTAAGGTCCGATCCGTCGCTTCACGCCTTTTGAGATGGTTTGCGAAGGCCGAGCGACTCGTGGGTGTGACGTAGGCATGGCTGGCGGGGCTAGATTGCCATGGCTCCGTCACACCCATGAGCCGGGGACGGTGAGCCGGGGGGCGGTGAGGGGGGGCGGTGAGTCGGGGGGCGGTGAGGTGGGCGGTGCCCGGACATGCACTGCTCCCGGGTGCGGTGCAGGCCGGTCTGCCGGCGCTGGCGAGCGGCTGAGCAGAATGTGACAAGCCCGGCCCGCCGCTCGGGTCGGCCCGATAGCGGCTCGTCGGCCAGCGCGGGAGGGATTAGTGGATCGCATCGCAGTCATCCCAGGGGACGGGGTAGGTCCGGAGGTCGTAGCCGAGTCCCGCAAGGTACTCGACTTCATCGCTGCCCGCGACTCGGCGGTGGCGTTCGCCTTCGACGAGTACCCGTGGGGCACGGACTACTACCTGCAGACTGGCGAGATGATGCCAGAGGACGGGCTGGAGCAGCTGAGCGGCCACGACGCAATCTTGTTTGGTGCCGTGGGATCGCCGCGAGTGGCTGACCACATCACGCTGCGCCAGTTGCTGTTCCGGATCCGGCACGGCTTCGATCAGTACGTCAACCTGCGTCCAGTTCGGCTGCTCGAGGGTGTGCGCTCGCCACTGGCCGGACGGACGCCAGCCGAGGTCGACATGCTCTTCGTGCGCGAGGGAACTGAGGGCGAATATGCCGGCCTCGGAGATCGCATCTACCAGGGCACAGACCGCGACCTCGCCTTGCAGACCGCCGTATTCTCCCGCCGCGGAGCGGAGCGGGTCATCCGCTGGTCATTCGAGTTGGCCAGGCAGCAGGGCCGGAGCGTCACCAGCGTCAGCAAGGGCAATGCGCTGCAGTACTCAGGCGTCTTGTGGGACGAGGTGTTCGCCGACGTGCGGGCCGACTACCCCGACATCGAGGCCCGCGAACTGCTCGTCGACGCGGCGGCCATGTTTATGGTGATGGATCCGGGCCGGTTCGGTGTCGTCGTGGCATCGAACCTGTACGGCGACATCCTGACTGACCTCGGGGCTGCGATTATGGGCGGCATGGGACTGGCGCCCAGTGCCAGCCTCAATCCAGAGCGCCGGTTCCCTTCGACGTTCGAGCCGATCCACGGCTCGGCGCCTGATATTGCCGGAAGGTCTGTCGGCAATCCGGTTGGTTCCATCTGGAGCACGGCGCTGTTGCTCGACCACCTCGGCCATCGGGCCTGGGGTGAAGCCGTTCAGCAGGCCATCCGCCAGGCCGTCGCTAGCCGGGCAACCCGCACCACGGATCTCGGCGGAACTGCGAGCACTCAGCAGGCGGGGGATGCGATCGTGGAGCTGCTTGACCGCGGCATTGAGCAAGATCGCGGGTCAGGCCGGTCGGCTTGACTTCAAGCTCGCTTGAAGTCCTAGCGTCTGGACGTAAGCAGCTGCCATGGGGAGCTGGTTTCCAGCTGGTGGCCCGGCTGGACGGCGCCGGCGCACCGCGGAGTTCAGCTGGCCGCCATAGCGCGACTGGTCCGATGCGCAGAGACGGAGCACGAGAGTGACATTGACCAAGGCGGAGATCGAGTACCTGACCGGGCAGCAACTCGGGCGCCTCGCGACCATCCAGCCCGACGGCAGTCCTCAGGTCAAGCCGGTCGGCTTCAGCTACAACGCAGAGCTGGGCACGATTGACATCACGGGGTTTGGCATGTCCGGGAGCCAGAAGTTCAGGAACGTGAGCCGCGACGGCCGGGCGGCGCTGGTCATCGACGACGTCGCGTCGGTCAACCCGTGGCGCGTCCGTTTCCTGGAGATCCGGGGCAGCGCCGAGGCCGTCCCGTCTGAGCGAAGCGACGGGCAGTCCGATAGCGCGCTGATCCGGATCTGGCCCCGTCGCGTCCTGAGCTTCGGCGTGGAGGAACCGCCGGGCGCGCCGCACCAGACGCAACTCAGGGCCAGGAACGTCGTGTTGTAGGTAACTCCGCCGTTCTTCCGGTGATACGAAGGCAGATAGTGCTCTCAACCTGGGCTTACTACTTCATTTAAGCGCACCGGTCGTGGATGCTAATGCCGCTAGCCGATTGGTCAGGCGGGAGGCGGCATGGACTACCGGCGGCTGGGTTCCTCAGGGTTGCGGATCTCGCGAGTCGGCCTGGGCATGATGAGCTACGGGGACGGAGGTACGCGCGAGTGGCACGTGCGCGAGGACCGGGCCGAGTCGATCGTCCGTCGCGCCGTCGAGTCGGGGATCACGTTCTTCGACACTGCGGACATGTACTCGGACGGCCGGACAGAAGAGATCACCGGCCGGCTGCTGGCCAAGCTGTTCACGTGCCGCGATGACTACGTGCTCGCGACCAAGGTGTTCTTTCCGATGGGCGACGGGCCCAACGACGGGGGACTGTCGCGCAAGCACGTGCTGAGCGCGATCGACGCGTCACTCACGCGACTGGCCACCGACTACGTCGACCTGTACCAGATCCACCGGTGGGATTACGAGACGCCGATCGAGGAGACCATGGGCGTGCTGCACGAGGTGGTGCAGTCGGGGAAGGCGCGGTATATCGGCGCATCCAGCATGTTCGCGTGGCAGTTCGCCAAGGCTCAGCAGACAGCACAGGCAGCCGACTGGACAAGGTTCGTCGCCATGCAGAACCACTACAACCTGGTGTATCGAGAGGAAGAGCGCGAGATGATTCCGCTCTGCATCGATCAGGGCATCGGGATCATCCCCTACAGCCCGCTGGCCCGCGGCCTGCTGGCAGGCTCGAGGGAGAGAGGCGGAGTGCGACGGAGCGTGCGGAGTGGTACCGATCCGCTGGCCGACGAAATGTACGGCGAGGGCGACTTCGACGTGGTCGATGCCGTCAGGGAAGTCGCGGCGGGGCGCGGCGTCGCGCCCGCCCAGGTCGCGCTGGCCTGGCTGATGGGCAAGCAGGCAGTCAGCGCGCCGATCGTCGGCGCGACCTGCGAGTCTCACGTCGCGGACGCAGTTGCCGCGATCGACGTGACGCTAACTAAGGAGGAGGTCGCGACGCTGGAGGCGCCGTACAAGCCGCACGGCGTCCTGGGCCACCACTAGCGCCAGCCCGTCGACGGCGCTGGACTTATCGCTCGGCCCTCTAGCTACGGCCTGCGCGTTGGTGACCTAACCGCCGTGAGGGATTTGCGGGTTGCATCCGCAGGCCCGGCCTGGGTAACATAGCCGGGCTGATTTGTAACCGTTGTACGTTGATAGGAGGTTTCGGTGGCCGATCCGGACCGCC
>JASHUG010000243.1 GCA_030040155.1 Streptosporangiaceae bacterium | reverse complement strand
GACGTGCTGGTCAGCTCCGTGCTGGTGCGCAAGCAGGCGCCCGACCTGCCGATCATCGCCGTGGTGACCTCGACATCGGTGCGCGAGGCCCTGCGGGATCTCGGCGTCGGGCAGACGATGTCGCCGCACGACCTAGTCGCCGCGACACTCGCCAAGAGCATGGAAGCACCGCATGCGGCCGACATGGTGTCCGAGCTGGTCGAGTCGGAGCGGAACCGGCTGAGCGAGGTCGATGCCGCAGCCGAGGGAGCGGTCGGCAAGACGCTCAGTGCGGTCAGGGACGAGCGCGACGGGCTGGTGCTCGGCCTGGTGCATGACGGGGCCTTCTCACTTGGCCTTGGCGACGACCCGACGGTCGAGGCCGGCGACCGTCTCTTGATCGCCGAGAGCGCCCCGCCAGCCACGGCCAACGGGCGGCGGGCGGCAGGCGAGTCGCGGGCGGCAGGCGAGTCGCGGGGCGCGGATGGACGGCGGTCCGCCGACCAAGGCTAGCGGGCAACGCCGGCCGGCGGGCATGCGCATGGAACCCTCGCGCCGCCACACTGGAGTGGTGAGCGAAGTCGTCAGGACGGCGGTCCGGGTCGAAGGCGTGGTTCAGGGCGTCGGCTTCCGGCCGTTCGTTCACGGCCTGGCGACCGGCCTGGGCCTGGCCGGCCTGGTCGGCAACGACGTGGACGGCGTATTCGCCGAGGTCGAGGGCGACGCCGAGGCAGTCGGCAAGTTCCTGGTGCTGCTTCGCCAGCAGGCGCCGCCGTTAGCCAGGATCGAGCGGATCAGCACAACCGGCCTGAGCCCGACCGGCCAGTCCGGCTTCGTGATTGTGGCTAGTCAGCCGGGCCGGGAGCGCCGGGCGCTGGTATCTGCCGACACGGCGACCTGTGCCGACTGCCTGCGCGAGCTCGCCGACCCGGCCGACCGCCGGTATCGCTACCCGTTCATCAACTGCACGAACTGCGGGCCCCGCTTCACGATCATCCGCGACGTGCCCTATGACCGCGCCCTCACCACGATGGCCAGGTTCGCCATGTGCACCGAGTGCGCGGCCGAGTATCACGACCCCGCCGACCGCAGGTTCCACGCCCAGCCGGTCTGCTGCCCGGCCTGCGGTCCCGCGCTCGCGCTGACGGACGCCGCCGGCGTGCATCTGTCGGGTCCAGCCGGCGCGATCGCTGCCGCAGCGCAGATGATCCGTGCGGGCCGGGTGCTCGCCGTGAAGGGACTCGGCGGCTATCACCTCGTCGTCGACGCCGGGAACGAGGTCGCGTCGGGCGCGCTCCGCGCGCGCAAGCACCGCGAGGATAAGCCGTTCGCGGTGATGGTTCCCGACATCGCCGCCGCCCGCAGGCTCGCCGAGCTTGACGAGACCGCCGAGCACTTGCTGGCCAGTGCCCGCCGCCCGATCGTCCTTGTGCCAAGGCACGCAGCCGCCGGGGGCGAGGTCGCGCCGTCGGTTGCGCCAGGCAATAGCCACCTCGGCCTTTTGCTGCCCTACACTCCGCTGCACCACCTGTTGCTCGGTGAGGTCGGCCGGCCGATCGTGGCCACCAGCGGGAACGTGTCGGACGAGCCGATCGCGTACCGCGATGCGGACGCACTGACCCGGCTGGCCGGGATCGCGGACGCGTTCCTGCTCCATGACCGGGCCATCCACGTCCGGGTCGATGACTCGGTGGCGCGGGCGATCGGCGGCCGCGAGGTAATCGTGCGCAGGTCGCGCGGCTACGCGCCGGAGCCGCTACGGGTCACGCCCGACTTCCCGCGACCGGTGCTCGCGTGTGGTGCCGAGCTCAAGAACACGTTCTGCCTGGCGAAGGGCCACCGGGCCTTCGTCTCTCACCACATCGGCGACCTGGAGAATGCGGAGACGCTCGCCGCTTTCACAGCCGGAATCGAGCATTACCGGCGCCTGTTCGACATCGAGCCCCAGGTCGTCGCGCACGACCTGCACCCCGACTACCTGTCGACCAAGTACGCCGCCGACCTGGCCGGAGTCGAGCTTGTGGGCGTACAGCATCACCATGCGCACATCGCCGCGTGTCTGGCCGACAACGACGCGCAGGGGCCGGTCATCGGTGTCGCCTTCGACGGGACCGGATACGGCCCGGACGGCACGATCTGGGGCGGGGAGTTTCTTGTCGCGGACATGGCCCGGTTCGAGCGGGTCGGCTGCCTGGAGCCGGTCCCGATGCCGGGCGGCGCGGCGGCGATCCGGCAGCCGTGGCGGATGGCGGCCGTCCATCTCGCCGCCGCGTACACCGGCGGTGTCGCCGAGGACCTGGCGGTCCGCCGACGGAACGAGCAGAGCTGGGATGCGGTCGCCTCGATGGCGCGGCGCGGCATCAACGCGCCGCTGACCTCCAGCGCCGGGCGGCTGTTTGATGCCGCGGCCGCGCTCATCGGCGTGCGAGACACCATCAACTACGAAGGTCAGGCCGCCATCGAGCTTGAGCAGCTGGCGGACCCGGCCGTGAGCTCGGGCTACCCTGCGGGGGTGAGCACCGACGGGCTCGTTTGCGTGCGGGGCAGCGATCTGATCCGGGCCGCCGCGGACGACCTGGCCGCCGGGACCGCGCCCCCGACGGTCGCCGCCAGATTCCACAACGGGGTTGCCGCGGCTGTCGTGGCGGCGTGCCAGGCGTTGCGGGACCGCCATCAGCTCGGCGTCGTCGCCTTGTCCGGCGGAGTGTTCCAGAACCTGTTGCTCACCTCGGCAGTGGTCGCGGGCCTGCAGCGGGCGGGCTTCAAGGTGCTGACGCACAGCCGCGTGCCGTGCAACGACGGCGGGATCAGCCTGGGCCAGGCCGTTGTGGCCGGCGCGCGGGATCGGGTCTCGTCCGGCTGACGGCGCGGTGGCGGCCTGCTTCGCCGTTATGTTGGTGCCGTGCTGGTGTGGATCAACGGCCCATTCGGCGGCGGCAAGACAGCGACGGCCCACGAGCTCCATCGCCGGGTCGACCAGAGCATCGTCTGCGAGCCAGAGTCCCTGGGATATGGACTGCATCGCATGCTGCCGAGAGAACTGCGGACGAATTTCCAGGACATCGCGGCCTGGCGCGCGGGCGTGCACGAGGTGCTCGACCTGGTCTTGCGCAAATGGGAAGGACCGGTCATCGTCCCGATGACGGTGATCAATCCCGGCTACCTGCACCAGATGGTCGGCCGGCTCCGCGAGGACGGCCACGACGTGCTGCACTTCAGCCTGCTTGCCGACCGGGAGACCGTGCTGCGACGGCTCAGGACCCGGACCTTCGGGCTCGGCCTCCGCCACGAGCGGTGGGCCGTCGAGATGCTCGCCTGCGCGCCCGGATGCGGCGGTACCGGACGACGATCGCGCACATCCACCGCGAGTGAGGACCCGACTCTTATGAAGGCGGACGATACAGGCTGTCGCGCAACTCCCGACCCTCGCTGGTCAGAACCTCAGTCTTGATCCGCATGAAGCGCGGCCGGTCGCCCCGGTTCGGTGCGACGCAGTGGACCATCAGCGGGTGACAGAAAACCATGTCGCCCGGTTCGCCGGTCAATTCGACCACGCGCAAGGCCACGTCTTCGACCATGGTCTCCTCGTCCATGAAAGCGGCGATCCGGTCGGCAGGTGACGGCGCTTGTCCGGTGAGCGCCACGAGCCAGGGGTGTGAGCCGAGGAACCGATCCCAGACGCTCCCGCCCAATCCACCGGGCTGCGTCGCGGGGTTCCGGCGTTCCCGATCGATCAGCAGGCGTGGTGACCCGGAAAGGATCAGGGTTCCGCCGCCTCTTGGCGCTACAGCGCCGACGAAGCTGACAACGAAAAGCGCCCTCGGGCGATCGAGGTGCAGCTCACAAGGATTGTCCCAGTGCCAGCGCCTGGCCGGCACGTCCCAGGCGCCCGGCTCGGGAAAGGTGACGATGGTACGACCCCAGTCGCGCGGCGGCGACCAGGCGGCCTTGCCAAGCAGGTCGTCGAAGACGCCGCGTACCCGATCGGTCAGGATCTTGGCCTGGAGGCGATCGCGCTTGGCGGCTTTCAAGTCGCCCACGATCTGGCGCCAGGTTGAGCGGTCGTCAGCACGTATGCCGTGCGTGTCTTCCAGCTCCTGCCACCAGTGCCGTTCCATGGCAAGGCCGTCGGCGCGCGAGAACGCCTGCCTGACTACCAGGTAGCCGTCGCGTTCGAAGTGCTGGACATCCGATGACGTGAGGCTGGTGAGCTGTGATCCCATGAGGTCCGTCTCCTGACTGACGGCGCCCCGCAGCAGATCATTTGCCTCGGCTGGGCCGATGCATCCGATCTACCGCGGGGTATTACCCCACGGTTCACCGCAAGGCGCGGTGGACGATGACGCCATGATCCCATGCCCTCGGCCTTGCCATCAACCAGGACGCGGCCAGCGCGGTCGCTGGCCGCATCCCGGTGCTGTCATTGCTTCTGCATAGTGGCGTTGATGCCAGTCGTTGTCGTGGCCGCGGTGACCTTGACGACAGTGGCAGTCGCCGCCGACTTCTTGGCATCCCACCACTGGGTCCGGTAGCCGGATGCGCCGCACCCGGAACTGAACTCGATCCGGTAGTTGCCTGGCGGCAGCCCGAGCAGCGTGTAGGCGCCGGAGGCGCGCGAGACTGCCACGACGGGCTGCTGCAGCAGGTCGGATGACGTCGTCACGCAGATGCCGGCCAGGCCGGTGTGGCTGGGTCCGGTCACCGTGCCGGTGATGGCGCCGTTCGTTGACAGCGTGACGCTGGCCAGCGCGGTCACCTTGCCGCTGGAGACCGACACGACCGTGGCGTGGGCGACGGTCGCCGCGTCCTGGTACCACTGCGGCGCCAGGTTGCTCACGGTCCCGCAGGCGCCGATGTCGACCACGTACTTGCCCGCAGGCAGGCTCGTGATCGTGAACTCGCCGTCCGTACCGGTCTCGGCCGCGTTTGCAGCCAGCCCGTTGGTCTCCTCGGCCTCGACGCACAGATTCGGCTGCGCGGTCGCTGGTGACGCGCCCAACACGGTCCCGCTGATGTCGCCGCCGAGCGGCATGACCGCGTTCGCTCCGGTGGTGGTATGTGGCACCTTGACCGTGACCAGGCGGGACGGGAAGGTCTCCGCCAGAGTCGTGGTGCCTTCGGTGCAGGGGTAGAACTCCAGCTCGTACCGGCCGGAGTTCAGGCCGGTCATGTCGTACTTGCCGGCCTTGTTGGTGGTCGCCTGGCCGAAGTCGATGAAGGAAGTCGGGCTCTGCCCGAAGACGCACACCCCGCTCACCGGCTTGCCGCCGGCCGTCACGCGACCCGTGATCGCACCGCCCTTGACCAGTGCGCTGCTGATCCCGGTGACCGTGTGTCCGGCGCGGACTCGCACGCGAGCGGCACCGGTCAGCGATGGCCTGTCCTTGTACCACTGACTTGCGTACACGCTGTTGCCCAGGCAGCCGGGGTTGAAGTTCACCACGTACGGGCCCGGCGCCAGATTAGTGTCGTCGTAGCTGCCCACCTGCTCCAGTCCCACGATCACGAACGTCCCGCTGCTGGTGAGCGCCGCGCTCGGGATGACGATGACGCAGGCCGCGACCTGCCGGCGTGACTTGGTGAGGATCCGGCCGCTGATGTTCCCGGCCGTCGGCAGCACGGCATCGATACCCGACGTCGTGCCGACCGGGGCCGAGACGGCGGGCGGGTTGGACTGCGACCCGAAGGACACAGCCGCCAGGTCGGCGTTGTTGCCGCAGCCGGTGATGAAGGAGACCTGATACTGATCCGGCAGCAGGTTGGCCACCGTGTAGCG
This sequence comes from Streptosporangiaceae bacterium, assembly GCA_030040155.1. Taxonomy (GTDB): domain Bacteria; phylum Actinomycetota; class Actinomycetes; order Streptosporangiales; family Streptosporangiaceae; genus JAJYUU01. The sequence goes on along the minus strand of JASHUG010000243.1, from coordinate 3,562 downwards.
GCCGTCCTTGCTGGTGCCCTGGCCCTGATTGGTCTCGCTGGACGCGAACACGCAGATCCCGCTCAGCCCTCGGCCGGCCTGCGACTTGACCGTGCCGGCGATCGTCGCTCCTGGCTGCAAGGCCGCGTCGATGCCGGTGAGGCTCTGCCCGGCCGTGATCGTGATCGGCTGCGGCAGGTACTCGCTGGCGTTGTCGTATGCCTGCGGCGAGTAGCTGCCGGAGTTCCCGCAGCCGCCGCTGAACTGCACGTAGTAGGCCCCGGTCGGGATCTGCTCGAACCGGTAGGTGCCGGCCGTGCCCGTGACGGCGCTGTTACTGTAGTAATTGTTCGCGGATTCGGGGTCCACGCTCACGCAGATCCCGCCGACGGGCTTGCCGGTGGCGGCGCTCGTGACCGTTCCTGACAAGATGCCGCCAGTCGGCAACTGGATGTCAATGCCGGCCTGGGTCTGGCCGTAAGCGACCGTCACCGTACTGGGGTAGTTCACCGGCAGGTAGTTGCCGTTGTTTCCGCAGCCGGTCGTGAACTGGATGGCATAGCCGGCCGGGGACAGGCCGATCATCTTGTACTGGCCGTCGGCGTTGGTTACGGCCTCCTGTCCGGGAAGGTATTGGCTGCTCGGGCCCGTCGGGAAGGCGAAGACGCAGATCCCTGACACGGCGGCGTTCGAGCTATTGGTGACCGTCCCGGAAATCACGCCGCCAATCGGGATGACCTCGTTCACATGACCGAGAACCTGACGCTGCTTGAGACGGATCGTCTTGGCGGCCTGCTCGGTGGCGGCGTGCGGCCACCAGACGGAGGCGTAGGCCGGCGACGCCCCGCACGGGATGTAGTCGATCTTGTACGGCCCGGCTGGCAGGCCTCGCAGGTGATAGGTGCCGCGCTCCGATACGGCGCCGACGAAGAGCGCGGCGTAATTCTTGCTGCTGCCGACCGGCTCTGCGCAGATTGCTGACAGTTTGGCACCAGACGCGTTCGTGACCGTGCCTGAGATCTCGCCCCCGAGGCTAAGTGTCGCGTCGATTCCCGAGGTGGTCTTGCCCCGGTGGACGTGGACCGGTGTCGGCTTGACGAGAGAAGCATTGTTGTATGTCTGCGCGACCCAGTTGCCGGTGTTTCCGCAGTCGGCATAGAACAGCACGGCGTACGTGCCCGCGGGCAGGCGGGCGGTGTCGTACCGGCCGCCCTTGCCGGTGTGGACGAAGCTCGCGGCGAGACCAGACTCAGAGACCGCGTCGACGCAGATACCGGACAGTCCGTGTCCGGCCGGGTCGCGCACGACCCCCGAGATCCGGCCGCCGCTGCTCGCGGTCGCCGGGGCAACCGTTAGCGCGCTGACGGCCTTCCCGTAGGCGGGCATTCCGAGCGCGACCCGCAGCGACCGGGCAGTCGTCGTCGGGCTGGCCGGATCGATGACGTCTGCGGTCGGCGACTCGCCAGCCAGCGTGCGCATCGTGACTGCCGGCAATGGCCGCAGAGCCGACGCGCTCACCACGACCGGACGCGCTGAAACGCGCTGGGTGGCCCCGCCATACCACTGCGAGACGTACTGGCTGGTGTCACCGCAGCCGAAATAGCGCAGCTGGTAGGCGCCGGGCCTCAGTCCGGACAGCAGGAAACGGCCGTCGGACCGGGTCGAGGCGAAGCTGCGTCCGGATGGGCCGTATGCGGTCACGCATATCCCTTCGAGCGGCCGTCCATCGGCTGCCAGGGCCGTGCCGGTGATCGCGCCCGTTCTCGTTGCCGAAGCGTCGTGCAGACGACGATCGGCGAGCATCTGGGCGGCCGAAATCGGCAGGCGTGCCGTGTCGGCAGACGCCGCCGAGGCCGGGCTGCGGGTGCTGGCACTGGCCGCTATCGCCGACCCTGTCAGCAGACTGGTCGCGACGAGGCCAGCCGCGCCGGCTGCCATCGCAGCCAAGCGAAAAGTAGGTCGCACTGCTGTAGCCCCCTAATGACGTCGTTCAACGACATACACAGTCAGGAAGTCATCAACTGACCACAGCGCAGCATAGAGCATTAAGCACCGAATTACCGATCTTGATTGGTTTATTTATAACTGCGCCGGGCACCCCGGCTGACAGTGGCCAGACTGCGGGCGTGCCGAGTTATGTGCGCAGTGCTGCGACCCTGGGACAGAGCAACGATCAGGCTCGAGCCAGTCAGTCGTGCGGGGCGGGGACGCGGCGGCGCAGCCAGTCGTACCAGCCCTCGATGCCGTCGCCGGTGGTCGCGGAGATCTGGAGCAGCAGCGCGTCGGGCGCGGCCATGCGCAGATCCGCCATGTACTGCTTGATGTTGAAGTCCACGTACGGCAGCAGGTCGGTCTTGTTCAGCAGCACCAGGTCGGCCTGACGGAACATGTGCGGGTACTTCAGCGGCTTGTCCGCGCCCTCGGTTACCGACGCGAGCACGACCTTGGCCTCCTCACCCAGGTCGAACAGCGCCGGGCAGACGAGGTTTCCGACGTTCTCGATCACCACGATCGAACCGCTCGGCGGATCGAGACCGCGCAGGCCGCGAGCCACCATCTCGGCGTCCAGGTGACACCCAACGCCAGTGTTGATCTGCACGACCCTGCTGCCTGCCGCCTGAATGCGACGAGCGTCGAGCGCGGTCTCCTGGTCACCCTCGATCACCGAGATCGCCATCCGCCCGGCGAGTTCCCTGGAGGTGCGCTCGAGCAGCGTAGTTTTGCCTGAGCCGGGCGAGCTCATCAAGTTGATCGCGAGGATCGCACGCTCGCGCAGCCAGCCCCGGTTCTGCTCGGCCAGGTCGTCGTTCTTAGCCAGTACCTTCTGCTGGATCTCGATCGTCCGGTCAGAATCGGCGGACTGCAGCACGCGCGGGTGGTCATGGTCGTGGTGTGCGTGCGGCTCGTCTTGGTCCAGGAACTCGTCGGGCGCGCGGACCGTGCCGTGCGAGTGATGCCCGTGGCCGGGCACGTGCCGATGCGGATGATCAGGCATGGGCTGGGCATGACCGCCCAGCCAGGCAGGCACCGGCCGGTCGGCCAGCAGCGTGATGACAGCGCCCGAGCCGCAGCCACATGATCCGCACATAACTATGCCACCTGCACAGACGTAATCTTGAGATCCTGACCGGCCAGCACCGTGACCTCGGCGCTCCCGCACGGGCACAACGCGATAGGGCCGTCCGGCTCGAACTCCTGACCGCACACCCGGCAGTGACAGACGGCAGCCGGCTCGGTGATCTCCAGCGCCGCGCCTTCAAGGTCGGTGCCCTCCGTGACCAGGTCGAAGCAGAAGCGGACGGAGTCCGCGACCACGCCAGAGAGCGCGCCGATCTCCAGCCGGACACAAGTGACCCTGGCGCCGGGCAAGCGCTGGGTTACGGCATCCACCAGGCCCTCGGTGATGGCCAACTCGTGCACTGCGTCGCTCGCTTTCGTTCCCGGCTCGGCCACCCGCGACTCAGCAGATTCGCGGTAGGGGATCGCCGACCAGCAGGTCGACGATCCTGGTGCCACCGAAGGCCGTCTTCAACTGGACTACTCCTGGCGGCTCGGCGGTGACCTTGCCGATGACGGCAGCCTG
>JASHUG010000242.1 GCA_030040155.1 Streptosporangiaceae bacterium | reverse complement strand
TGCGCAGCCGGGCGCGGAAGGCGATCTGCTCGCGTGGCGAGTCTTTTAACTTAACGACCGGCCTCAGCGACCGTTCCCTTGTCCACCGCTCCGGTGACCGACAGCGTGTACCACAGGCCCACGCCCAGGTCATAGGCCTGCCCAGTGGCCCAGCCGGGGGCGGTGTCGCCCCGCCACAGGTACAGCGGCCACTTGTTGTAGGTCACCTGGAGAGCGCCGTCGCTGCGCCGGATGGTGCCCAGCAGCGCGGCCCTGATGCCGGGGCCCGCCGTCGGCCGCGTGACGCCGCGCGGCAGCACCAGGGGCGGCCACCCGTTCACGCACCGCTTGTAGCACATGGAGGCCCCCTGACGGTCGGGCGCGTGTATGTACAGGGTGAAGCCCTGGCCGTCCACGATCACCTTGCCCAGGCCCGCGATCGTGGCGGCCTGCACCTCATAGATCGGTGGGCCACCGCCCCAGATGGCGCCGCACCCGACGATAGCCAGGGGCACGACGGCAACGACTAAGCACCTGGCCCGGCAGGGCCATCGGGCTGCCCGCCCTGCACGCGCCCGGCCGATACCGGACAGCCGGCCACGGCGCCCTCCATGATCCATGCCCTATCCTCGCCAGCCGACATCAGGTCAGGCACTAGCAGCAGCCAGTACACCAGCCAACCTATCCCGCACGAAGCGTTCGTCGCGCCCGCCAGCGCGCAGGCCTATCGCAGATACCACTGCTCGGTCATGGGCCCGACCTGGCCGAACCGGCTTTACCACATGAGCGCGTGGGTCGACCCGCTCGGTGAGAACGGCGGCCGATCTACCAGAACGAAGCTCCGGTGCTCTACACCCGGAAGGCATCGCCGACTGCGCCAGCCAAAGGCAGCTCACGAGCAGCGCGCCGCGACCATCATGCGCTTCCATGACGGAACTCGACGACATCACCATCGCGCATGACGTAGTCCTTACCCTCGATCCTGACCTTTCCCGCCGCCCGAGCCGCCGCGATGGACCCGGCGGCCATCAGGTCATTGAAGGACACGACTTCGGCCTTGATGAACTTCTTCTGGAAGTCGCTATGGATGACGCCCGCGGCCTCGGGCGCGGTCGCGCCGAACGGGATCGTCCAGGCGCGGGCCTCCTTCGGACCGGCCGTCAGAAACGTCGACAGGTGCAGTGCCGCGAACCCGGCCCTGGCCAGCTGCGCCAGGCCAGGTTCCCCGAGGCCAACCTCAGCCAGCAGCTCGGCCGCCTCTTCTGGGGCTAGCTCAGCCAGCTCTGCCTCGGTCTTCGCGTCCAGGAACACCGACTCTGCCGGAGCGACCAGCCCGGCAAGTCGCTTCCTCAACTCGTCGTCACCCAGTTCGGTGTCGTCCTCGTTGAACACGTACAAGAAGGGCTTGGCCGTCAGCAACTGCAGCTCGCGTACGTGGGCCAGGTCAAGCCCGGCGGCTCTGGCGCCTGCGAACAGCGTCGTGCCGCCGTCCAGGATCTGCTGTGCCTCTGCCGCCGCCTCGACCATCCGGACCCGCTCGGGATCCCTGGCGAACTTCGCCTCTTTAGCCAGCCGCGGCATCGCGTTTTCCAGCGTCTGCAAGTCGGCGAGCATCAGTTCCGTCGCGATCGTCTCGATGTCTCGCTCCGGCGATACGTCGCCGTCGACGTGGCTGACGTCTGGGTCGGTGAAGACGCGCACGACCTGGCAGATCGCATCGGTTTCGCGAATGTGCGCCAGGAACTGGTTGCCGAGACCCTGCCCGGCCGAGGCGCCGCGAACGAGGCCTGCAATGTCCACGAACCGCACAGTCGCCGGCACAATGCGAGCCGAGTCATACAGCCCTGCCAGCGCTTCCAGCCGAGAGTCCGGGATCCCGACGATGCCGACATTAGGATCAATCGTTGCAAACGGGTAGTTCGAGGCCAGCGCGTCCGCGCGCGTCAGCGCATTAAACAGGGTGGACTTGCCGACGTTGGGCAGGCCGACGATTCCGATGGACAAGCTCACGGCCGCTAAGTCTAAAGGCCGGCCTGGACGCTCGGGTTCTGGGCGCGACGCGGGTGACCGCGGCGAGCGGCTCCAGACTTGCAGTCTCCGCCAGCCGGCCGCAATACGGGTCAGGCTGGCGGCGACCGCGAGGACACATAAGGTGCGAAAGGTACGAGGCCGCCATTGGCTATAACCGCACGAATGTTGCATTTCTTCTTCACTCGAGCCCGCGTGCAGTGCCAGGCGGGGGCTGGCAAGGGTGTGTCGGACACCGGAAGTGTCGGCCATTCCTGCCAGCATGACTAGATATGAACGCGATCTCGCTGCTGGTGACGCTGCTGGTCGGCGTGGCCCTCGGGGCTGCCATCGGCTACCTGCTGGCCAGGGGCAAGCTCGCGGGACTCGCGGCTGACCTCACCGGGCAGGCGCGAGCGGCAGAGGAGCGGGCCACCGCGGCACAGCAGCAGGCGGTCACGGCCGAACGTCTGGCCCGCGAACGGGAGGAACTGCTCGACGGCCAGCTGGCGGAGCGCTTCCAGTCGTTGTCCACGCAGGCTCTCGATCAGAGCGCGCGGACTTTCTTGCAGATCGCGGAGGGCCGCCTCAGCGCGGCCAGCGCTAAAGCCGCGGGTGAGCTGGACAACCGCAAGGCGGCAGTCGAGCACCTCGTGCAACCGCTACGCGACACCTTGGCCAGGGTCGAGGCCCAGCTGCGAGAGGCCGATGCGGCCCGCCGCTCCTCCCATGCGGCCCTCACCGAGCAGGTCACCATCGCCCGCCAGAGCTCGGACCAGTTGCGGGCCCAGACTCAGGCGCTGGTGACCGCGCTGCGCAGGCCTGAGGCCAGGGGCCGCTGGGGAGAAATGCAGCTCCGCCGCGTCGTCGAGCTAGCCGGGATGAGCTCCCGGTGCGACTTCGAGGAGCAGGTCGCGGTCTGCACGCCAGACGGCGTGCTCCGCCCAGACATGGTGGTGAGACTGGCTGGCGGCAAGAACATAGTGGTCGACTCGAAGGTTTCGCTGGCTGCCTACCTGGAAGCAGCCGAGGCCTCGGACGAGGGCATCAGGGCGGTCAGGCTGGATGCGCATGCGCGCCATCTGCGTGAGCACGTCGACCGGCTGGCCGCGAAGGCGTACTGGGCGGCGCTGAGCCCGGCGCCCGAGTTCGTCGTCCTCTTCATTCCTGGTGAGGCATTCCTGGCGCCGGCGCTGGAGCATGACCCCGGCCTGCTGGAGCACGCGCTGGCACACAAGGTCCACATCGCCACGCCGACCACACTGGTGACAATGTTGCGCACCGCGCAGTACGCCTGGCAGCAGGCGGCCCTGTCGGAGAACGCGCGAGTTGTCTTCGACCTGGGCCGCGAGCTGTATGACCGGCTGACCGGCCTCGGCAAGCACGTCGACGGCTTGGGCAAGGCGCTCACGAATGCCGTCACGGCCTACAACCGAACTGTCGGCTCGCTCGAGAACAGGGTTCTGGTCAGCGCGCGCAAGCTGAGCGAGGCTGGCCTGACCGACGCCGAGCTGGAACCACCCAAGCTGATCGAGGACACGGTCAGAGAGCTCTCCGCGCCCGACCTCGTCGTCGACTCCGCCCCCGAGCTCGTTACCCCTGCAGGGTCAGGACGAAATGGAGTCAGCGCACCGACGCTGGTGGGCGGTGGCCGCTCGGTAGGAGCGGCGGGCTGAGAACCGGGCTGGGCAACGTTCTGAGCCCGAACACGGGGGTGTAAGTGCCAGAGCAGACGGCCGGAGGAATGCGCGACCAAGACATCGCTGGACAGTTGCGCATCCCGAAGCCCCGGACCGGATCGGGGCCAGTCGCCGGATCGTACGTAACCGTCCGCGGGGTCATGATGTCGATGTTCGGGATCTTCCTGCTCTGCGGCCTAGCCGCTGGCTGGCTGAACTTCGGTGCGCTGACCGGGGTCGGCTATGCGGCGAGCTGCGTGGTCGCGCCGTTCGTTGTCCGCCGCCAGGCCCAGTTGCATGTGGTCGTCGCTCCCCCGGCGATCTTCATGGCCTCTGTGCTCGTTACCCAGGTACTGACGGCGCAAGGGACAAGCAGGCATGGCCGCGTCCTCTCGGTGCTTGAGGGGACGCTCCTCACGCTGGCGGCCGTCGCGCCGTGGCTGTTTGCCGGAACGGCCCTCGGGGTGTGGGCATCTGCAACGCGAGGCCTGCGCCAATGCGTGCGCGAACTGGTCGCAGGCTTGCGGGATCCGGGCGGCACCGCCGCCGATGACCTGACCCGGCAAGCCGTGGTCGGCAGGAAGTTCTAGCTAGCGGGCTTACGCAGCTCATGCGGGAGCGCGAAGACCATGCGCTCGTGCACGGCCTCGACCTCCTCGACGTCGCCAAACCCCGAGTCGGCCAGCCTGGCCAGCACTCCGGCCACGAGATCCTCCGGAACCGATGCGCCGCTGGTGACGCCGATCGTGGTCGCTTCGTGCAGCCAGGACTGCTGGATCCCGGCGGCGTCGTCCACGAGGTACGCAGCCTTCGCGCCGGCGTCGAGAGCGACCTCCACGAGCCGCACCGAGTTAGAGGAGTTCCGGGAGCCGACGACGATGACGACGTCTGACTGGGCGGCGATCTGCTTGACCGCCGCCTGACGGTTCTGGGTGGCGTAGCAGATGTCGTCGCTCGGCGGATCGAGCAACTGCGGGAAGCGCTCGCGCAGCGCCGCGACCGTCTCATCGGTCTCATCGACCGACAGCGTCGTCTGCGAGAGCCAGGCGACCTTGGCCGGATCGCGCACCTCGACGGACTCGCTGCCCTTGGGCCCGTCGACGAGATGGATGTGGTCCGGGGCCTCGCCCGTCGTGCCGATGACTTCCTCGTGGCCTTCGTGGCCAATCAGCAGGATGTCGTAGTCCTGGGCGGCAAAACGGCGAGCCTCGTTGTGGACCTTAGTGACCAGCGGGCAGGTCGCGTCGATCGTCCGCAGCCTGCGGTCTCTAGCCTCGTCGCGGACCTCAGGCGCGACGCCGTGCGCGGAGAAAACAACAACCGCCCCTTCGGGGACCTCCTCGGTCTCCTCGACGAAGATCGCGCCGCGCTCCTCAAGCGAATGGACGACATGCGTGTTATGTACGATCTGCTTGCGGACGTAAACCGGCGCTCCATAGCGCTCGAGCGCCCGTTCGACCGTCTGAACAGCCCGGTCCACCCCCGCGCAGTAGCCGCGGGGCTTGGCGAGCAGTACTCGACGGGACTGGGCAGACATGGCGCCTAGTTTAGGTGACTATCACCGACCGCCGAACGAGCTCGCCGGATGCGGCGCAGCTTCCAGAAAATACGACAGACCAGGGGCTTTATGGCGACCTCGGGCTTGCTGCCAGCCCGATGCTGACGACAATGATCCGAGGGCAGCGCACCACAGGCGTCCCAGCCGCACCTCAAGAGGGAGGCGGACGGGGCCGGTGCACTGCGGGGCGGGAGGAGAAGGGACTTGTGATGGGTACGAACCGGCTGATTTGGGCACCAATATCGGCCATGAGAGCCGTGTTCACCGGAGTAGGCCGGATTGTCATGGTTGCCGATCGCCCGCAGGGTGCGCCTGATCGCGCCGAGGACGGCGCCAGCACACGGTGGCGGTCACTTGACCTCACGGGGAACGTCCGGCTGCTGTCGGCCGATGACCTGGACGACGGCGCAGTTGACCTGGACGACGGCGCAGTTGACCTGGATGACGGTCCAGTTGACCTGGATGACGGTCCAGTTGACCTAGACGACGGCAGGGCTAAAGCAACCGGATCGCCCGAGGCTCAATCCAGCGCGGAGCTCAACGGCGAGGCGGCCGCGCCAGCGGTGCCGCCCGAGGCGACACTCAGCGCTGACCCCGCCGACGAGGCAGCCGGGCTGCCGCTGGCCGGATATGACAGCCTTACGCTCCCGTCCATCAGGGCCAGGCTCCGCAGCCTGGACGCGGACCAGCTGCGCGTGCTCGTCGCCTACGAGCGCACCCACGAAGAGCGCTCCGATGTGCTTGGCATGCTCGAGCGCCGGATTGAGAGGCTCGAGACCGGCCGATGACCAGCGCGTCCGGGTCGCCCGA
>JASHUG010000019.1 GCA_030040155.1 Streptosporangiaceae bacterium | reverse complement strand
CCACTGGTGTGGCGGCCGCGTCGCCACACCCGAGCGTCGCAGTGCTAGGCCAGAGTACGGCGCCGTTTACCGCCCATTCCCGGGTGATCAGCGACGTCGCCGGATCGCAGCGGCTCACCATCCAGGTGTGGCTGAAGCCGCGGCTGGCGGCAGCGCAGAGCTATGCCACCGCCGTGAGCACTCCGGGGACTGGTCTGTATCACCACTATCTCAGCCCGGACGCCTACGCCGCCCGGTTCGGCGCTACCGCCAAGACCGCCAGTGCGGTCGAGAAGTGGCTGCGAGGCCAGGGCTTTACCGACGTCCGCGCAAGCGGGCAGCGCGCGTACGTGCGGGCGACCGGCACGGTCTCTGCCATTGATGCCGCGCTGCATACGACGCTGAAGCTGTACGCCAGCTCCACGTCGGTCAACGCGGGCCCCTACCAGCTGCGGGCCAACAGCACCCCGGTCAAGGTGCCCGCCGCGCTGGCGCCGAATGTGCTCGGAGTGACCGGCTTGGATAATGCCGCGCCGATCCTGCCGATAACACGGCCCGACGTCCATGTCCCCGGCACCAAGACCACGGCCAAAGCGCCGCACTTCCCGTGCTCGAAGTACTACGGCCAGCACAGCGTCACGGTCAAGCCGAAGGTATATGGCCTGACCTCGTTCCCGACCCAAGTGTGCGGTTACGACGCCCAGCAATTCCGGGCCGCCTACGGCGCCAACTTCACGAGCACCGGAAAGGGGCAGACGATCGCCCTGATTGAACTGGGCCTGACTCCGGAGATGTTCCAGACTCTGCAGGACTACGCCAAGCGCAACGACATGCCGGCGCCATCTGCAGCGCGATACGAGGAGCTCTCGCTCGGGCAGGGCACAACCTGCGGCGACCTATTCTTCATCGAGGAGCAGATCGACGTCGAGATTTCCTACGACATGGCGCCGGGCGCGAATCAGCTTGTCGTGGGCGGTGACTCCTGTAACAACGGCGACTACGGGCTCCAGGGGCTCTTCGATGCTGACATCGCCGTCCTCGGCGGGAACGGCATCCATCCGCTGGCGACCGTCGCGTCCAACTCCTGGGAGGGATACGACGAAACCCAGCCCGCATTCCTCGACAACATCGAGAATTCCTACCTGATCCGGGCCGCGGCCGAGGGCGTCGGCATGTACTTCTCCTCTGGCGACGCGTCCGGAGTGGAAACGCCATCCAGCGACCCGGACGCCATCGCGGTCGGCGGAACCACGCTCGGTATCGGAGCGACGGGCAATCGCCTGTTCGAGACAGGCTGGTCGACCGAAGCATCCTTGTTGCTCAACAAACACTGGCTGAACTTCGGTGAGCAGGGTGCCGCCGGCGGCGGCCCGAGCCTGCTCTGGGCTCAGCCCGGTTACCAGGAAGGCAACGTGCCACCTTCGCTCGCCACGCCACCAGGCAACCGCGGCGGACTGGTCCGGTCCGTCCCCGACATCAGCGCCGATGCCGACCCGTACACCGGCATGGCCGTCGGCATACTGAACATCACCCCGAAGAAGACGACGTACGTCCAGGAAACCTACGGCGGGACGAGCGTCGCCTCCCCCCTGGTGGCCGGCATGGTGACCGCGGCCCAGCAGGGTCAGGCAGCTGCGTTCGGAGACGTCGACCCGATCCTGTACAAGCTCCTCGGAACCGATGCGGTCAATGACACGCTTCCGTTGACCAGCGCGAGTCCCGTGTTGTACCGCGGCATCGTGTGCGACCAGTACACCTGCGGGCTTGAACTGGCGACCCAATTCGACGTGCAGAGCTACAGCATGTTCGGCTACACCGGCCAGGTGACCCTCGAGGGTTACGACAACATGACCGGTGTGGGCACGCCGAACGGACAGGAGTTCATAACGTCCTTGCGCGACCTCGGCTAAGGAGAACGAAAGCAAGACCAGGCGCCGGGCCTGTAAGCATTGCGCGGGCAGGCCCGGCGCTTGTGCGGCGGTCGGCTACTGTGGGCCAGTGCGGGTTGCTACCTGGAACGTGAACTCGATCAAGCAGCGGGTCCCGCGACTGCTGCCGTGGCTGGATCAGCGTCAGCCCGACGTGGTCTGCCTGCAAGAGCTCAAGATTTCCGATGAGGCGTTCACCGATCTGCTCGGCGCTGACCTCGAAAGCCGGGGCTACGCCACTGCGGTGCACGGCGAGGCTCGGTGGAACGGCGTGGCGATACTGTCCCGAGTCGGGCTGGATGAGGTGGTGAAGGGCCTGCCGGGCGGCCCCGGCTTTCCCGATCCCGAGGCCAGGGCGGTCTCCGCGACCTGCGACGGGATCCGCATGTACGCCGTCTACGTGCCGAACGGCCGGGCGCCCGACTCCGATCACTATCACTACAAGCTCGAATGGCTGGCCGCCCTGCAGCAGTACGTCCGGTCCGGTCCGGACGCGGCGATGGTGTGCGGCGACATGAACATCGCGCCGACGGACGAGGACGTGTTTGACCCGGCCGCCTACATCGGCCAGACCCACGTGACGCCGCCGGAGCGCAAGGCGCTGGCGGACCTGGAGTCCGCCGCAGGACTGCATGACGTGGTGCGCGAACGCTGGCCGGACCGGCGCGTGTTCTCGTACTGGGATTACCGGGCCGGAATGTTTCATCAGGACCTCGGCATGCGGATCGACCTGGTGCTCGCGTCCGCTCCGGTCGCGCAGCGAGTCCGCGCGGCCTGGATCGACCGGCAGGCCCGCAAGGGCACTGCCCCGAGCGATCACGCTCCCGTGATCGTCGATCTGGACGAGGCTCCCGATGGCGACATCGGGCCGGTGGTGCCGCCTCCATCGGCAACAGCGAAAAAGCCCGGCACAGTCAAACTTCCGCAGTCTCGCTGACCGCTCGCCTAGCCGCTTGGCCGGGCGTAGGCATCTGCATAGTCATTTCGGAACTGGCCAGGCCCGTCGAACTCCGCGACCAGCCGCCGGAAGTCGTCCATCCGCGGGTACCGGCCGGCCACGTCCCCGGCCGCGATCGTGCTGAGCTTGCCCCAGTGCGGGCGAGGCTCGAATGGCGCCAGTGCCGCCTGCGCGGCAGCCAAGGCCGGAGCGACTGCATTGGCGTCCGGCACCCAGGTGAAGTGAAACGCGACCGAGTCCCGCCCGTAGGCGGGGCTCAGCCAGAGGTTGTCGGCGGCTACGGTACGGATCTCGCTGACCTGAACGGCCCGCGCCAGTGTGGGGGCGACCCGGCCCAGCGCGGCGAGCGCATCGACCGCGTGCTCCCTGCCCAGCAGGAACTCCGACTGCAGCTCCTCCCCCGCGCTCGGCGTGAACTCCGCCCTGAAGTGCGGCAGCCGCTCGTACCACGGTCCCGGCCGGCCGAGCTGCGGGGTGCAGTTGTCGGCCGGCATGCCGCTGATCGGATGCACGTCATCGCTCGCCAGCCGGCCGCCGCGCCAGCGAGCCGGCGGCACCTCAGCGGGCTCGGCCCGCTTGAGCCAGACCTGTGTCATCTGGTCATGACGCCAGTCGGTAAACATGCTGACGCTGTAGGCGGCCGATGCGATCTCATCGAACCCGGCCGCTACCTCCGCGAACGGCACGTCCTCGTATACCCACTGCCGGACGGCATACGCCGGAAGCGCGTCGAGCGTCAGGCTCGTCACGATGCCGCAGGCACCGAGCGCGACGACCAGGCCGGGAAACCGGGCAGGGTCGGCGTCCCGGCTGATCTGAACCAGGTCGCCGCCTGCGGTCACGAGCTCCATTGCGGTCACCGCTGCGGCCAGGCTCTGGTTCGTGTCGCCGGAGCCGTGCGTACCGGTCGCGACCGCGCCGGCGACGGAAATGTGCGGCAGCGACGCAAGGTTAGCCAGCGCCAGCCCGCGCGCGTGCATACGTGGCGCGATGTCGCTGTAGCGCAGTCCGGCGCTGACGCGTACGGCGGCCGCCGAGGTGTCGACGTCCACGGCCGGCGGCAGCCGGGCGAGCGAGACGAGGTCGCCGTCGGTGTCGGCGACCAGGCTGAACGAGTGAGCCGTGCCGAGCGCCCGGATCCTGGTCGACCTGGCGACCAGCCGCTGGAGTTCGGGCACACTCGCCGGGCGGTCCACGGTCGCGGCACGGAACTGTACGTTCCCGGCCCAGTTGACTAGGGATCCCATGCGCGAACGGTACCGGCGGTAGCAGCAGCTATGCGGCTGGCGCAGGCTCCGGCCCTGCATCCAGTCCCTGGTGTGCGTCCCGCTCGGCTGCGCTGCGGGCCCCCGCCAGTCGGTAGTACACCAGGGTCAGGACGATGGCGAGGAACGGGCCGTAGCAGAGGTCAACGGCGATCGTGGGGATCACCCAATGCAGCACGACTGGCTCGCCGGGAATGCTGATCAACAAGATGGGGACGACCATGACGAGGATCCAGACGCCGTAGGCTTTCGCCACCGTATCGACAACAGCGGAGCCGTGGCCACGGAGCAGGTGCCAGCTCCGCCGCAGGCCAGGCAGCGCGGACAGGTCTTCGATGACGACAACCGGCACAGTCAGCGCCCATATGAACATCAAGTAGATGGCCGGGATAGCGACGACGAACTCGAAGTGCCCCATGAAGGACTCGGAACGGATCATCGCGAGGCAGGTCGCGGCCAGGATCACCGCTGCCGGCGCGGCCCTGACGACGGCGGTCGTTAGCCTGACCCGCATCGGCCGAGTGCCTTCCCTCGGCGGCGGAGGGCGCGCCGCCACGACTGTGATCAGCAGAAATGTCGCGAGCCCATCAGCCACATAGCACCAAGTCGTCGAAGCGCGGTTAACAGTAATGAGTGTTGTGACGACAACTGCCGGCGCGTACAGCGCGGCCGCGAGAAGGAGCATCCGCGCGGCGTTGGGGCGATACAAATGCCAGGCGTCACGCAGGACACCGACTAGCGGATCGTTCACGGCGTGATCATACGCATTCTCGGACATCGTGGACCAGGTCATTCGCCTGGTAGGCGCGGCCGGGCCAGGGAGCAGGCGCACTGGAACCAGGCAACGGTCAAACCGAGCTGGCAACCTCTGTCATGCTGTCGGCCTTCGCCCTGGCCAGGCGCTCGGGGTCGAGGTCGGCGGTGAAGACCTTCTGCAGCATGTGCCAGCTTTCCGGATGCTCTCTGATGCCCTGTTCGAACGCGCTGGCCAGCTGCTGGCTCATCTGGCCAATCCGGACCGCCCGGCTGGCGCCCGGCACGTCGGGGACCTCCGGATGAACCCGGATGCCCCAGTACTCGCCCTCGAACCAGAGTGTCACTGGCATCAAGGCAGCGCCGGTCTGGACGGCCAGCGTCGCTGGCACGTTGGCCATCCGGGCGGGCTCGCCGAAGAACTCCACCTCCACGCCGTGGGCGGTGAGGTCACGATCAGAGACCAGGCAGACCAGGTGCCCTTGTCGGAGCCTGCGGGCCAACTGTCCGAAGGCGCTGGCGCCGGTATGCGGCAGCACTTCCATGCCGAGGCTCTCGCGGAACCTGAGGAAGCGCTCGTACACGCCGTCGGATTCGAGCCGCTCGGCCACAGTCGTGAGCGAGCCGACGCCGCGTCGTATGATCCACGCCGCGGCCTCCTCATAGTTCCCCATGTGCGGAAGGGCGAAGATCACCCCCCGGCCGGCCGCCAGGTGGCCGAGGGCGACCTGGTCCAGGCCGCCGTACATCCGCGTCCTGCTCATGATCTGGTCAGCCGGGATCACCGGCAACCGGAATACCTCCAGCCAGTAGCGCAGGTAGGAGCGCATCCCCAGGCGCGACACCCGGCGCAGCTGGTCCTGCGCCGCATCCGGGCCGAGGACCCTGGCCAGATTTGTCTCCAGCTGGCGCACACCCTGGCCGCGGCGCCACCACAGCACGTCTGCGATCAGGGTGAACAGCCTGGCCGCCCAGCGCTGCGGCAGCTTGCATACCAGCGCCCAGCCGAGGAGGAGCAGGCGGGCCGACAGGCTCTGACTCAGCCTCGCCACCCTGGCCTCCCTCCGCGGCGCCGCGGTAGTGAACATCTCTGTATCTAAGGATCGCGCGCCTGCCGACGCGGCGCAAACTCATTCGGCAATGAACCGCGGCCCGACCGGAACGGCCGCGCGGTTGCCCGGCGGGCCGCCGCGGCGCGCCGCAGGCGGGCTCTTAGGGTAGAGCGCGGGTGCGGTAGCCCGCCGCGCCTGCCGCTAGCAGAGGACGCCGCATGCCCGCTGAGCTCATGAATGGCACGGAACTTAGCCGCGAGATCGTCGCCGGCGCCGCGAAGCGGGCGGGCGAGCTGGCAGCGGCCGGGATCCCGCCCTGCCTGGCGACGGTGATCGTCGGCGAGGACCCGGCCTCGGTCACGTATGTGCGGATGAAGCAGAGCCGCTCGCGCACAGCGGGCATCGCGTCCCGGCACGTGGCAATGCCTGAGCACACAACCACGCAGCAGCTGGTCGACGAGATCGGCGACCTGTCGGCCGACCCGGAGGTGCACGGCATCCTGCTCCAGCATCCGGTTCCGGCGCACATCGACGAGCGGGCCGCGTTTGAGGCCATCGCCCCGCACAAGGATGTCGACGGCGTCACGATGCACTCGTTCGCGGCCATGGCGTTCGGGGAGCCCGGCTTCGCCTCGGCCACGCCCGGTGCCATCATGCGGCTGCTCGACGCCTATAACGTTGATCCGAGCGGGCAGCACGCTGTGGTGATCGGCCGCAGCCCGATCCTCGGCAAGCCCGTGGGCATGCTGCTGCTCGGCCGCAATGCCACCGTGACCTATTGCCATTCGCGCACCCGTGACCTACCAGGGATCATCCGGACCGCAGATATCGTGATCGCGGCGGTCGGCAAGCCCGAGTTCGTCCGTGGCGACTGGATCAAGCCGGGCGCGGTCGTGGTGGACGCGGGCTACAACCCCGGAAACGTGGGCGACGTCGCCTTCACCGAGGCAGTTGAGGTCGCGAGCTTGCTGACGCCGGTCCCCGGCGGTGTCGGGCCGATGACGATCGCCGTCCTGCTCGACCAGACGGTCGACGCGGCTGCCAGCCAGGCTCAGGGCTGGCCGGCTGGCTGACCAAGCGGCCACCGCTGGTGGTGGTGCTATTACATTCTCCGAACTAGTGTTGGCGCGGGGAGGTGGCTCATGACCAGGGACGCGATCCGCGGCTCATCAGATCGCAGCATCCTCATCCTGACCAGCCTGGCCGACGGGCCCAAGCACGGCTACGCCCTGATCAAGGACATCGAAGACTTCGCCGGCGTCAAGCTCGGGGCGGGCACGCTCTACGGCGCGCTGGCGACGTTGGAGAAGGCCGGCCTGGTGGAGGCGCTGCCCGCCGATGACCGCCGTCACCCGTACCAGATCACCGCTGACGGCCGGCAGCACCTTCGCGTCCGCCTGTCGGAAGCGGCGCGGATCGCCGACGTCGGACTGCGGCGCATCGCGACGGCGCCCACGTGAAGCGGATAGTTGCGCTGTATCCGCGCGACTGGCGCGAGCGCTACGGCGACGAGCTGGCCGACCTGGCGGACGAGCTGGTCCGGATGGGCGAGACGACCGCGGCGCGGGCTCGGCTCGGCCTGGTCGCGGGGGCCGCAGTCGAGCGCTGGCGGCTGCTCGCCCGCCGCGACGTGCTGGTGGCATTCGTGGCCGCCGGGGCGATCGCGGTCGGCCTCGCGTTCTGGGTCACCCACACTCTGCATGGCGCGGTCGCGACCAGGCCATACTTCGACACGCATACGTCGGGCCTGCTGCTGACCGCCATCATGCTCGGCTGGATCTCAATGGAGATCACCGAGTTCGTCCGCGGCCGGCGCTCGCCCTACTGGCGCGACCAGGCGGCCAGGAG
>JASHUG010000018.1 GCA_030040155.1 Streptosporangiaceae bacterium | reverse complement strand
AGCGCAGCATCGGCGTCCGAGCAGGACAGGATCACGGTGTCCCCGTGCCGGTCGACGCTGATCACGCCCGGCAGGCCCCGGATTGTCACGAGGTCGGCACCTCCCAGCGTCGCCCGGATCGTGCGTGAACCTGCCCTGGCCTTGATCTCGGTGGCTGGGCCGTCGGCGACGATCTGACCTCGCGCCATGAGCACGATCCGGTCGGCAAACGCGTCTGCCTCCTCGAGGTAGTGCGTGGCGAACAGGACCGTCTTGCCGCGTTCGGCGACGCCGCGCATCGCCTGCCAGAACTCGCGGCGGCCCTCGACGTCCAGCGCCGCAGTGGGCTCGTCCAGGACCAGCAGGTCGGGATCGCCAACGAGGGCTGCGGCAAACCGGACCCGCTGGCTCTGGCCGCCCGAGAGCTTCGTCGTGAACTGGTCAGCGAACTCAGACGCGCCGGTCAGGCGCAGTACTTCATCGCTGGGCAGCGGGTTCGGGTAGTACGACGCCATCAGCGTCACTACTTCGCGGACCTTGAGATGGTCCAGCGGTGATCCGGTCTGGAGCATTCCGCCGACCCAGCCGGACCGCACAGCCGCAGCCGGTGAAGCTCCGAAAACCGAGACCGAGCCATCGTCGGGACGCGTAAGACCAAGCAGCATGTCGATCGTCGTGGTCTTCCCGGCGCCGTTCGGACCCAGCAGGGCAACCGTCTCCCCCGGAGCAATCGTCAGGTCGACCGAGCGGACGGCGCGCAAGTTGCCGTAGGACTTGGACAGCCGGGACAGGGCAATCCCGCCGCCAGAAGTGTTGCGATTAGCCATGGCACGAGACTGCCGCGCGGCCCGTTCCGGCGTGTAGTGCCGTGATCCACCTGTTCCTGATGACAAATGTCAGAGCAGCCCGCCCGTGGCTTGCCCTACCCAGGGCCGCGAAGGGGGTTGCTCGCATTGTAACTAACTGAGTTAGTTACAATAAATCCATGCCTCGACGTACAGCACCAGGACGGGTCAGGGACATCGCCGCGGCGGCCTGCGATGTCTTTATCGAGAAGGGGTACCGCCGGGCGCTGATGACGGACGTAGCGGCGCGGCTGGAGATCAACCACGCCCTTCTGTACCGGTACGTCGAGAGCAAGGAAGCCCTGCTCGAACTGGCTCTCCGCTACGCCATGAACCAATCGGCCGACCTGAGCGCGGTGGTGCCACTGCCCACCCCGGCAACTGGCCACACGCTGAGGCTGGTACGGAGTTGGTTCGCGGTCCACGCCACGTTCCCGGCGCTCGGTGCCGCTCTCGAACAAGGCCCTAGCGGGGATGCGTCCGAGGAGTTGGCCGCGATCATCGACGAGTTGTACCGCTTTATCGAGCAGAACCGGCTGCTGCTGTTGTTGCTCGAGAGCCTCCTGATCGACCATCCCGAGTTGAGCAAGGTGTCTGTGACGCAGAGCAAGCGTCCCCACATCGAGCGCCTCGCCGCGTTCCTCAGCAGCCGTGCCTCGTCCGGAGGCCTGCGCCCGGTCGTCGATCCTGAGATCGCGGCCCATTTCCTGGCTGAGTCCGTCGCCTGGTTCGCGCAGCACCGCAAGTCGGATCCCAGCCTGGCCCGGATCGACGACGAACGCGCCCGCGTCTCGGTGCGTGAGCTTCTTCTGTCGGCGTTCGTACCCGACGCCACCAACACCTGCGAATCCCTGTCTTAGTTCCTCCCCCTAGAGACAGCGGCCCGGCACTAGTTAGCGACCAAAGATCCACGAGCTTTTCCAGCACCTGAAAGGACCGCTATGCCCTCCCTCGCCCGTTGGTGCTTTCGTCGCCGCTGGCTCGTCTTCGCCGGCTGGGTCGGCGCGCTGATCCTCCTCACCGGCCTCGGCCGCACCGTTGGCATCAGCTATTTCACCAACATCTCGCTACCGAACAGCCCCTCTGCTCAGGCCCTCGCCATCCTCCAGCACGACTTCCCCGCCGCATCGGGTGACGCCGACCAGATCGTCGTCGTGGCGAGGAACGGATCGGTCATGTCCGCACCGGTGCGCTCCGATGTCCAGGCCATGCTGGCCAAGGTACGGCAGCTCCCTCGCGTCGCGAGCGTGGTCAGCCCCTACGGCCCAAACGGCGCCAGCCAGGTCAGCCGAGACCGGAAGATCGCCTTCGCCACCGTCAACTTCGATGCTGAGGCCCAGGATCTCCCCGACGGCGCGATCAACGCCGTGGTCCACACCGCCGAGGCCGCCCGGCGGCCAAGCCTGACGGTCGCACTGACCGGCCAGGCGATCAGGGACGTCCAGTCCCAGAAATCCTCTAACGGAACGCTCCTAGGAGTGATTCTCGCCCTGATCGTGCTCGGCCTTGCATTCGGCGCACTGTTCGCTGCCATCACGCCGATCGTGACTGCCCTGGTCGCGATCGGTATTGGCTACGACCTCACGAGCCTCCTCAGCCACGTGCTGCCCGTAGTCAGCTTCGCCCCGGAGCTTGGGCTGCTGATCGGCCTCGGCGTCGGTATCGACTACGCCTTGTTCATCGTCACCCGTCACCGCAGTGGAGTCCGGGCCGGGCAAAGCATCGAGGACGCCGCTGTGAACGCGGTCAACACCGCCGGGCGCGCGGTCTTCTTCGCCGGCCTCACCGTGGCGGTCGCGCTGCTCGGCCAGTTCGCGCTGGATGAGCCGTTTCTCTACGGCGTGGCGGTCGCAGCGACGATCACCGTCGTGCTGACCATGCTGGCCTCCCTGACCCTCCTCCCGGCGCTGCTCGGCTTCATAGGACCGAAGGTGCTCAGCCGCGGGGAGCGCCGCAAGATCAGCGAAACCGGATGTCAGACCGAGACGGTCACGTCGGGCCCGTGGTACCGGTGGTCGCGCTCGATCGAGCGCCAGACCGCGGTGCGGGCCGTGGTCAGCCTGCTCGTGCTGGTCGTCATCGCCCTCCCGGTATTCACGCTCCGACTCGGCCTCGACGACGCAGGCACCGACCCAGCGTCGTGGACGACCCGGCAGGGGTACGACCTGTTGGCCGAGGGATTCGGCCCAGGCTTCAACGGGCCGTTCGAGCTCGTCGCAGCGCTCCACGGGCCAGCGGACGAGGCCGCCTTCGCACAGGTCGTCAAGGTCGCATCCCGCCAGCCGGGGATCGTGACGGCTACCCCTCCGCAGGTGAGCCCGGCCGGTACCGCCGCCGTCGCGGTGCTCTACCCGAGCACCGCTCCGCAGGCTGCCCAAACCGCCAAGCTACTCGACCAGCTTCGCAACCAGGTGTTGCCGGCGGCCGAGGCCGGCAGCGGCCTGCACGTCCTGATCGGAGGCGCAACCGCCATCCAGGTCGACTTCTCCGCGGCTCTCGCCGCCCGGCTGCCGGGCTTCGTAGCTGTGGTCGTGATCCTGGCGTTCCTGCTGCTGATGCTCGTATTCCGGAGCCTGGTGATCCCGTTGATGGCCTCGGTGATGAACCTGCTGTCCGTCGGCGCCGCCCTCGGCGTGACGAACGCGGTGTTCGGGTGGGGCTGGGGGTCCTCGATCCTCGGGATCGGCGGCACCGCGCCGGTCGAGGTGTTCCTGCCGGTGATCATGTTCTCAGTTCTGTTCGGCTTGTCGATGGACTACGAGGTGTTCCTCGTCAGCCGGATGCGCGAGCAGTGGCTCCGAACCGGCGACAACCGCGTCGCGGTTACCAATGGCCAGGCCGTGACCGGCAGGGTGATCACCGCTGCCGGCAGTGTCATGATCCTCGTGTTCCTGTCGTTCCTGCTAGTCGACAACATCACCATCCAGCAGTTCGGGGTTGGCCTGGCCGCGGCAATCATCGTCGACGCTTTTGTGGTGCGCACCGTGCTCGTGCCGGCGCTCATGCACCTGCTCGGCCGGGCCAACTGGTGGCTCCCCGAATGGCTCGAGCGCCGACTACCCCACCTCGCGGTTGACGTCTCCGACGCCCGCTCACGAGATTCAGCGCGGGCTCCGGTTCGAAGCAGCGCCGCTCATTAGCCGAGTCCCGCCGAGAACGGTCACGAACGGAGAAGCCTGACCCGCTCCGCCGACCGTAGCGTGACAGGCACGAACCTGACGGAAGAGCCTGGAGGAAATGAAGTTGCAATCCCGGATGAAGAACCCCGCCATGATCATCCCTGAAGCCATGCAGGCCATCCAGGCCCTAAACGCTGCGACGCAACAAGGCGGCGTCCCGGAGGCCACGCTCGCTCTGGTGCATCTGAGAGCCAGCCAGATCAATGGCTGTAGTGTCTGCGTGCACTCCGGTGCTAGCCACGCCCGCAAGGCAGGCGAGACCGAGGATCGGCTGGCGACCGTCGCCGCGTGGCGGGACGCGCCCTTTTTCACCGAGGCCGAGCGTGCCGCCTTGGCGCTGACCGAGGCCGCCACCCGGCTGGCCGACCGGCCCGACCCTGTACCAGACGAGATCTGGGATGAGGCGGCCAAGCATTACGACGAGCGCGGCCTCGCGGCGTTGATCCTCATGATCTCCGTGAGCAATGTCTTCAATCGGCTCAACATCACCACCCGCCAGGTAGCAGGCGCATGGGGATAACGGTCACTCAGGCTCCGATCTCCGCGCAACCGGGACCGCGCCGCTCAACTTCCCGCCGTGGGTTCAATCAGCGGGTTGCCGAGGATCAGCCCCGGACGTTGAGCTGATCAGCTGGGCTGGTAGGCATGTCGGTTGCTGCCAGAAGTTCGCGCAGCTCTCGCTGCTCGGCCGCTGTCACGATGGCATCGGTCTTGGCGAGAGTCGCCGCAAGTTCCGCCGCGCTGGCTGAGATCCGCAACAATCCCTGAGCGACGGGCGTCAGATTCCGCGACGTGGTCGACTAAGCGAGCTTCACTATCGGCGAAGTCCCAACTCACGAAACGCATCCTGGCCACCGATGTCGCTGGCTCAGTCCAACACCGCTGGGCCACTGGTCAGTGCGTGACTTTTATGTTACGCTAGCAGTCATGGCGGGACCTACTGGCGCCCAGCAGTACTTCGACGCACGTGCTGCTGGCAGCCCGGAGTACCGGGAGGCACTCGAAGCCGCCCGGTCACGCATCGCTGCCGTCGACAGGGTGGTGCGCGCGCTGGACGAGCGGCGCCAAGCTCTGGGACTCTCGAAGGCCGAGCTTGCGCGGCAGGCAGGGATGCGCCCGGAGGTTGTCCGTCGGCTGCTTGGGGCCGGCCCGGCCAATCCGACGCTGACCACGGTCATCTCCCTGGCGAGAGCGATGTCGCTGGAGATCACGATCAGTGATCCTGATTCTACTGACGGTAGACCGTCCGGCGCTTCCGGAACTCGTCTGCGTACTGCCTGATACGCCGGTAGTCGCGGGCATTGGCCGCTGACCGCACTGGCTTGGTCAGCCCGCCCAGGCAAACGATCACCGATCCGCCAAGATCAGCGGCGTTGCGCTCTAGCAGGCAGAACAATCTGTGGTTGGCGCCTCCGCCCTGGACACGCGCTTCGTAGATCCCGGCCATGTCATCGTGCATGGCCTCCCACTTGCCGCCG
>JASHUG010000241.1 GCA_030040155.1 Streptosporangiaceae bacterium | reverse complement strand
TTGGTCGTGCAAGCCTTTGTGCAGCCGAGGATTCGGCCTTGGCCCCGCGTCGGCCGACCAGATTGCCCGCCGCGTTCCACTTTCCCGCCGCGTGCGCGCGTTCCCCGCCGCGTTCCTGCGTTCCCGCCGCGTGCGCGCGTTCGCGCCGCGTTCCCGCCGCGTTCCGCGTTGCCCGCCGCGTGCCGCGTTGCCCATCGCGCGCGCCGACCCGCCCTGAGCCACTGCACGATTGGTGGGTGTGAGATTTGCATGGCTGGAAGGCTCATTTAAGCCGCTCTAGCCATGCCTACTTCACACCCACGACGCAGCCCGGCTTCACAAACAAGGCAAAAGCCGCGAAGTGACAAGCCGTTGGAGCGCCCGCGGCACCGGCACGAGGCGAGACCAAGCGTGCCGGCCGTCAGGCGCTACCGGACGCTGGCTCCGTGCGGCAGGCGGCGAGAGATGACGGCAAGGTCGCCGGTTTCGGTCATCACCACCTGAACACCGGCGCCGAAGTGTTCGGCAAGCACTGCGTCAGCCAGCACCGACGCTGCAGGGCCGGCCGCTGCTATCCGGCCGCCGGAAAGCAGGATCAGCCGGTCGGCGAACTGCCCGGCCAGAGTCAGGTCGTGGATTGCGGAAAGCACGGTCAGGCCGCGTTCGTGCCGGATCTCGTCAATGATCTCGAGCGCTTCCATCCTGCGGCCGAGGTCGAGAGCGCTTGTCGGCTCATCGAGCAGCAGTACCGGAGCCTGCTGGGCCAGCGCCCTAGCCAAGACCAGGCGTTGTAGCTCGCCGCCCGACATTGCCCGGAGTGCGCGGCCAGCCATCGGGCCGAGGTCAAGCTGATCCAGGACGTCCGCGCAGACCCGCTTGTCCGTGGTCGTCTCCATGCGGAGGTAGCCGATATGCGCGGTCCGGCCGAGCAGGACGTATTCGGAGACAGTCATGTCCGGCGGGAGCAGCGGACGTTGCGGCACGTAAGCGATCAACCGGGCGAGCTCGCGACGATTGAGTCCGCTGGCGGGCTGACCGCAGATCGTGACGGTGCCGCGGAAAGGCACCAGCCGCATGAGGGCATTGAGGAGCGTTGTCTTACCGGCGCCGTTTGGGCCGATGATTCCGATCCACTCGCCGTCTGCTGCCTCCGCGGTAACACCATGAAGAGCGACCGCGTCGCCATAGCGCACGGTCAGGTCGGCAAAACTGATCATGAGAGGTCCTGCCTGGCCCGACGCGACCTCAGCACGAGCAGGAAGAACGGCGCGCCGGCCACGGCCGTGATGACGCCGATTGGCACCTCGGCAGGCGACTGCACGGTCCTCGCGGCCACGTCCGCCAGCACGAGGAAGGCCGCGCCGCCGATCATGGAGACCGGCAGCACGACGCGGTAGCTCGGGCCCGCGAGCAGGCGAACCGTGTGCGGGACGATGATGCCAACGAACCCGATCAGCCCGCTCACCGCAACGGCGGCTGAGACCCCGAGCGTCGCGGAGATGACCACCAGCAGGCGAACCCTGGCGACGTTCACCCCAAGGCTGGCCGCCTCGTATTCGCCCACCCTGAGCACGTCAAGCAGGCGCCGATGTGCCAGCAGGGCGAGCGCTGACACGGTGACATACGGCAGAATCATCCAGACCTGAGACCAGGTGGCCCCGGACAAGCCGCCGAGTATCCAGGAGTACACGGTGGCCAGCGTCTGTGAGTGTTCTTGCTGGAGGTAGGTCTGGAAGGCGGTCAGCATTGCCGCGACCGCGATCCCGGCCAGGAGTATTGACCCGGTACCAGAGCCAGCGCGTCCCGCAGCAGCCTCCCCGCCACGGCCGACGCTGGCGCCGAGCAGGTAGGTCAGCGCGACCGCGCAGACCGCCCCGGCGAAGGCGGCCGGCGGCAGCAGCGCCGTGCTGCCGCCGGACACGATTACGATCGTGGCGCCAAGGCCGCCGCCTGCGGCGACTCCCAGCAGGTAGGGATCAGCCAGCGGGTTGCGGAAGATGCCCTGGTAGGCGGCGCCGCCACCGGCCAGCATCGATCCGACGAGGACGCCGAGCATGACCCGCGGCAGCCGGAGTTCCCATACGATCGCGCTGTTGAGGGGCGAAACCGCCAAATGCGGATGCCAGGGCAGCCGGGACGCCAGGGCGGCAGCCACCTGCTGTAGCGAGAGGCCGGCTGGGCCCACCGCGACGCCGACGAAAACGGCAACTAGCAACGCCACGGTGGCGATCAGTACCGCCGCCGCCGTCCGGCCTCCGGCGGCCGGTCTGGCGAGGCGGGCCGTCTCTGCCACGCCGACCGCCTCGGCGGACGGCGTGGTCTTCGCGGTGCCGACCCTCTCTGCAGACACTGCGGGCACGACGGTACCGCCGAAGTCACCTGGCGCGGCCGAGTCCGCGGACTGCTTCTCGCCGGTCGGCTCGGCTGGCTCCGCGGGCCGGGCCGGGCTTGGGGCCGTCACTGCTTCAGCGCCGCCGCGACGTCCTGGAGCAGATCCACGATCCGGGGTCCCCAGCGTGAGGCGATGTCGGCGTTGACGAGGATGATGTGCTTATCCTTCACGGCCGAAAGGACCGACCAGCCCGGCCTGCTGCTGACCGTGGCCGCGTCCTGCCCGCCGCCCGTCGGCCCGGTGTCGGACAGGATGATGTAGTCCGGGTTCGACTTGAGAATGAACTCCGCTGACAGGGACGGATAGCCGCCGGACGCAGCGGCTCCCGTTGCCGCATCGGCGATGCTCTTCATGCCCAGCAGCGAAAGGACGTTGCCGATGAACGTCGACGAGGTCACGGAATAGTAGGGATCGATCGATACCTCGTAGTAGTAGGTCAGCTGCTTGCGGTGGATCGGCTCGCTCGCCACGATCCTGCTGATCTGGGCCTTCAGCTTGCTGACTTCCTGCTCCGCCTGCGTGAGGTGCCCTGTGGCCTGGCCGAGCTGATCGAACTCGGCGTACTCCTGGGACAAGTTCGCGGCAGCCGGCAGGTCGAGCACCGGGATGGACAGCGAGGTCAGCTTGGCCGTGATCCCGTCGATGTTGTTGGAAATCACCACCAGGTCGGGCTTGTAGGCGGCGATCGCCTCGGCGTTCGGCGTATAGCCCGACAGCTTGGTCATCGGGGCTTGCTTGGGGTAGTCAGAGTCGTCGTCCACGGCCTTGACCTGGCTGCCAGCTCCGATCGCATAGAGCATCTCGGTCGCGGTTGGCGAGAGCGAGACGATGTCATCTGGCTTGGTCGGCACCCGGACCTTGCCGGTGAAGCTCGAGACGGTAACCGGGAAGCCGGCGGTGCTGGCCGAGCCGGAGCCAGTTGCGGCCGAGTTGCTCGGCGAGCTACTGCATGCGGCACATCCGAGCGCGAGAGCTGAGGCCGCCACCAGGGCGACGGACCGGTAATGGGCATGAGCCCGCATGATCATCCTCCGTCGGTACTGGAGGACGAAGTGCGTCCGCTGCGATACCGACGGGCATCGGAACGAGCCGCCCTTCCTCCGAGGACAGGTCGTCGGGCGTAGGCCAGGCGTCCGGGCTCGTCCTCCCTGCGGAGGCATTACCGTTGCGGGACAGCGCCGGGATCAAACCGGCTTCGCTGGTCATACACCCACCCGGGCGGTGCCCAGGCTGGCGGTAGCCTACCGCAGCTGGTGCGCTACCACATGCGACTGGCCGATGTGGTCCGCATGAAGCGAGCGCGCGGGCTCGCTCGCGTGACTAAGGCCCCTCCATCTCATACTTGGAGGGGCCCGCAGCCAATTCTGTACAGCCTCCGCGGACCGGCCCAGCACCGACACGCCGGCACCGGCCAGGAACCACCTCGTTCCGGTCTGAAGTAACGCGCCTTGCTAGGCCGCCCGATATGCAGACAGACGCCGGCGGCGTGGGTACCCCCGAGCTCACGCCGCCCGCGTCCGTATCCGGCGCCCGGCCGGTTGACTCTCCCGCGCTTGAGGGTCGGCCGGGCGTGCCCGAGCTGGGCCTCCCAGGCCGGCAGGCGTGCCGGCAGTACCAGCGCGGGACCTGGCCCGGTAGCGTGCTGCTATGACAGACACCGTGACGGCGGGCGAAGGCGCTGCCCGCGTACCGGCCGAGCCGGCTGCGCCCTTCGGACGCATGCTGACGGCGATGATCACGCCGATGACTGAGAGCGGGGACGTCGATTACGACGGCGCCGCGCGGCTGGCCGAGTACCTGGTCACCGACATGCGCAACGACGGCCTGGTGATCAGCGGGACCACCGGCGAGTCGCCGACGACATCAGACGCCGAGAAAGACCGGCTGCTGGCCACCGTGCTAGAGGCGGTCGGTGACCGGGCGACCATCGTGGCCGGGGTCGGAACGAACGACACCGAGCACTCGTGCGAGCTGGCCAGGGCGGCCGAGCGGGTCGGTGCGCACGGCCTGCTGGTTGTGACGCCGTACTACAACAAGCCGCCGCAGAGCGGCCTGGTCGCGCACTTCAGCCGCGTGGCCGACGCGACCGGGCTGCCGGTGATGCTGTACGACATCCCTGGCCGCACCGGAACGCCGATCGCGCTCGACACGCTGGTGACCCTCGGTGAGCATCCGCGGATCGTGGCGGTCAAGGA
>JASHUG010000240.1 GCA_030040155.1 Streptosporangiaceae bacterium | reverse complement strand
CACTGCGGCGGGAAGGATGAGGCAGACTCGCGTTCGGCTACTTCGGGTCGGGAATCTCTAGATCGCTCTTGGCGAGTTCCTCGACGTTGACGTCCTTAAACGTGACAACTCGAACGTTCTTAACAAAACGAGCAGGGCGGTACATATCCCAAACCCAGGCGTCCTGCATGGTGACCTCGAAGAACACCTCGCCGTTCTCCGCGGTTCGAACGTTCAGATCGACCTGGTTGGTGAGGTAAAACCGGCGCTCGGTCTCGACAACGTGGCTGAACAGACCGACGACGTCGCGGTACTCGCGGTAGAGCTGGAGCTCCATCTCGGTCTCATACTTCTCGAGATCCTCCGCGCTCATGTTCTCCCCTCCGATCAGGCCCCGCCGGCCATCGCCGCGATGCCTGCCGTCGGCCAGCCATATTCCTCGATGGCGTCCACGATAGGGCCATTCTGCCCACTGCCAGGCTGGTAGCACGAGTTGGCTGCCTCAGAGTTGACCACACCGGGGTCGGTCTCGACTAGGAGGTGGCCACGGACGTTCACGAACGACCGCCTGTGCTCTGGAGAGGGCCCCTGAGCGGTCAGCGCGTTCATGTGGCTAGGGGTCGAATATCCCTTATGTCGGGCGAATCCATAACCAGGATACTCGGCGTCCAGCTCGCACATGATCGCGTCTCGGGTGACCTTCGCGACCACCGATGCGGCAGCAACGCAGGCTGCCACCTGGTCGCCCTTCCACATCGCCAGGGCAGGCGCTGGCAGGCCCCGCACGGGGAAACCATCTGTCAGCACATACCCTGCCTTGTCCCGGAGGCCAGCCAGGGCTCGCCGCATCCCGGCCACGTTGCAAACGTGCAGCCCGAGGCGGTCGATGTCCCCGGCCTGGATGATCACGACATTCCAGTCAAGCGCTGCATCCATGACCTGCCGGTACGCTGCGTTCCTGGCTTTGGCGGTCAGCGCCTTGGAGTCCGCGAGTTCGGTCAGCTTGCCGATCTTGGACGGTTTCAGCATGACCGCCGCGACGACCAGCGGCCCAGCGCAGGCGCCTCGACCTGCCTCGTCAACGCCCGCGACTGGAGTTAGCCCTGCCCTCGTCAGCACTCTCTCGTAGCTGCTGAGCCCGCAGTCACGCCTAGGCGTGAGGCCGACCGGACGGGGCTGCCCTGCGTGCATGAAGTCAACTGTGCCGGTGCCGGCGGTGCTGCCGCAACCGCTCCGCCAGCCGACGTCGGGCTCGCCTCTGAAGCCAGGTGAGAGGGACCGCCAGGACCGCACCGGCCGCGAGCGGCACGTAAGGAGGCTCGGGACGTACCTGGGCCCCGAGAACCTGGTCCACGGCAGCCGCCGCCTTGGCCGATTGACCAGTCGCAGCAGAACGAGGCTTATCGATTCCGGCTTGATCAAACGTCGACGGAATTGGCAGGATCCGCCATTGGCTTGGCGGCCAGATGATCACGAATGCGCGGCCGATCACCTTGTTCTCGGGTATGGTCCCGCCGCCCGGGTCTGACTGCCGCAGCCGGGAGTCATCGGAAACCGCGCGGTTGTCACCCATTACCCACAGGCGGCCGGGCGGCACGACGATGTTGAACTTGATCGTTGACGGCGCCGCGCCCGGGTAGAGGTAGGACTGCTCGTGCAGCGGCACGCCGTTGACGGTCACGAGGCCCTGGGCGTTGCAGCACACGACGTGATCGCCGGGAACGCCGATGACGCGCTTGATGTAGTCGGTCTGCCCGATGGGCGTTCCCAGCAGGCCTGCGATCGAGTGGAACAAGCGGCCGAGCGTGTCGTCATAGGCTCGGACAACCGGATTCGACGCTGGCGTCGCCGCGGGCGGATTCGGGTTCCACGAGCCGTCGCCGTTGAAAACGATGATGTCGCCCGGCTCAATGCTGCGGAAATGATAGACGAGCTTGTTGACCAGGACCTTGTCGCCGACCATCAGCGTGTTCTCCATCGAGGAGGACGGGATGAAGAAGGGCTGGACGACAAAGGTCTTGATAACTAGCGCAATCGTCAGCGCGACAACAATGAGAATGGGCAGTTCGCGCCAGCCAGATCCGCGCCGCTTCGGGCTGGCGGCATCGGCATCTTCTGTCTCTTCGGCGGGGCTGCCGTCCTGCGATGTCGCGCCATCCGACTCTGGCTCCTGGTCGACTGGTCCGGTCCCTGAGTCCAGCATCTCGCCCTGGTACCCCGAGTACCCTGCAGCCGTCCCGTGGCGCGGCTCGTAACCGCGTGCGCCGTCGGACCGCAGCGGCCCGGCCCCGCCCGTTCCGGCCGTAAAACCAGTCGCGGCACCACCACTCGCGGCGGCGCCATCGGGATCGGTCGCATCCCAGCCCGCCAGCGCGCTGTAGCCGCCCCGGCTGCCTGGTATGGACACCCCGTCGGTCAGATCCTCAGCACCCTGAGCGCCGGTTGCCCGATCGGGCGTGCCGTGCTCGTCGCTCGTCATTGCAACGAGCCTATCGCCGCACTCGGCCAGGCGCGGCCGGCGGCGGGCGCCGCAATAGTGCTCCGTGCTTGACTGCTGGCAATGTGTTATCTCTTTGCGTGTTCGGCCTTTATATCCGCTATATCACGGGTTAGCGCACCGATCCTATGACGTGCGGCCTAGGACCGCCGACGGGCACGCCGCCGGAGTTGCCGCCTGGCCCGGCGCTGTAGCCACGTCAGGGGAACCGCCAGGACGAAACCTGCCGTCACGGGCAGGTATGAGGGCTCCGGGCGCACCTGCGCCGATAGCAGGGCATCGGTCGCGAAGCTCGTGCCGCTGGCCCGCAACGCGGCCGCAGCGGATCCGGCTGGCTTGTCGATCCCCGGTTGGTCGAACGTCGAGGGTATGGACAGGATCCGCCACTGGCTGGGCGGCCAGACGACCAGGAAGGCCCGGCCGATTACCTTGCTTTCCAGGACCATGCCGTCCCCGGGGTCGGCCTCGTGGCCTCGGGAGTCATCGGAGATGGCTCGGTGATCGCCAAGCACCCACAGGTAGCCAGGCGGAACGGTGACGTTGAAGTTCGCCGGAATCCCTGGAGGCGCCGAGTTAGACGAGTTTCCAGGGTAAAGGTAGGACTGCTCGTGCAGCGGGACTCCGTTGACGGTGATGAGGCCCTGCGCATTACAGCACTTGACGTGATCGCCGGGAACTCCTATGACGCGCTTGACGTAGTCGACCTGCCCGAGCGGGGTACCGAAGAGGCCGACGACCGAGTCAAATACGGGTCGCAGTGTGTCGTCGTACAGATGCACGATGGGATCCGAACTGACACCAGACGCCGTCGGCTCTGGGTTCCACGTGCCGGCGCCGTTAAAGACGACGATGTCACCCGGATCGATGCTGCGGAAGTGATACACGAGCTTGTTGACCAGGACCTTGTCGTTGATCTGCAGCGTGTTCTGCATGGAACCCGTCGGGATCCAGAAAGCCTGGACGACAAACGTCTTGATCAGCAGCGCCATGAGAAGCGCGACAACGATCAGCAGTGGCAGTTCGGTCAGCAGGGAACGCCTCGGGCGGCGCCGCCGTGCTGCAGCGGTGCCGACGTCATCGTCAGCCGCATCGCCGTGGTCGTCACGTCGCGCGCCGTTGGACGCATGGGCTGTACCGTCGGAGCCTCTGCGGGCGCCGGCGGACGCCGGACGGGCGGCGTGCCGGTGCGCCTCCCACGGCGGTGCGATCCAGGTGATGGTGTCGGGCTCGGCGTCGGGCGCGGGTCGATCCCCGAAGTCCGGCTGCTCGTCTGCTTGCATCACTCAGCCGATCACGTGGCACCGGCACGGACGTCCGATTATCGGGCAAGACATGGCCAGTGCCCCCTGGTCAGGTCTGCCACAGCCCGCCCGCCGCCAGCACTACTTGGCGGGCGTGGTCTCGCGGCGCTCCCGGATCCTGGCGGCTTTGCCGCGCAGCTCGCGGAGGTAGTAGAGCTTCGCGCGCCGGACCCGGCCGCGCGTCACGACCTCGATCTTCTCGATGGCCGGCGTGTGCACGGGAAATGTGCGCTCGACGCCAACCCCGTAGCTGATCTTGCGGACCGTGAACGTCTCTCGCGCGCTGCCGCCCTGCCGGCGGATGACCACTCCCTGGAAGATCTGGATCCGCGACCGGTTGCCCTCCTTGACCCGGACATGAACCTTCAGGGTGTCGCCGGGCCGGAAGTCCGGGATGTCAGAGCGGATCTGCGCCTTCTCAAGCTCGGCAATCGCGGTGTGCATCGCTGCAGTTTCCTCAATACTCGTCAGCGCACGCCTGCGAACGCGCTGCGTCGGTCTGTGAATGCCAGGCAGACACCCAGCAACGCCCCGCGAGCGAACTGGCGGCGGGGCAGTGCCTTTTAGTGTGCCACATCTTCGTCAGTAACCGGAAAGCCAGCCTCCGACAGCACCGACCGATCATGATCATCCAGCTCCACGCGCGAGACTCCGCCGACCTCGTCGGCTTGCGGGAATGCCGCCCGGCGGATCAGGTCGGGACGGTTCTTCGCGGTCCTCCGTAGCGCCTCATCCCGGCGCCACCTGGCGATGGCCCGATGATCACCCGAAAGGAGGACGGGCGGGACCTCTCGGTCGCGCCACAGCCGGGGTCTGGTGAAGGACGGCCCCTCGACCAGCCCTGCCATTGGCCCGCCGCCAGCGCCGAATGAGTCATCGGCCACAGAATCGGCGTTGCCGAGGACACCGGGCAGCAGCCTGCAAATCGCTTCGGTCATGACCAGGACGGCCGGCTCTCCTCCCGCCAGCACGTAATCGCCGATGGATACCTCGTCCACGCGCATCCGGGATCGCGCGTCGTCAGCCACCCGGCCGTCGATTCCCTCATACCGGCCGCAGGCGAAGATCAGCCACGGCTCAGCCGCGTATGCGACGGCCCGCTGCTGGTTGAACGGGACGCCTGACGGCGTTGGGATGATCAGCAATGGCAGCCCGGCCTGGCCGAGCACCGGCTCGGCCCGGCCGGCCGCCCCCGGCTCGCCCTGCGCAGCCGCCCCCGGCTCGGCCTGCGCGCCCGCCCGCTGGACGCCTTGCCGCACGACCGCGTCAAGTGCCTCGCCCCACGGTTCGGGCTTCATGACCATGCCAGGGCCACCGCCGAACGGCGCGTCGTCCACGGTGTGATGAACATCATGTGTCCAGCGCCGCAAGTCGTGGACCGCGAACCTGATCTCGCCCCGCTCGGCTGCCTTGCCGATAAGCGACACACTGAGCGGCCCGAAGTACTCGGGAAAGATCGTGACAATGTCGATCCGCACTGGCTTGATCCTCCGGCCTAGAGCGCGGCCTCGGGATCGAGCAGGCCGGCCGGCGGATCAATCACCAGCCGCCCGGCCTCCAGGTCCACGACGGGCACCAGCTCAGCAACGAACGGAATCATGATCTCCGCACCCGCGCGCTTGCCCGACCCGGCGATGACCAGCAGATCCTGCCCGTAATGCAGCACATCGGCCACCTCGCCCACGTGCTCGCCGTCCGGGCCGATCACGGCGAGGCCGATCAGCTGGTGATCCCGGAACTCGTCCGGGTCGGCAATGTCCTCAAGGTCCGCTGACTCAACGATCAGCATGACCCCACGCAGCTGGTCAGCCTGGTCGCGGTCGGCTACGCCGTCAAATGACAGCAGGAGCCGGCCTGAGTGCGAGCGCGCGCGAGTGACGGTGAGCGGCCCGGCGGCCTCTGGCTCAGTCGCGAGGACGACACCTGGGGCAAGCCGCACATCAGGGTCGTCGGTCCGGATCTCGACCGCCAGTTCACCGCCGACGCCATGCGGTCTGAGGATCCGGCCGACGACAAGCTGCATCGCAGCTATCGGTTCTCGTCGGTATCCAGCAGGTCGACGCGGACGTAGCTGTTGCCTGCCAGCGAACCAATAACGGTCCGCAGGGCCCTGGCGGTCCGCCCGCCGCGGCCGATGACCTTGCCGAGATCGTCCGGATGTACGCGCACCTCAAGCACGCGCCCTCGCCGTAGCCCGCGACTGCCGACGCGGACATCGTCAGGGTGCTCGACGATGCCCCTGACCAGATGCTCCAGGGCCTCCTCGAGCACCTCAGGCTCCGTCGCCCGCCGACTCGGTACCGCCTTCTGCCGC
>JASHUG010000239.1 GCA_030040155.1 Streptosporangiaceae bacterium | reverse complement strand
ACTCGCTGACCCCGGCGCAGCGGGTGGCGTTCATCTTGCACGATGTGTTCGGGTATTCCTTCGCCGAGGTCGGCGAGATCGTCGGCCGGTCGGCGGCGGCGTGCCGCCAGCTGGCTTCCTCGGCCCGCGGCCGTATTCATGACGCGCGGGTCCCGGCGGCGCCGGCCGCCGACCAGGCCAGCATCGTCAGGGACTTCAAGCGGGCGTGGCAGGCCAAGGACATCAACGCCCTGATCGGCCTGCTCGACCCCGACGCGATCGCCGTCGGCGACGGCGGCGGGGTGGTCAGAGCCGCGCTGGAGCCGATCGAAGGCGGCGAGCAGGTCGCGCGTTACTTCGCGGACATCGCCAGCCGGGTACCGGACCTGGCCCTGCTGGAGCGCACGGTCAACGGTCAGCCTGGTCTGGTCGGCCAGCGCCAGGGAGTCACCATCGCCGTGTACGCCTTCGACTTCGCGGGCGGTCAGATCACGCACATCTGGTCAATGCTCAATCCCGCGAAGCTGCGGCCCTGGGCGAGGGGATGAGAAGCCTGGTGTACCTGAAGGACATCAGCGAGTCCCAGGACATCGAATACCGGGCGGCGGCTAGTCCCGACGCCAGTGTCTGCTTCGCTAGGCGGATCTTGTGAGCACGTTGACCGTCTCGCTGGGCCGGTTGAACTTCTCGACCAGCGACCAGCCGCACGCCTCATAGAAGGTAACTGCCGGATCTCCGGTGGCGACCCAAATCCGCTGGTGGCCATGGTCGGCGGCCCACTTGCCCAAAACCGCGAGCAGCTGGCGGCCGATACCGTGACCACGCAGGTCCGGCCGGACGATCATGCCAAGTACCCAGGGAGACCGGTCCTGGCGCTCCGCGGGGTCGAACTCGCCCAGCCCCACCGCGCCGATTGCATCGCCGACGGCATCGATAGCGACGAAGGTGACTGGCAGCTCATCGCGGCCCGACTCGCGTGCCGTGACATCAACCCACCAGGACAGCTCGGCTAACTCCGGGTACTGCCCCCACTCCTGCCACCGGAGCCGGGCTACTGTCGGAATGAGATCGCGATGGTCAGCGAGCAGCGCGGTCTTTGCCCGTGCTGGCTCGCCGCTCATCCCGCCCGAGGCTAGCTCGGCTTCGGCCGCGACCGCATTCTCTTTAGCCGCTGTGATGTCGGCTGCGGCGTCGGCATGTCGAGCGAGGCGGCCGGGAAGTCAGGCTGCCGGCGCGGAGTTGACGCAGGGGAATCGGATAGCCAGAAGGGAACTGCAGATGAAGGCCATCATCGATGGTGCGGTCGTGGCGGATGCACCGGACTCCGACCTGATCTCCATTGAGGGCAACTATTACTTCCCGCCTTCCTCGATCACCGTCGGCGTGCTGAGCGACAGCCCGACGCCATACACGTGCCCGTGGAAGGGTGTCGCCCAGTATCATGACATTTCGGTAGCTGGTTCCACTCATCATGACGCCGCATGGAGCTACCCGGAGCCGTACCCGGCGTCTTTTGACCGCGTGGGCAAGAACTACAGCGGCTATGTGGCCTTCGACAAGCAGCAGGTCAGGATCGGCGGGTAAGGACGCTTCCGCGTAGACGCCTCCCGGCTGGTGACGACCGCCATGAAGGCGCTGCGCGCAGGCATCGCCATCGCCTGGCCAGGAGGCCGGCTCGGCGACATCTGCGCCGCGATAGGCGCGGTTGGCCGGGACGCCGGTTACGGCATAAGGACCGACTTTGGCGGCCACGGCATCGGTCACGCCATGCACGAGGATCCGCACATCCCCAACATCCGACGTCCCGGCCGCGGGCCCCGGCTGGTCCCAGGCCTGGTCCTCGCGATCGAGCCCTAGTTCCGGGGCGGTGGAGCCGACGCCTACACGGTTGACGCCAACGGCTCGACTATCCGCAGCACAGACGGCAGCCGCGCGGTCCACGTTGAGCACACGGTCGCTATCACCGACGCGGGGCCGCGTGTTCTGACATGTCCGGCATGGGCATGCACCCAGGGCAGTGTGGTCCTCAGCTCAGGGCCCTTAGCACGAGCGCGCCTATCGTTTTCTCGTCGGAGGCACTGAGCTTGGTCAGCGCGTAGTAGGTAGGCCACATGGCGCCATCGTCGAGGTTCGCCTTGTCGCTGAAGCCGAGCGTCGCGTACCTGGTCTTGAACTTCTGTGCGGGTTGGAAGAAGCAGATAACGTTGCCGTCCTTGGCGTATGCCGGCATCCCGTACCAGGTTCTCGGCGACAGCTCTGGCGCGGTGCCTTTGATGATGGCATGGAGCCGCTCAGCCAGTGCGCGATCGTGGAGCGGCATCTCGGCGATCTTGGCCAGCACCTCGCCTTCCCCGTCCGCCTTAGCCGCGCGCTGACCGCGGCGCGGTGCCGCCTTCAGCTCATTGGCGCGCTCCTTCATCGCGGCGCGTTCCTCGTCGGTGAATCCCTGGTAGGTGTTGCCAGGGCTTCCCAGGGTCTTCTCCTAAGGTTGTGGCGTCACCGCTATGACGGATCGCGATGGAGATATCTGACCGATGCAAGATCATGGGGACCTGGCCGCAGCCTTCGAGGCCAGCCGCGGCCGCCTGCGGGCGATCGCCTACCGGATGCTCGGCTCGCTGAGCGACGCAGACGATGCGGCCCAGGAAACCTGGCTGCGGCTAAGCCGCTCGAACGCGGACGACCTCGCGAACCTGGACGGCTGGCTGACCACGGTGGTGTCCCGGATCTGCCTGGACATGCTGCGCTCGCGGTCGGCGCGCCGCGAGGAGCCACTGGGCGAGCACCTGCCCGACCCAGTTGTCACCCGGCTGGACAGAGCTGACCCGGAGCACGAGTCCGAGCTTACGGATGCGGTCGGCATGGCGCTGCTGGTGGTGCTGGACAAGTTGAGCCCCGCCGAGCGCTTGGCGTTCGTGCTGCACGACATGTTCGCGGTGCCGTTCGACGACATCGCAGCTATCGTCGGACGCTCCCCGAGCGCCGCTGCGCAACTCGCCAGCCGCGGACGGCGCCGGGTTCGCGGCTCGGCCGTGGCCACGGACACCAGCCTCGCTCGTCAGCGGGAAGTTGTCGCGGCCTGGCTGGCCGCCGCCCGCTCCGGAGAATTCGATGCATTGCTCACCCTGCTCGACCCGGACGTCGTGGTCCGGATCGATTTCGGCGCCCTGGCTGCTGGCGGGCTGCGCGAGGTCCGGGGCGCCGCTCAGGTGGTCGGGCTAGCGACGAGCTACCGGCGGTCTGCCTCTTTCGCCCACGCCGCATTGGTGTGCGGATCTGCGGGGATCGTTGTGACGGCCGATGGCGGACCGCCCTCGGTCATGGCCTTCACCTTCGCCGCCGGCAAGATCGCCGAGATTTACATTCTGGCCGACCGTTCCCGGCTGACCCGGCTCGGCCTGGCGACGACGGATAGCAGTACCGGAACCAGCGGGTGATCGTGCGTCGGCAGATCCGCGAGTGGCCGGAGCTGTCAGCGCGACTGGGACGCGGCGCGGGACCCGGCGCCTCACGCCGCCGCGTGGCACAACCAGGTCGCAGCCCATCGCCTGCACGACGTCACCCAGGTTGCGCAGACGGGCGGCAGCAAAGCCAGCCGGGGATCGCGGTCGCCGTGGCGTCAGCGGATGCTGCGTCGACGATCTGTAACTTTTGAGATCGCGGGCCAAGACGAGTCAGAGCGGCGGGCACGGAACTCGGCTTGCTCTTGTACGGTCTGTCCGGCGGACGGTAGAACCTGTATATGCGCAAGGTGGAAGCTGCGGCAGAGCAGACCGCCCATGCGCCGCCCGAGGTCGTCTGGTCACTGCTCGGCGATGTCACGGTGTACCCGCAGTGGGGACCATGGCGGAAGGCCGGCTACCGGAGCGAGGGCGACGCTGCCGCGAACGGCAAGGGCGCTGTCTACTGGCTGGAAGGGTCAAAGCGATACGGGTTCCGGTTCCCCGTCTCGGTGGAGGAAATCCTCGATGTCGAGCCCGGCAAGCGGCTGGCCTACACGGTCCTGCGCGGCATCCCGGTGCGCAACTACCGGGCCGAGGTCACGCTGACCCCATCACCCGAAGGCACCATCATCCGCTGGGGCGGATCGTGGGACCGGACTGTCATGGGCCGCCTGGTGTACCGGCCGCTGCGTAACCTGTACCCCGTCATCGTGGCCGGCCTGGTGAAGGCCGCGGAGGCTCGCCAGAGCTAACCGACGCACCTCAGCCTTCAACGCTGCGCCGGCCGCGGGTCCGCGCTGCCGGGCATCATCCCCTTTGACAGCTGCGCCGGGACTAGGCGACGGAGCAGGGCACCCGCAGCGACCTTGACGAGAACGCCTTACGTTGATGAGCGAGCGGTTCGCTAATCGTCGGAGAGACTTCCAAGTGCGCGCCACGGCGGACCCTGGCGCAGTAGGGACAGGATGTGTCGGCCGTGCTGGTGCCCATCCGGGAATTCATCGCGGATGTCCCAGCGCCAGGCAGCTACCATCGCAAGCACCAGCCGCCGGCACTCTGCGAGCAGAACTTGATCAGCGTCTGGATAGCGCGCGCTGACCTCCTCTGGCACGTGGGCAACGTCAAACTCGATGGGTCCACGGCAGCACGTTTCGAAGTCGATGAACAGCGGACCGTCACGGGTGATGAGGAGGTTGCCGGGATGCGGTTCGCCGTGCAGCAGCTGCTCCGCAGCACCGCAGCTGTGGATCCGTTCACGAGCGCTCTGCAGCGTGAGGAGGAGGAGATGCCGGTCGGCTTCAGTGAGTGCGGGGGTTTGGTCTCGGTGCCTGACTAACTGTTCAGCATCTGCGGCTCGGTCTAGAAAGTGCGGGCTTGCGATCTCGATGCTTCGCATGCCGGTGTGCAGGTGTTGAAGCACGTCTGCATATGCGCTTGGTGAATCCAGGTCAGGAGGCACGACCTCGTACCACGTCCACAAGGTCACGGCGAAGCCGTCGCGTTCGTAGACCCGCGGCTCAACCCGGGGCTCCAGTACTGCCACGGGACTCCCGGTTCCAGCCAGACGCAGCGCGAGCTCGATCTCAAGCGCGGCTACCTCTTGCCCGGCCAGTGCTACTCGGGCGAAGACGTCACACGGCAACAGACGTAGAGCGAGCTTGTTCGAATTATGAATCACGACTGCGTCGTCGACCCGCAGATGCAGCTCGCCGGCCAGTGCTGTCGCCGCGTCCATCGCGCGCGAAACGATCTTCGCCTCCATAACGTGGATCCTCGCACTTGCTCGCTCATCGGTGCGAATGAGTGCGCAGAGTCCGCGAAAGATCGTGCGGGGCGCAACGCCCTCGCGCTCTCGTAGTCACGGGCAGACGACTCGGAGGTCGCGTTCTGTATTCGCGTACGCGCCGAGTAGCGCGGCAGGGGAACATCCATCGTCAGCGTGCCGACGCCAGCCGGGCGAATGCCTAGTCGTTGTCTCAGGCTGCGATTACAGACTTGCGTGGCCGGCCGGGGCGTCGCTTAGCGCCAATGACCACGCCATTCAGCAGGAGTTCGCCGCCCCAGACGCCCCACGGTTCGCCGCGCTGAAGCGCACCATCCAGGCAGGCGGCCCGAGCCTGACAGCTGGCGCACATATTTCTGGCTCGCGCGATGCTACGGGGATCGTCAGCAAAGAACAGCTCGGGCGCCGAGCTGCACGGCAGCCGCTGGCCGGCGACGTATGCCCACTGGACCGGTCCGCCGGCCCCGTAACCAGCCCGTCGCTCACCGTCAGGCAAGCCAGCCATGGCGTCAGTACTGCGCATCGGCTACTGCGCGAGCCTCTGCCGGGCGCAGCCTGCCACGGCCGTATCCGACCCGACTCGCCTGCCTGGCATTCTGCGCCGCGGTTGGCAGCCTCTGCAGCGATTTGCCGTACTGAGCGGCCGTCTCCCGCCGAACGTGTAGAAACAACGGACTCCTCCTTGACCCAGGGGCCTGCCCGGCCCGCCATGACCGAGATTCGCCCTAAGACCCGCCCGCCCGCATCGGCCGGAATCCCTACTTGTTCTCAGCACTTCGTCCTAAGGACAGGGACGGCGCCGGTAAGCGTGAGCCGCTACAAACGGAATGCCGGTGCTCGCCGCGGAGGCTGCGGTTCAGCTTCGGCGCCGTCGGTTGCGGCCGCGCCGCGTGGCCGCAGGCAGGCGGGCGCTGGCGTCGCTCATGGCTGGTCCGCGC
The DNA here is from genome assembly GCA_030040155.1 of Streptosporangiaceae bacterium. Lineage (GTDB taxonomy): Bacteria > Actinomycetota > Actinomycetes > Streptosporangiales > Streptosporangiaceae > JAJYUU01. Next base: position 2,552 of record JASHUG010000239.1, on the reverse strand, counting down.
GACGGTGCCGCGTCGCCTAGTTTCCACCGCCATGTCACAGGAGCCTGGGCGGCGGCGTCGTATTTGCATGCGAGAACACGACAAGGAAACCGTGGTAGTCATCGGGGCCGGGCTGGCAGGGCTGACGGCGGCGGCAACCGCGGCCCGGGCGCGGCGGCCGGTCGTCGTGGTGGAGGCACATACCGCGGGAGGCCGGGCCCGCACCGACGAACTGAGCGGCTACCGATTCAACCAGGGGCCGCACGCCCTCGGCAGAGGCGGCGAGGCCTGGCGGATACTGCGCGACCTGGGGGTCGCCCACCGCGGTCACCGACCGCCACTGCGTGGCGCCCGCGTCGTGCGCGAGGGCAAGCTGGTCGGGGTACCAATAGGCCAGCTGGGCTCACTGGTACCCAAGCTGCTGACGGCATCTGCGGCGAGCTGGGCAGGCCGAAGCGCCGAAGAGTGGGTCGAGTCTCTGAGGGGACGTCGTGACCTGCCTGACCTGGCCCGAATGTTGATACGGGTAACCACCTACGTGACCGACCTCGGACGCATGCCAGCCGACTTCGCCATCTCCCGGCTGAAGGCCGCCCGCCGTGGCGTCTCCTACCTCGACGAAGGATTTGCAAGCCTCGTGGAGGGCATCTCGTCGGTGGCGTCGGCGGCAAGCGCCACCATACGAACCGACCAGGAGGCCGCCGGTATCAACGCCGTTCCAGGCGGGTGGGAGGTCTCACTGGCCGGCGGCGAGGTGCTGCCCGCAGCCGCGGTGGTCATCGCCGCTGGCAGCCCGGCCGCAGCGCGCAAACTGCTGCCGGTCGACCCTGGTTGGCCCGAGCTAGGCCCGCCGGTCACTGCCGCCTGCCTGGATCTCGGGTTGCGCGGGCCGCACCCGTCGGCGGTGATAGGCGTCGACGAGCCCGTGTACCTGGCGTGCCACTGCCCGCCCGGTGCCCTGGCGCCCGCCGGAGGGTCGGTGGTGCACGTCATGCGGTACGGGGCCCGCGACGCGGGACTGGATCGAGCCGAACTTCACCAATTCGCCGCAGTGGCGGGAATCACCAATGATCAGATCGTGGCCGAGAGGTTCCTGCCGGTTCACGTGGTCACCCACGTGCTTCCCGGTCCCGAAGACGGCCTGGCCGGCCGGCCGGCAGTCGCCCTGCCCAGATCGCCGGGGGTGTACCTGGCAGGCGACTGGGTGGGGTCGTCGGGCTGGCTCTCGGACGCGGCGATGGCCAGCGGCCAGCGCGCCGGCCTGCTCGCCGCCGGGGCGCCCGTGGAGGATCGCACCTACCCGAGGGTGGCGTGAACACGACGCCGCCGACGGGCGGCCTGGACGCCTTCGAGAGTGAGCGTCCGCGCCTGACCGGCCTTGCCTACAGGATCACTTGCTCGGTGGCCGACGCCGAAGACGTGGTGCAGGAAGCGTGGATACGGTGGGCCGCCCGAGACGCCGCCACCGTGGACAACCCGGCTGGCTGGCTCACAACCGTCACCTCGCGCCTGGCCCTCGACCGTCTGCGGGCGCAGCGCCGGCGGCGAGAAGTCTACGTCGGACCGTGGCTTCCCGACCCGGTGCCCACCGCTCGGAACGCCGAGGAAACGGCCGAGCTCGCCGAGTCGCTGACCCTCGGTTTCCTGGTGCTGCTCGACTCGCTCGGCCCGTACGAGCGAGTCGCTTTCCTCCTCGGTGACGTGTTCGGCGAGCCCTACCCCGCCATCGCCGAGATACTCGGAAAAACCGAACCTGCATGCAGGCAGCTCGTCTCGCGCGCCCGGCGAAAGCTCCACTCGGCCCGGCCAGGCGCCGGGACTCTCCCTCCGGCGCCCGCCTCGGCCGAGATGCTCGAGCAGCTGATGTACTCCGTGCTCGCGGGCGACGAAGAAAGGACCCTGAGCCTCCTGCACCCCGACGTCGTGCTTGTATCCGACGCGGGCCCCGCCCGGCGCGCAGCCAGGCACCCAGTTGTCGGCGCCGAGCGGGTGCGGCAACTCCTCAAAGGCAGCTGGCGAAACATCGCGTTCAAGACCCGCTCGAGCCCGGACGAGCGGCCCGCCGTACGCCTCATGGAGGTCAACTCGAGTCCTTCGCTCGTGCTGGACACGCCCGAGGGACCCGTCGTAATCACCGGCGAGGCCGTCAGCGGCCAGATCACCTCTATCTGGGCCCGGCTCAACCCCGACAAGACTGGGGCGCTCAAGGATCCGCCGCCTATCGTCTGAGTACCGCAGCACATCAGCACCGTGCGGCGCGCTTACGCGCGCGGAAGGTCTTAAACACCGATCCTCGGCTTGCCTACCGAACGGCGCGATCCGTCCGCAGTCCGTGGGCGTGGCCACCGGGGCGATCGGCGCATCGCTGCTGGAGCAGCAGGAGCGATCGTCCTGAGACACACTCGCCGCATACTGTCCGTCGCGCGGCACGGTCCAGCGAGAGCGCGATTACCTGCGACCGCAGGCAGCCCAGGTCTCTGCCTTCTCCAAGATGTCGAGGATCACGCGCGTTTTTGCCGCGTTGTATCCCATCCGGTCGCCACGCCAGCGGCGTGATGCGGCGAACTTGGCTT
>JASHUG010000238.1 GCA_030040155.1 Streptosporangiaceae bacterium | reverse complement strand
TTGATCCGCCGCGTCGTGACTGACCGCCTCGACTGGCTCAGCACTCCCGAGCGGCGCCATGCCCTGGTGCTCGAGCTTGTCCGGCAGCTCGCGCTATTCGATTTCGAGACCCTCTCCGGGTCGGCGCAGTGGCGCACCTACCTGGCCCTGCATGCGACGTTCGCGAGCCTCTCCGACGGCGAGTTGCGGGACCAGGTTGGGGCAGCACTAGCTCAGTCCGAGCAGGATCACCGGGCACGGGTCGCAAAGGCCTGGCAGCGCCTCGCCGAACTGTTCGGCTACCGCGTCCGAGCCGAGCTTGGGGCGACATTCGAGACGCTTGCCGCACTTCTCGATGCCACCATGCGCGGCCTGGTCATCCAGGCTCTGTCCGAGCCCGGGCTCGGCGCATACCGGGCGCAGGCCAGCCCGTTCGGAGCGGCGGGTGAGCAAGAATGGTCGCTGGCGGCGCTGGGCGCAGGCAGCATCGCGTCCGCATTCCTGGAACCCGACCCTGGGATCGAGTGGGACGACGAGCGGATCGCTCGGATCGAGCAGGCCCTTGTTAGCCTCGCCCTTGCTGAGGCATGACACGACCGCTCGTCAGCGTGGCGAGGACCTTGGTCACCCGTGCCGGGCCCTGAAGGCTCTGGTGGGTGCGCCTGCGCGCTAAGCATCCTGGCTCGTAACGAGGCAGGTGAATGACATGGCGAGCAGCATTCCGCCAGGTGCCTGGTACGTTCGGGCTCCGACGCACACCGGCGAAGCGTCGCCGTTCCCGTCCGGCCAGGTGGGCTACCTGATCAGAACCGCGGCCCGCGCGCCATCGGTGCACAACACGCAGCCGTGGCGGTTCAAGGTCAGCGAGAACGCGATCGAGCTGTACGCTGACCCGCGCCGTAAGCTCCGGATTGATCCGGCCGGCCGGGAAATGCTCATCAGCTGCGGCGCGGCCCTGTTCGGACTCCGGCTAGCGATCCGGTCGCTTGGATACCAGCCGAACGTCGATCTGCTCCCTGACCCAGCCAAGCTGCGGCTACTCGCCAGGGTGCGCCTGCGAGCCGGGACGCCGCCGACGGCCTTCGAGCGCCGAATGCTCGACGCGATCCCGCATCGGCACACCCACCGGGGCCCGTTCGCCGATGAGCCGCTGCCAGAGGGACTGCTGCCGGCACTGCAGCACGATGCCCTGGCCGAAGGGGCCACGCTGACCTTCATCCGGCCGACGGTCATCTACCGACAGCTCGCGGACATTGTCGGCCCGGCGAGCCATCGGCAGGACCTCGACCCCTCGGCCCGCAACGAGGTCCGGCGGTGGACGCGCGTCACCGGCAGCGGGGCCCGCGATGGCGTCCCGGCCCGGGCGTTCCCCGCCAATGGGGTTACCGGCGACCGGCAGAACGCGCGGCTGCGCCAGCGCGACTTCGATCTGGGCCGAGAGCTCGGCCTGCTCGCGACCGGAGGGCCGCCCGCTGCGGCCACCGGGGTGCTGATCACTCAGGCAGACCGGCGAGTCGACTGGCTGCACGCTGGTCAGGCCCTGCACCGGCTACTCCTGCATGCGGCGGACCGGTGGGTCTTCGCCAGTCTGTACACCCAGCCGCTGGAGGCCGCCGCCATCCGGTCGCTCATCACCACCCGCCTGGGCCTTCCCGGGGCGCCGCAGATGCTGCTCCAGTTCGGCCGGGCGCGAACGACTCTCGCAACGCCCCGTCGTGAGCCCGACGAGCTGATGGAGTTATGAGCCTACGTCGGCCGTTTTGCCCCGGCCGGCTGACCCGCCATTGCGCAGATGATCATCTGACTTGGCTCCGGACACGTAGACTCTGGCTGCCATGCCTGAAGATGCTTTTGCCGTCGAGTGGACGGGTCGTCAGGCGGTCGTGACGCTTCCCGAGCACCTTGACGTTTCGAACGTGGGTCAACTCCGCGAGCGGCTGCTATCGGTGATTAACCGCGGCGCCGCGGTTCTGATCGCGGACATGACCAGAACGGCGTCATGCGATCACGCCGCCGTCGATGCGATTGCGCGCGCGTACCAGCGGGCGGCAGTGACCGGAACGCAGCTCAGGCTTGCGGCCGCCGCGCCGGTTGTCAGGCGTGTGTTCGGCATCGAGGGACTGGATCGCCTGGTCTCCGTTTATCCGTCGGTGGAGGCCGCGCTGGCGGCCGCTGGGCCACGGCCAGCGGGCCCTGGCTCCATTTCGGCTGTGGCCAGGCCGGTCAGCCCGCGCCCGGCTGAGCTCGGCCGGCCATGGACTCCAGCGATCTCCCCGGCGCTGCTCTGGCAGCTAATCGACACGCTCGGCGACGGACTGGCTCTGACGAGCCACGAAGGAGAAATCGTCCTGGTTAACCGGCGGTGCGCGGAGATGCTCGGCTACGAACGCGAAGAGCTGGTCGGCCAGACCGTCGAATCCCTTGTTCCCGCGAGCCTGCGGGCGGCCCACGAGCGATACCGCGCCACATACGCCGATGCTCCGCAAGCGCGCCCGATGGCCGAAAGGACCAGGCTCGTGGCGCTGCGGAAGGACGGCGGAACCCTTCCGGTCGAGATCAGCCTGAGCCCGGTGCCGACCGCAACCGGACAGTTCATCCTTGCTGTCATCCGGGACGCAACCGAGGCTCGCAGGCGCGAGGACCTCGCGGACCTGGCCCGAGCCGCCGTCGCCGACCATACACGCCGCGACCGGGAGCTGCTCGACCAGGTGGTAGACGGCTTGTTCCAGGTCGGCCTGAGCTTGCAGGCTGCGGTCGACCTGCCCAGGGAGGTGGCGCGAGAGCGCATCACCGAGGCGTTGGACCAGCTGGACGACACCATCCAGGAGATCCGCGCGTACGCATTTTCACCTGCGTCGGAAGGCATGCCGCCGCGCGGGGCGTCGCCCAATGGTGCTACTTGACTGGGTTCACCGCTTGAGGCGTCGGCCTGATCCCTGCTCAGGGCGTCTGCGGTGCACAAGGCAGCGAAGAGAGGTCGGTCCCGGAGTCGGCCGGCCCGGGCTGACCCATGATCTCGGCCGCAAGACGACTGAGGAAGTTCCGTACGGTCGCCGCGGCGACCCGGTGCAAGACCGTCCGGTCGAGTGCCTGGCCGAGGACTCCGAGCGGTGGCCGGTAGGCGCCCGCCAGGGTCAGCAGTGACGTGTTTTCCGCGGCCGGATGCACGGTGATATCCGCGTCCAGCACCGGGAAGAGCCCGCCGCCGGGCCCGGCGACCTCCCAGCGGATGGCCAGCCCGGCTGAGCCGTCCCGCTCCACGAGCTCGCGGACCTGGACCCGGACTTCCCTGGACAGGCCGAGCGCGCCGACTCTGGACAGCCCGGAGACACCGAGGCCGTAGGAAACCTCGGATACGCGCGACAGCCAGCCGCCCTGGGCCAGCCTCGCTAGCCTGGCCCGCGCGACATCGAAGCTGATGTCCAGCCCGACCTCGTCGCCTACGAACATTCATCCAGTAAAAGTGCCCGGTATCCCCGGCAGACAGTGACTTTGGTCCCGGCGATGGTCCCGACATTGCCGTTGGCAGGAACCCGGACATAGAGGTCGTACTGCGAGGATCGCGGAAGGGGCCGTGAGTCTGGCCGACGCCCGCTACGGGGCGGTGGGTGTCATCGCGGAGGGCGGCGGCAGCAGACGGCGGCTAGCCGCGCGTCGCGTCACGGCGGTCGTGATCTTCCTGCTGGAACACTCGCGACGCGAGGGCGGCGGCCTGGGTGCGGCGCTCCATGCCGAGCTTGGCGAACAGCGCGGAGACGTAATTCTTGACCGTCTTTTCGGCCAGGTACATCCGCTCGCCTATCTGCCTGTTGGTCAGTCCCTCGCCGATCAGCTCCAGAATCTTCCGCTCCTGCGGCGTGAGGCCGGCCAGCGGATCTGAGCGGCTTG
>JASHUG010000237.1 GCA_030040155.1 Streptosporangiaceae bacterium | reverse complement strand
GCCCGGCGCATCTCGGGCAGCCGGTCAGAGCGGGCAGCAACCTGACCGTCGCCCGGTGCCTCCAGCTCTTCGACGCGCAGCTCTCGAGCCGGCACCTGGACCTGGCCGCGCGCTGGCTTCGTGCCCGCGGCGCCGGCTACTACACGATCGGCTCGTCGGGCCACGAGGGCAACGCCGGCGTTGCCGCGGTCACCCGGCTCACCGACCCCGCGCTCCTCCACTACCGGTCGGGGGCCTTCTACCTGGTCCGGGCCGCCCAGGCCACGCCGGCGCGCGATGGCATCAGCGACGTGCTGCTCGGCCTCGTCGCGGCGTCCGCGGAACCTATCGCGGGTGGCCGGCACAAGGTCTTCGGGCACCCCGAGCTGCACGTGATCCCGCAGACATCAACCATCGCCTCCCACCTGCCGCGTGCGGTCGGCCTGGCGTTCGCGGTCGAGCGCGCCGCCAAGCTTGGCGTGCCGACCCCGTGGCCGCAAGACAGCCTGGTTGTCTGCAGTTTCGGCGACGCGTCGCTCAATCACTCGACTGCGGCAGGCGCCGTGAACGCCGCCGACTACATCGCCTATCAGGGCTTGCCGCTGCCGCTGCTGCTGGTGTGCGAGGACAACGGCCTGGGCATCAGCGTGCGCACGCCGCCGGGCTGGGTCGAGACGGCGCTGTCTGAGCGGCCGCGCGTCAAGTACTTCAGCGCGGACGGAGGCGACCTCGCCGACGTGTTCGACACCGCGGCGGCGGCCGCGCGCTGGGTCAGGCAGAAGCGGACGCCTGCCGTCCTGCATCTGCGCACCGTCCGGCTGGGCGGCCATGCCGGCACCGATGTCGAGTCGTCTTACCGCACGCCCGCCGAGCTGGCGGCCGACCACGACCGGGACCCGCTCCTCGGCACTGCCCGGCTCCTCGTGACGTCCGGCGCGCTCACGCCGGCCGACGTGCTTGACCGCTACGAGGCAGCCAAGGCGCGGGTGCTGGCCAAGGCCGGCGAGCTCGCGGGAGCGGCACGGCTGGGCACCGCCGCCGACATCATGGCACCGATCGCGCCGCGCCGGCCCGCCACGGTCGCGGCGAATCTCGCTGCTCGGGCGCGTCAGGCCACCGACTGGCCCAGGCACCAGGTCTTCGGGGCCCAGCTGCCCGAGGACGAAGGCCCGCTGACGCTGGCGCAGGCGATCAACCGCACCCTCGCCGACGAGCTGGCGGAGCGGCCCGGCATGATCGTTTTTGGCGAGGACGTGGCCCGCAAGGGCGGTGTCTACGGCATAACCAGGGGCCTGCTGCGCGCGTTCGGGCCCGGCCGCGTTTTCGACTCCCTGCTTGACGAGCAGTCCATCCTGGGGCTCGCGCTCGGCGCCGGGCTTGCCGGGCTGCTGCCCGTGCCGGAAATCCAGTACCTGGCCTATCTGCATAACGCGGCTGACCAGATCCGCGGCGAGGCAGCGACGCTCTCGTTCTTCTCGCGCGCCCAGTACCGCAATCCCATGGTCGTGCGGATCGCCGGCCTGGCCTACCAGGAGGGCTTCGGCGGCCACTTCCACAACGACAACGGGCTGGCCGCCCTCCGCGACATCCCTGGGCTGGTCATCGCGTGCCCCGCCCGTCCGGACGACGCGGCCGCCATGCTGCGCAGCTGCCTTGCCGCCGCCGACATCGACGGCAGCGTCTGCGCCTTCGTCGAGCCCATCGCGCTGTACCACGAGCGCGACCTTTACGAGCCGGGTGATGGCGGGTGGCTGGCGCCCTACGAGCCGCCGGCGCGCTGGGCTCAGACCCACGTACCGGTCGGGCGGGCCAGAACCTACGGAGACGGCACTGACCTGACAATCATCACTTTCGGGAACGGGGTCAGGATGAGCCTGCGCGCGGCCCGGACGCTGGCCGTGCACGGCATTAGCTGCCGCGTGCTCGACCTGCGCTGGCTCGCGCCGCTGCCGTTCGAGGACCTGCTCAGGGCGGCAGCCGCCACCGGCCGGGTGCTGGTCGCAGACGAGACCCGCCGCTCCGGGGGCGTCTCAGAGGGAGTCATCACGACGCTGGTCGACGCCGGTTTCACCGGCCGGATTGCCAGGGTGGCCAGCCAGGACAGCTTCATCCCGCTCGGCGACGCGGCGGCGGCCGTCCTGATGTCGCAGGAGGCCGTCGAAGAGGCCGCCCGCGACCTGCTGCGATGACTAGCCGGCCAGTTCGAAGACCGGGACGGCCTCGGCGCCGCCATCCCGGAAGGCGATCTTGAGGCGAAGCCCGACGGCGAGCCGGGCCGGGTCAGCCTCCTCCAGGCGGCTCCACCACCACGGTCCCTCGTCGAGCTCGCCGATCACCAGCACGGTCGCGACCTGCTCGCTGCCTGACTCCGGCTTGCTCCACACGACGGCCCAGCTCACGAGCGAGGCGCCGCCCGCCGCCGGTACCCAGGCCAGCTGCGTACTGCCGCACGTAGTGCACTGCGCGCCCGCGGGCTCGCTGTGGTGACCGTCCGGGCAGCGGCGCAGTACAAACCGGCCATCTGCGGCAGCGTCGAAGAACTCGGCGGTCGCCTGGTCCCGGTCAACCGGCCCCACGGTCATGGGCCAGCCGCCGGACCGCCGAGCACCAGCGTTGCGTGATGATCGAGGACGCCCCCGTTCCCGGAAACCAGGACGATGTCGTGTAGCGCTGACTGCCGGTCGCCACCATGCCCGCGCGCCTGGATGATCGCCTCCGACAACGGCGTCATTCCCCACATGTAGTAGCCGGAGAGCTGACCGCCGCCGGTATTGAGCATCAGCTTCCCGCCGGGACCGAGCACGCCGCTGGCGGCGAACGGGCCGCCTTCGCCCTTCGGGCAGAACCCGTAGTCCTCGAGGGTGACCAGGACCGTGAAGGTGTAGCAGTCATAGAGCTGCGCGACGTCCACGTCGCCAACGCCGACCCCGGCCATGGCCAGGGCCGCCGGCCCAGCGGTCGCGGCACCAGTTACCAGGCCGAAGTCCGGATTCCGGCGCAGATAGCGGCCGGGGTGGCACTGCGCCCAGCCGAGCACGTGCACCGGTGGCTGGGCCATCGAGGCGGCTCGTTCCGCCGAGGTCACCAGGACCGCGATCCCGCCGTTAGACACCAGGCAGCAGTCCAGCAGGTGGAACGGCTCCGCGATCCACCTCGACGCCTGGTGGTCGGCGAGGGTGATCGGCTCGCGCATCTGGGCGGCCGGATTCAGTGCCGCCCACGCCCGTTGCGCGACGGCGATGTGGCCAAGTTGCTCGCTGGTCGTGCCGTAGCGCTCCATGTGCCGGCGCGCGGCCAGCGCGTACATCGGGTTCGCTCCGATGACGCCGCTGGCCCCGAGCAGCCCCCACCAGCCCGAGCCCGCGTGCCTGGTGCCGTAGATAGCACCGGATCCGCGCTCGGGCCGCAGCGGGCTGTCGGCAAACACGCAAGCCACGACACTGGCCATGCCCGACTGGACGGCCAGCGACGCGTAGGTCACCATCGAGCCGGCGGTGGAACCGTAAGCCTGCATGTGCGTCAGCAGCCGCAGGTCGGTCAGGCCGAGCTCACGCTGCAGGTCCAGCGAGACGCCGCCGGTAACGCCCGACGAGGTGAGCAGCCCGTCCACGTTCGCCAGGGTCAGTCCGGCGTCGGCGACCGCGAGCCTGACCGCCTCGGCCGCGAACTGGGCCGGCGTCCGGCCGTAGACCTTGCCCAGCTCGGTCAGGCCAAGACCCGCGAGCACCGGCCGGAGCCCCGGACGCACCGCCCGCGGACCGGAATCTGCCGGGTCGCGCAGCTCGGGCGAATCGGTCACTTCGTCATCATGACAGTCCCTGCAGGTGCTGCACTAGCGCGGCCGACACCTCGCCCGCCTGGCTGACGTTGGCGAGGTGTGCACCTCCCCTGATCACCCTCAACCGGGCTCCCTGGATGCCGGCTGCGATGAGCGCACCGTGCGACGGCGGGGTCGCCGGGTCCTCGGCACCGGCAATGACCAGCGCGGGCGCCCTGATGGCGGCCAGGCGCGGGCGGAGGTCCATTGCCGCAATCGCCTCGCAGCAGCCCGCGTAGCCAGCGGGCTGTGTCGCCGCCAGGCCGGACGTGAATTCCGCCGTGACGTCAGGCTCGGCGGCGGCGAACGCTGACGTGAACCACCGGCCGGCTACCTGGCGGGCAATCACGCCGGTGCCGTCAGCACGGACGGTCGCGGCCCGCTCCCGCCACATCTGCGCAGGCGGCAGGTACGCGCTCGTACAGCACAGCGCGAGGCCGGCAATGCGCTCGGGAACGGTTGCCGCCAGCCACATGCCGATCATGCCGCCTAGTGACACTCCGCAGTACAGGACCCGCGTCACGCCGAGCCGGTCAAGCGCCGCCAGGACCCCGGCACCCAGATCGGCGAGCGCGTACGGGCCGGGCGGGGCCGGCGAGAACTCGCCGCCGACTGGGCCGTGACCTGGGTGCTCGTAGCGCACCAGCCGGAACTGCCCGGCGAGCGCGGGCAACTGCCGCTGCCACAGCATGGTGCTGGTACCGAGAGAGTTGCCAAGCACCAGCACGGGCGCGCCTGGTGGCCCGTCGATCCGCGCCGCGAGCCGCAGCGACCGGGGCTCAGACATCGAAGAAGACGGTCTCCGTCGCGCTCGCCGTGCCCTGCAACTGCACGTCGAACCGGAACTGGCCGGGCGCGTCAGCGGACCTTGCGATCAGGGTCGCACGCCGGCCACCGTCCGTGATGGCCGCGAGTACGGGGTCATCCGCGTTCGCTGCGGCCTCATCGGGCAGGTAGATGCGCGTCACGACCCGGTCAAGCAGCCCGCGCGCAAACACCGACACGTCCAGGTGCGGCGCCTGCAGCCCGCCACCCGGAGCCCGCACCCGGCCCGGTCGCAGCGTGATGACGTGCCACCGGCCCGCTGCGTCCGTCGCGGACCGGCCGAAGCCGCGAAAGCCGGCGTCGTGCCCGGCAGCGCCGGTGGCGCCCTGACTGCCCTCGCCGCCGAAACGCCGGCGCGCCGGGCGCACGAAGGTGCCGTCGGGCGCGGCCTGCCATGTCTCGACGAGGGCATCCGGCACCGGCTCGCCCGCGCCGTCGAGCACCCGGCCGGAGATCACGATGGCACCGGGAGTGCCTGGCGGCACCGCCTCGGGGCCATCCGGCCAGGGCAGGCCGATGGCCAGGAACGGACCGACCGTCTGAGACGGAGTGAGGCCGGCGGGCGCTGCGCCTGGTTGCGTCACCGAGCCTCCTCCGCCTCGAACGCGGTCGCGTCCCGGCCGCGCAGCACAATGTCCCACTGGAACGCAAGCGCCCAGTCCGGCACGGTCGTGTCCAGGTCGAACCGGGAGATGAGCCGGTGCCGCGCGCCCGCGTCGGGAATCGAGTTGAAGATCGGATCCTGGGCGAAGAGCGGGTCACCGGGGAAGTACATCTGCGTGACGAGGCGCTGGGTGAACGCCGTGCCGAACAGCGAGAAGTGGATGTGCGCGGGCCGCCACGCGTTCAGGTGATTGCGCCACGGGTACGCGCCCGGCTTGATCGTGACGAACCGGTACCGGCCCTGCGAGTCGGTCATGCACCGGCCGGCGCCGTCGAAGTTGGGGTCGAGCGGAGCAGGGTGATCGTCGACGTGGTGCGCGTACCGGCCGGACGCGTTGGCCTGCCAGATCTCGATCAGCGTGTCGGGGACCGGCCGGCCGTCGGAGTCAAGTACCCGGCCGGTGACGATGATCCGCTCCCCGAGCGGCTCGCCGGCGTGCCTGGTGGTCAGGTCGGCATCGGCGGCGGTCACGCGCTCGGCGCCTAGCAGCGGCCCGGTGGTCTCGGTCGGGCCGTGCGGCAGCCGGACAAGCGGCTGCTTCGGCGCCCGCAGGACCGACGAGCGGTACTGCGGGTAGTCGAGCGGCGGGTGCACCCCGGCCGGGCGGACGTACGTCTCGGCGCTCATCAACTCTCCTCGGGCGACTGCAGGCAGGCCTTATTGGAACATACAGACAGTGGCCGCCATGAGGACAGCTGTGCGTTTATCGCATCTCACTCGGGCCCGGTGCCCGTGTGTTCGCCCGTCGGCCCGGCTTCCTCGGCCACTTTCACGTCTTCCTCGGCCAGCACGGCCTGCGCCACCTTGAAGGCATGGTTAGCCGACGGAACGCCTGTGTAGATAGCCAGGTGCAGCAGGATCTCGCTGATCTGATCCCGGGTCAGCCCGTTCCTGAGTGCGGCGCGCACGTGCATGGCCAGTTCGTCGCCCTGCCGCAAGGCGACAAGCGCGGCCAGCGTGATCATGCTCCGCTCGGCCCGCGACAACCCGGGCCTGGCCCACACGTCGCCCCACGCGTAGCGAGTGATCAGGTCCTGGAACGGCGCGGTGAACTCGGTTGTGCCGGCTATGGCGCGGTCCACGTGCTCACCGCCCAGAACCGCCCGGCGTACCCGCAGGCCGTCCTCACGTCGCTGCTCATCGGTGCTCACTCGGCCGTCCCTCTCTTCGTCAGGTCGCTGCCTTACTGGCCGCGGCGGCCTCGTGCGCGGCCAGCGCGGCCACCACGAACTGTTCGGCCGCCCCGAGGCTTGCCCGCGGGTCGGCCGCGGCCGCCACGGCCTCGGCACTCACGCCCGCGGCCGCTAGGGCCTCGGCGAACCGCGGCGTGCCGAGCAGGACGGCGGTCAGCTCCTGGCCGCCAGTCGCCGCCTGCTGGCTTGCCTGCGCCAGCAGCTCCAGGGCCGGCAGCCGCCCGAGGCTCGGGCTCAGCGTGGCGGCCATATGCTCGGCCATCGGCAGCGAGTGTGCCGCGGCCAGATTGGACTGCATCCGGTCCGCGTCGACCTCGAGCCCGGTCAGCATCTCGGCCGTCCAGACCGCCGCCGAGCCGGTCACGCGGAGCAGGTCTGAGACCGGCTCCCACTCCGCGTGCCAGGCCCCCGCGGCCCGCTGCAGTTCCTGCTCGCCAGCCGCGGCGAGCGTTGCCAGCAGCATCGGTGCCCGCTTGGCGCAGCCCAGTACCAGCACGGCCGCGACCGGATTGCGCTTGTGCGGCATCGCCGAAGACCCGCCGCGCGGGCCGCCGGCCGCTGCCGCGCCGCGACCGTCGCCGGGCCGCGCCGGGGCGGCCCCTTCCCGCACTTCGCCGATCTCGGACTGGGCCAGGAGCGTCACGTCCCTGGCGATCTTGCCGAGGACCGCACAGCAGCCGGCCAGCGCCGCGCCGAGTTCGATGACGCGCAGCCGGTCCGTGTGCCACGCGAGCACGGGCGCGGCCAGGCCAAGCTCCTCGGCGAAGAACGTGACGACCTGCGGCCCGGCCTGGCCGAGCACGGACAGCGTCCCGGCGGCGCCGCCTAGCTGGACCGCGAGCCGCTGCGCGGCCACGCGCTCGAGCTGGCGCCGCGCGTCGTCCAGGGCGGTCAGCCATCCGGCCGCGACCAGCCCGAAAGTCACCGGCACGGCCTGCTGGAGCAGGGTGCGCCCGACCATGATGGTTCGCGCGTGCGCGGCCGCCAGGCGGGCCGCGGCGGACGCGCTCGCCTTGAGGTCGGCCTGCACGTCATCAAGCACGGCGCGCGCTAGCAGCATGACAGCGGTGTCGATGATGTCCTGGCTGGTCGCTCCCTTGTGCACCGTGCTGGCGGCGAACTCGGGTACCCGGCCGCTCAGGGCCCGGACGAGCGCTGGCACCGGGTTGCCGGCGGCAGCCGCCGCTGCGCCGATCGCCGCCACGTCATAGTTGCCGACCTGGGCAGCAGCCGTGACGGCGTCGCCGGCGCCGGCGGGCGCCAGGCCGGCCCGCTCCAGCGCGCGGGCGAGACCAGCCTCGGCGTTCAGCATCGCCTGCAGCCACGCTGCGTCGCCGACGTCGGACCGGCCGCGGCCGAACAGCGCTCCGAACAGGGTGCCCCGGCTAGTGGTCATCTGCCCATGATCTCGCGCCGCATCCTGCCGGTACCACGGGCAGGACGCGGCCTTTCGCGCCATCATTGCCCGTGATGCGCCGCTTGTGCCGCCGATTGCAAGTCTTGCCTGGCCGAAAGGGGCTGAGGTGCCAGTGCTTCGACGTTTCCTGCCTTCTGCTCTCGCTATCGCCGCGCTCGGGGTCGTGGCGGCCCTCTGCCTGACCGCCCCGGCCTCGGCCGCCGGCCATCCGGACGCCAGCCGACCGGCGGCCGGCCTGCAGGTACACCTGACCGGAGCCGCCCTGGTCGCCGCCGCCGACAAGTGCGCGACGTGGGCTACCGACGCCGGCTTCGCCAACAACGGCTACATGGCCGGTCAACTCACTACTGCCGTGGCCGTCGCGCTGAAGGAGTCGGGCTGCAACCCGGCCGCCTGTTTCGACAACACCCTCGGCAAGCCCTGCACGCAGAAGACGGAGGTCCCTGGCGACAGCATCGACCGCGGTGCCTGGCAGCTCAACAACAAGGTGGCCGGCGCCGTCCCCGACTCGTGCGCCTATCAGGGCCAGTGCGCGGCCAAGGACGCCTATGTCAGCGTGTCGAGAGACGGCACGTACTTCGAACCCTGGGTGACCTACAGCGACGACGCCTATGCCATCGAGCTCTGGCCGGCGGCGCAGGAGGCCGTGAACGCCCTGCGCCAGGGCACGGTCGCCAGCGCGGTGATCGGCACCTGCCTTGGCTTCAGCGCCGACCGCCGGGCAGCCAGGGCCGAGACCGGCAACTGCGGCAGTACGAGCGGCCAGATCTGGCGAGTCGTCGGCGCCACGCTGCGCACGCACGCCGGCCTGTGCCTTGCCGCGACCTCGGCCAGCCGGGCCGCGGACCTGACGCTCGCCCGGTGCTCTGGCAGTTCACTCCAGTCCTGGCAGATCCGGCCGGACGCCGAGCTGTACGACATCGGGGCGCGCCGCTGCCTGGATGACCCCATTCCCGCGTTCAGCGGCGGCGACAAACCCGGCGTCATCCTGACGACCGCGGCATGCGTGAACAGCCAGGGTGAGGGCTGGTTCGAGCCCTGATCAGGCCGGCTGGAGGGCGCAGCGGCCGCCTTCCAGCCCGCCTGCCCGACCTGTGGCCAGTGGCCTTCAGCGGGCTATTGTCTGCAGGTATGAGCATGAATTCCACCCCGCAGGGCGGGCCGTCGCTGCCGCAGCAGCGCAAGCTGGTGACCGAGATTCCCGGCCCGAAATCCAGGGAGCTGCTGGAACGCAGGCAGCGCAGCGTCGCCCGCGGGCTCAGTCACGTGCTTCCGGTTTTCGTGGCGGCCGCCGGCGGCGGGGTCGTCGTTGACGTGGACGGCAACTCGCTCATCGACTTCGGCTCTGGCATCGCCGTCACGACCGTCGGCAACAGCGCCGACTTGGTCGTTGACCGGGTAACCGAGCAGGTGAGCCAGTTCACCCACACGTGCTTCATGGTCGCCCCTTACGCCGGCTACGTGGAGGTCTGCGAGCAGCTGAACAAGCTGACGCCGGGCGATCATGACAAGCGCTCGGCGCTGTTCAACTCCGGCGCGGAGGCAGTGGAGAACGCCGTCAAGATCGCCAGGCATGCGACCGGCCGGGACGCCGTCGTCGTCTTTGACCACGCCTATCACGGGCGGACGAACCTGACGATGGCCATGACGGCGAAGAACATGCCCTACAAGGAGGGTTTCGGGCCCTTCGCGGGCGAGGTCTACCGGATGCCGATGGCCTACCCGTTCCGCTGGCCTGGCGGCCCGGACAAGTGCGCGGCCGAAGCCCTCGACGTGATCACCGGCCTGATCCACGCCCAGGTGGGCGAGGAGAACGTCGCCGCCGTCGTGATCGAGCCGATCCAGGGCGAGGGCGGCTTCATCGTCCCGCCTGACGGCTTCCTGCCCGGCCTCGCGACGTTCTGCCGGGCCAACGGCATCCTGTTCATCGCCGACGAGATTCAGTCGGGCTTTTGCCGGACCGGCGACTGGTTCGCCTGCGACCACGAGCACGTCGTGCCCGACCTGGTCACGACGGCCAAGGGCATCGCCGGCGGGCTGCCGCTGGCCGGGGTGACCGGCCGCGCCGAGATGATGGACGCGGTGCACCCAGGCGGGCTCGGCGGCACCTACGGCGGGAACCCGGTGGCTTGCGCAGCTGCGCTCGGCGCGATCGACACCATGCTGAAAGAAGACCTGCCCGCCGGGGCCAGGGTCATCGAGACCCTGATGCTGCCGCGACTGCAGGCACTCGCCGCGACCCACCCGGTGATCGGCGATGTCCGGGGCCGGGGCGCGATGCTCGCGGTCGAGCTCATCCGGCCAGGCACGCTCGAGCCCGACGCCGCCGCGGCGGCCAAGGTCGCCAAGGCCTGCCACTCCGAGGGGATGATCACTCTCACCTGCGGCACCTACGGCAACGTGCTGCGGTTCCTGCCGCCCTTGGTGATCAGCCAGGCACTGCTGGACGAGGGGATGTGCATCCTGGAGGACGCCTTCGCCCGGCTGTGACCTTGGCCCGGCTAAGCCGGGGCGCGAGCCAGGCGCTCGATCGTGGCCTTATATCGTCCGGCGATCGCGGCCACGCCGGCCGCGTGCCAGTCAGCCTGGACACCGGAGCCAGTAACGGCGCGTCCTGGGCAGCGCCGGGTCACCTCCAGGCTGGTGCCGTCGCCGGCCGGCTCGTACCGGTAGGTGGTCTCGTAGAGCGGCGGCGTGACCAGACGGTGGAACCGCGCGCCCGGCGATGACGCCGCGAGCAGGCTGACAACGGATCCGAACAGGCCGTTGCTGGCGTGCGCGACGTAGGACTGCATGTTCCCCACCGCGCCGGGGCCGGGCGTGCCGGGCACGTGCGCGACGTACACCACGCCCGGCGGCTGGACCTCCCGCTGGAAGTCGGGCCGGGCGAGCACGCGCTGCACGGCGTCGGGCGGGACGTCGATCTGCACGCTCGCAGCGGCCTCGACGGCCGGCCCGGCCGCCGGGCTCGCCAGGCATGCCTGCCGCAGGGGCTCGGGCATCGCGTCGCCCGGCCAGGGCAGGCGATCTTCGGCGACGTCGCGCAGCCGGGCGAGCCAGCCCTTCACGTCCTGCTCCAGCATGGTCTCGGCGTCGATCTTCGCCGGCCGCTCGACGGTCTGGGTCGCGGCTATCCGCAGCTCCGGCCAGCGCCAGGAGCTAGGTCAGCCGCTGCCGACAGCGGATCGGCCAGGTCGAACGTGATGCAGCTGCGGGGCCGCACCGACCAGGCCTGCGGGCTGCGCAGCAGCGACCAGGCCCGGTCCGGCGCCACGGCGACGCGCACGGACCGATCGGCGCGCACTGTCGCTTCCCACACGGGTCCTCCCCCGGACAGATGCCGACGGCGCCGGCCCTAGGAGTGAACGATCTCGGCGCTGTGGCAGAACTGCACTCGGCCGTGAACGGCGCGGATCCGGCGCACCGAGGCGCGCCACGCCACTACATCGCCCGCCTGCCCGTCAGGGAGATTCTCGCTGTCGGGATCGCGGTACTGCCGCGGCGTGTAGGCCGCGTCCCCGATGAGCAGATCGGATGTGCCGTCGGCGGCCGCTACCCGCACGGACTGGTGGCCGACGGTGTGGCCGGGCGTGGCAATGACCGACAGGCCGGGCAGGATCTCGGTGTCGCCGTCGAGTAGCTCGAAGCTCGCGCCCATGAAGTCAAACCAGTCGGCAAGCTGGGGTGACTCCCGGCGGGCGCGGTCAAGCTCCGCCCGCTGGACGTAGAACGCCGCGTGCTTGAACACCGCGTTCTGCCCGCAGTGGTCGAAATGCAGGTGGGTGTTGATGACCAGGCCGATATCGCCCGGGGTCAGGCCGTGCTCTTCCAGGACATCGGCGACCGAGCGGTTGACGACCCGCCAGTCGCTGAGCCACTTCTGCGGGCCGCCGACGCCCGTGTCCACCAGCACGGCTCCGCCGGGATAGGTGACGACAAAGCCATGGACCGGCCATTCGAGACCGTCGACGCCGCGCAGCGTCGCCAGCTGCAGCCGCTTCACCTCCAGCGCCATCAGCGCACCACCCTCCCGCATCGCCCGTAGGCCCGCCCGCTCAGTCGTAGACCATAGCCGCCGGAGCTGGTCATGACTGCGGCCGGCGGAGGGCGAGCGCCGACAGCAGCTCGTACCCGACGTGCGCGGCCGCGATTCCCGTGATCTGCGCATGGTCGTACGCCGGCGCCACCTCGACGATGTCCGCGCCGACCAGGTTCAGCTCCCCGAAAGACCGCAGCGCCGCAAGCAGTTCGCGGCTGGACATGCCGCCGGCCTCGGGCGTGCCGGTGCCCGGTGCGTGCGCCGGATCGAGCACGTCGATATCGACCGAGACGTACACGGGCCTGCTGCCGACGCGTTCCGCGATGCGCTGGGTCAGCCCG
This sequence comes from Streptosporangiaceae bacterium, assembly GCA_030040155.1. Classification (GTDB taxonomy): domain Bacteria; phylum Actinomycetota; class Actinomycetes; order Streptosporangiales; family Streptosporangiaceae; genus JAJYUU01. The sequence goes on along the minus strand of JASHUG010000237.1, from coordinate 7,785 downwards.
GCCACGCCTATGTGATCAAGCTCGGTCGCGGGGACTGCCTGGAACCCGAGTGCGATGTCCTGCGTCAGGTCTTCCGCGGCGTAGAGCGAGCCCCGTACTCCCACGTGCAGGCAGCCCGAGCGGTCGATCAGGCCCTCCTCGGAGGCACGGCGGAACGGCGTGCCGTGGGTATAGGCCGCGCCGAAGTAGGTATCCCAGGTATCGAGGTGAGCGTCAAAATGCACCACGGCGACCGGGCCGTGCAGCGCGGCGACCGCCCGGAGCAAGGGCAGCGCGATCGTGTGGTCACCGCCCAGGGTCAGCAGGTAGCCCACCCGCTGGAGCAAGTCGCGCGCGGCGTGCTCGATTGAGGCAATGGCCTCATCGATGCTGAATGGGTTGACGGCCACGTCCCCGGCATCCGCCACCTGCTGAACCGCGAACGGAGCGACCCGCTGCGCCGGGTTGTAAGGGCGAAGCAGCCGGGACGACTCGCGGATGTGCGCCGGCCCGAACCTGGCTCCCGGCCGGTAGCTGACCCCGGAGTCGAACGGGATCCCGAGCACGGCCACGTCCGTGCGGTCCACCTCGTCGGCGCGCGGCAGCCTGGCGAAGGTAGCCGGGCCCGCGAACCGCGGCACGATCGTCGCGTCGACAGGACCCACCGTGGCACCAGCCGTGATCCGCGGATACGGCCCGGTCATCTTGGCTGCACGGTCATCTTGGCACGGTCATCGAGGCTGCACCCTCCTGGCTACGACCGCCCGTCGTCAGGTCGGTCCCGGCGCTTGAGCCTGGAGGCTAGCCGAGTTGGGCAGGATGCGGAGCGGCGTTGCGCAACCGCAGCCCGCTGAAGCCGACGGTTGAGCTCGCTGCCCGCCGCCAGAACGGCCAGATGGATGGCGCGATGCGCAACTCGATTCCGGCGTCGGCGTGCCTGCCCACCAGGTCGTCGATGACTTCCCGCCCGACCGCTTGCACGGGCTCGTCGCAGACCCAGTATCCGCCGACCTCGTAGGGCCGGAACGCCCGGGCTTCGAGGCGGTAGGCGTACAGCCGGCAGGCTTGCATGCGCGCCAGCCAGCTGGCCTCCATGACATGGATCCGGTCCGCGGCACTGGCCCAGAAGAAGCGCTCCCGGTCCTGCGCCGTGGTTGCGGACACCGGCCATATGCAGCCGCGCGGGCAGTCCCTCGGGAACCAGAACAGGGGCGCGTGGCGCGTGTCAACGGCCCACACCAATGGCGGCGCTGCCGGGTTGGTGGCCGGCACGTGCGGCCGGAACTCACCGAGCGAAGGGTCTTCGCTGAAATGCCACAGCGCGAACGGCCCTTCCCCGGCGTACGGGGGCGCGGGGTCGCGCGGCAGCAGATGCTCGGGATAGTCCACGCTCATCGGCACGAGTCTCCCACGCGCTCCGGGTTGCCTCGATCGGAGCGGGCGCAGATTCTCTGGCCTCGTCCGATGAATCCGCGCCCGCCGGATCGTCTTGTACTCCGGCGGCCTGACTAGCCGCAGGCCCGGCGGAGGAGGCTGACGTGAACCCAGGCAGCACGACGGCGCAGGCTAGCGTTGTGACAGTGAGCGGCCGCCCGCGGGCAGAGGAGGTGGCCCTGCTCGACCTGGCCAGGGCCGGCGACGACGGCGCATTCGGCGACCTCGTCGAGGGCTACCGCGCAGAGCTGCGTTCCCACTGCTACCGGATGCTCGGGTCGGTGCATGATGCGGACGATGCCCTGCAGGACGCGCTGCTTCGCGCGTGGCGCAAACTGCCCGGATTCGAGGGACGCAGCTCCCTGCGGTCCTGGCTGTATGCGATCGCGACCAACAGCGCCCTGGACATCACCAGGCACCGGTCGCGACGAGAGCTGCCCGTCAGCTTCGGTCCGGCTGGCGCAGGCGGGGCTGATCTGGCCGCCGCGCTCCCGGACGCCACCTGGCTCGAGCCATTCCCCGACCGGTGGCTGGCCGACGATCCCCCGTCGTCGCCGGAGGCGCGATACGACCAGCGCGAAAGCGTGGAACTGGCCTTCATCGTCACGCTCCAGCACCTGCCACCGCGGCAGCGCGCCGTCCTGATCCTGCGCGACGTGCTCGCCTTCTCCGCGGTCGAGGTCTCGGCCCAGCTCAGCACCTCGGTGGCGGCGGTCAACAGTGCGCTGCAGCGCGCGCACGCCGCCATCCGGCACGGCCTGCCGACCGAGAGCCAGCAGTCGACGCTGCGCGAACTCGGCGACCACGCCGTGCGGGAGATCGCGCAGCGCTATGCCGACGCGCTCGAACGGGCAGACGCGGACGCGCTGATCAGCATGCTCACGCAGGACGCGATCTGGTCGATGCCGCCGATTCCGACCTGGTTCCAGGGTCACGAGGCCATCAGGAACTTCCTGCTCGATGGGCCGCTGAGGGAGCGGTGGAGACACCAGCCGGCATTCGCTAACGGACAACTCGCGATCGGGTGCTATCTGCATGATCATGCCTCAAACGGCTACGTACCGGCCGTCATCGACGTGCTGACGCTGGCGGGTGACAAGATCGCCGCGGTTACCGGCTTCCTGCTGGCTGAGACCGCGGAACGCGAGCAGGCTGTCGCAGTCCCTGGTGCGGAGATCTTCGCGCGCTTCGGGCTCCCGGCCGCGCTGCCCTGACGCTCGGGCAGCCAGCCGGCGACGGCGCTGCCGGCGCCGGCCACGGTAGGGTGGGCGCAGCCGGCGGGGCACAGCGGGCCGCGCGGCATCGAGCCAAGAGGGCGACGTTGACGACTACGGGCGTGGCCGTCGTTACCGGGGCGGGATCAGGTCTCGGCCGGGCCATCACCAGGAAGCTCCTGACTGCCGGGTGGCAGGTCGCGGCGGCCGGGCGCCGGGAGCCGGAGCTGCGCGAGACCGTGCTGCCTGGCGCCTGGTCGCCGGATGCCACGCTGGCCATGTCCGCCGACATCACGGTCCCTGAATCCGTCGCGGCGTTGTTCGCCGCGGTCGGCGAGCGGTGGCAGCGGCTCGACTTGCTGGTCAATAACGCCGGCGTCTTTGGTCCCGCCGGTGCCGTCGACGAGCTTGCGCTGCCCGAATGGCAGCAGATCGTCGATACGAACCTGACCGGCTCGTTTCTCTGCGCGCACCATGCCGTCGGCATGATGAAAGCCCAAGACCCGATGGGCGGCAGGATCATCAACAACGGCTCGATATCCGCCCACAGCCCGCGGCCGCGCAGCGTTGGCTATACCGCCACCAAGCATGCGATCACCGGCCTGACCAAGTCGATTGCGCTGGACGGCCGGAAGTTCGACATCGCCTGCGGGCAGATCGATATCGGCAACGCCGCCACCGAGATGACCCGCGGCATCAGCCGCGGGGCCGTTCAGGCCGACGGCTCGGTCGTCGCGGAACCGACGTTCGACGCCGAGCACGTGGCCGACGCCGTCCTGGCCATGGCCTCGCTGCCGCTCAGTGCCAACGTGCAATTCCTCACCATCATGGCGACGAAGATGCCCTTCGTCGGGCGGGGCTGAGCCCTCACTGGTCTGTCCTCCCGGATCCGGCGCAATCCGCAGTGCACGGTCACCAAGGGCGGCATGATGCAGTTGTGGCCGCTATGGACGCTTTCCTGGCTATGATCGGCGATTTGGCGGCCGGGGTCGCCGCGGTCGCGGCACTCGCCGGCGCCCGCTATGCGCGGCAGACCGTCCGCGAGGCCAGGGCCGAGCGACTCGAAGCCGAGCACGTCCGGCTTGTCCGGCGTCTCGAGTGGGTCGGCGAGACCATTGAGCACATCGACCGGCTCGCCGACGACGATCAGCACTCGCGCCCCGTCGGGGAGACGTGGCACCGCGGGCGACATCTCCTCGCACAGGGGTTCGTCGGCCTCGACGACCAGCTACCGCGGACCGCGGAGCTGACGCACTGCGCCGACCCCTACAGCGCCAGGTCCATCGCGAGGCTCGCGCGCGAGGAGGTCGGCGGCGAACTGCAGCGCCTGGCGCGCGAACAAGCACGCCGGTACGAGGAGCGGGCCGCCGGCACCGACCAGGTCCGGCCGGGCTGGGCTGTCCGCCTGACTCCGCGGCGGCCTGCCGGCCGTCGCCGTGGTGCCGCGCCGGACCTCCCCGGTCACCATCAGCACCGGCTGCGGCGCAGCCACGGCAGCTAGCCCGGCTCGGCGCCGGGCGTCAGGACTTGCCGCGGTTCTTGTCGGCCAGAATGATCTGGGTCACCAGATGCCTGCTGAGCTTCAGCTTGCTGGCAATCTCGTCGGGCCGAAGCCCTTGCTCGTTGTACAGCAGCGCCAGCCTCTCCTGCGAGCGCGTCCAGGGCTGGCGCCGCGCCGGCACAGGCTCAGGAACCTTCGGGCGCTTGCGCGGCTGCTGCCGGGGCGCGTACGTACCCGAGACGGCCCTCCGGGCGCCGGCAGACGGCACGGGCGGGCCGAACAAAGTCCGCCGCTGATCATGCTGCTTGCCGGCCGCGAGGTCCTCGCGCGTCTGCTCGTCAAGGATAAGGAATTGCTCGGCCGCCTTGTTCTGGCCTACCGCCACGATCGTCAGGCCCTTGGCATTCTTCTCCTGGCACTCGCTGGCCATGCAGTAGTCGTACTTCAATGCCCTTTCAGGATGCAATTCGGTCCCGCATGTGATACACCGCGTCATAAGCCATCTTTCGCCCGTGAAAACCGGTACACGGATTAAAACGCCGGCGGCGCTCCAGCTGTTCCGCGGCCTCAACCCTCCGGCGCGACCCGGCGAAAAGGGCGACGCTGACCTGGTAAGCGGCAGCTGTCACCGGGTATGGGTCAGCGTGGCCAGTTCGCCGCGCTGAGGACGCCGGCTCTGAGCGCGGCCCGCACCGACTGGGAGGTGGCGTTGATGCACGCTGTCGTTGGCGATCGTCTGCACGTGCACGGCAAGGTCGTTGGCCAGGCTGATCGCATGGGCCAGATCCTTGAGGTCCACGGAGCCTCAGGCGAGCCGCCCTACCTGGTGCGCTTTGAGGACGGTCACGAGTGCCTGGTGTTCCCTGGCCCCGATGCGATCATCGAGCATCCGGCCTCCAGCGCCGCCAAGTCCAAGTGACAGCGCCGCCCGGGTAACTCAGAACTGCTGAGTTCCCCCGTCCCGGGCAGGGCGCCGGCAGGGGCGCGATCAGGTGCTGGTCACCAAGCGCGACGTGCCCGCCAGGAGCGGCCACAGTGCTGCTGCAGCGCCTCCTGGGCGAGGCCTACGTTTGCATAGGGCCCGCGCACTCGTCGTAATAGTGGCGATACCCTGGTGTAGTCAAGATCCGGGTCGTCGCCGCAGTCGTAACAGATAAGTTCGATCTTGCCTGTGTAGCGCCATTCGCCAGAGGGCGTGCGAATTCGCTGTGACCGGAGCATTGCGGTGCTGGTATGGCCGGGGTGGCCGACGGGGTTCGGCATGGCCGTTATTCTGCATCAAGACTAATGGTTTGGCTAATTGCATGATAGCCGAATTGACACTGAATTGCTTGTTTTCTGCTGATAGGGCAATTCATGGCTAGCCTTTGTCAGCTATCGCCGACTAAAGGGGCCCGGCCAAGGCCATAGGATCATGGCGATGCGTCGCGAATCTTCCACTGTGGTCGCCCTCGTGGGCACGCTGAGTAACGAACTAACTACCGCATTCTGGCAGTCACTGAACGTTGCCGTTATCGCACCAGCCACGGGCATAGCGCAAGCGGACGCGGACGCCGCTAGCGCCACTCCTCGCGGGGCAGCACGAGGTAGCTCGCCTCGCCCCGGCCGAACGACCAGTCTGTCCGCTCGTTCTCGACCAGCACGACCGCCAGGTCCTCAGGCCGCAGTCCGGCGACGTCAGTAAGAAGGGCGGCCAGCCGCGCGTAAAACGCGCTCTTGGCCTCGGCTGACCGGCCTGCCGACAGCGTGATCCGGACCATGACAAAGCGGTCGCTACGCTCGACGTCGAGGTAGTGCCGGTCGAAATGAAGCGTCGCCGGCGAGTGCTGCGTGATGACCTGGAAGCGATCACGCGGCGGGACGTCGAGTTCCTCGACCATGGCCTCGTGCACGGAGTCGGCTATCGTGACCAGCTCTTCCTCGGTTCGGCCGGCCAGCAGGTCGATGTTGACCAGGGGCATGCGCAGAATCCTCCTCTTCGTTGCGGGCCGGCCTGCAGGGGAACACCCCGGAGCCAGGCCGGACCAGTCATCGCAGCCGGCTGCCGGACAGCAGGCTTGCAGCACTGCGGCTGTTGATTACCCGCTCGGGACTGATGCCGAATCGCTCGGCCCGCTCGCAGCCGCTGTCGAGCCAGACCAGCTGGCCAGGCGCGTGCGCGTCGGTATCGATCGCGAACAGGCAGCCGGCCGAGGCGGCCAGCGCCAGCAGCGAGTCGGGTGGATCTTGCCGCTCGGGGCGGCAGTTGATCTCGACGGCCACGCCATGCTCGCGGCAGGCGCCGAATACCGCCTCTGGATCGAACACGGACTCAGGTCGGCCCCGGCCCCGGATCATCCGGCCGGTGCAGTGGCCCAGCACGTCCACGTGCGGGCTCGACACCGCCGCCACCATCCGCGCCGTCATCTCCTGGCCGGGCATGCGCAGCTTTGAGTGCACGCTGGCAACGACCATGTCGAGCTCGGCCAGCAGGTCGTGTCGCTGGTCCAGCGTGCCGTCCTCGAGGATGTCTACTTCGATGCCGGTAAGGATCCGCAACGGGGTGAGTTCGGAGTTCAGCCGGGCCACAAGCTCGAGTTGATCTTCCAGCCGTTGCGCCGTGAGCCCGTTGGCCACGCTGAGCCGGGGTGAATGATCGGTGAGCGCGAGCCACTCGTGGCCGATATCGCGGGCCGCCTCGGCCATCTCGCGCGGCGGGCTGCCGCCATCGGACCAGTCCGAGTGCGCATGACAGTCCCCGCGCAGGGCCGCCCGCATCCGGGTGGGCTCCGCAACCTGCGCCTCGGCCAGCAGCCGGGTCAGGTAGGCAGGCTCGCGCCCGGCATGGGCCTGGATCACGACCTCGGCGGTCGACGGGCCGATGCCCGCCAGCTGCTGCAGCGTCCCGTCGCTAAGCCGCTGCTTCAGCTCGCGCTCGGGGAGTTCCTCGATGACCTGCGCAGCCCGCCGGAACGCGCGCACCCGGTAGGTCGGTGCGCCGGCGCGCTCGAGCTGAAAGGCAACCTGCCGCAGCGCCCCGGCCGGGTCCGTGACGTTCACGCTCGTGCCGCTTCAGCGCACCTGGTGGGCATAGCGAGAGATTACTTCCGAACGCTAGGAGACTTCGGCCGGCGCGGCGGCCTTCACCCGCCTGGCGGGCAGGGCCACCCGGCGGCTGCCCCAGGGCGTCAGCCCGGAGGCCACGAGGATGGCGCCATACAGCAGCGGCAGCCCGGAGGTCAGGTCGACCAGGATCGCCTGCCGCCAGGCCGGCCCGAAGCCGGCCCATCCGGTCAGGTCACTGGCAAGGCTCGGGGCAATCAGCCCGAGCAGGCCGAGCGCGAGCATCGGTGCGCCCGCGATGACGGCGGTGATCCGCAGTGACCGGCTGGCCGCAAGCACGCCGAGCGTGGCGATGACGAGCGCGAACAGCACGTCTACCGAGTCGTCGGCGTTCTGCCGGAACGGCCACCAGTAGCTGGCCGCGTAGCTGGCGGGTGTCATGTTCGTCAGCTGCACCAGGTACCACGTCACCGGAACGGCAACCAGGCCGAGCACCACCGCCAGGATCATCCAGCCCCGCGATCGCCGCACCGGGCCGGGCGGCAGCCGCCACCGGGCCGGTGCCGCCGCTGCCAGCAAGAGAACGCAGCCGATGACCAGGAAAACCTGATCAGT
>JASHUG010000236.1 GCA_030040155.1 Streptosporangiaceae bacterium | reverse complement strand
CTTCCTCGTGTCGGCGGGGATCATGGTGCTCGCGCTCATGGTGGCGATCGTCCTGATCCGGGTGCGGCGCGAGGACCTGGCCGGCGTCAACCCGGCGGGCGGATAAGACGATCAGAACCGCGCTTCATAACCACGGGCCAGCCGCAGCTGGGACGTCGGTCCTTCCCAGCACAAGCGGGCAACAAGTGCTCCCAACTAGGTACCAAGCGTCGCCGCTCAGACTGGCCAGCAGATCGTCCATGGCCTGGCGACTAGCAGTTACCTGTGGCGGCACGTGATCGAGCAGCTCGACGGTCATCGTCGCTGCGTCGCCGTCGACCTGCCGTGCACGGGCAGACGCCGGCCAGTGAAGATCAGGACTTTTCGCTCGCGCGCGCCTGGCTGGAACCGTTGTTCGGCACCCCCGAGTCGGCGCGCCAGAACGAGCGCATGACTTGGGACGGAGACGGGACTGACCAGTCGCCGGATCGACCGCGGGTGACCGCGGCCGCCTGGCCAAGTCAGGCGCGGCGCGATCACGATCCTCACCGGTCACGTTCGGCAAGTGACGATTCCAGGGCCGCCTGCTCGAACTCCTCCCTTGGCCGTTCCACGGTCCCGAGCGAAACAATTTCGCGCGGAAAGAACAGCGCGAGAGTCCAGTCAGCGACCACGCGGACCTTGCGGTTCAGCGTCGGCACGCGCGCCAGGTGATAAGTGCGGTGCAGGAACCAGGCAGGCCAGCCAGTGAGCCTAATACGGTAGACGTAGGCGACGCCCCGGTGCAGCCCGAGGCTCGCAACCGATCCCGCGTAGGCGTGGCGGTAGGGCTCCAAGGGCTTGCCGTGCAGGAATGCCCGGATGTTCGAGGCGAGCCTGCGTGCCTGCCTGACCGCATGTTGGGCGTTGGGCGCACAGATCGTCTCCGCCCCGCCGTCGGCGGCGGTGAGGTCGGGTACGGCGGCGCAGTCACCAGCCGTGAAAACGCCCGGCATTCCGCGTACGGTCAGTTCGGCCGTCGCCGTGAGCCGGCCACGCGAGTCAAGCGGCAGATCGCTATGGGCAAGCACGGGATGTGGCTTCACGCCGGCCGTCCAGACGAGGGTGTCAGCGTCAACCTCAGTTCCGTCGTCCAGCTTGATCCTGCCGCCCGCTGCTGACTTCAGCCTGGTGTTCAGCCGGAGATCGATGCCGCGTGAGCGCAAATCCCGCTGAGCCCACGGGCCCAGCTCGGGACCGACCTCGGGGAGAATGCGGCCGGTGGCCTCGACCAGAATCCAGCGCATGTCATCTGGCGCGATTCCTGGATAGTAACGGCAAGCGCTGCGCGCCATGTCCTCGAGTTCTGCGAGAGCCTCAACGCCGGCAAAACCCGCGCCCACGAATACGAACGTGAGAGCCTTGCGCCGGATGTCCGGGTCCTCCGTTGAAGCGGCGATGTCGAGTTGGCTGAGTACATGATTGCGGAGGTAGATCGCCTCGCCGACGGTCTTGAACCCGATACCCCGCTCGGCGAGTCCCTCGATCGGCAGGGTTCGCGAGATTGACCCTGGCGCGACGACGAGAATGTCGTAGCCGATCTGCCTCAGTCCGCCCGTAACCGGCTTGAACTCCACCTGGCGCTGCGCGTGCGAGATCGCGGTCACCCGGCCGTTGATGATCTCGACGCCGCGCAGGAGCTGCCGCAGCGGAACGACCACGTGGCGCTCGGCCAGGTTGCCCGCCGCGGCCTCAGGCAGGAACGGCTGATACGTCATATAGGACTCGGGATCGATGATGCAGATCTGAGCACCACCCCTGCGCACCATGCGCCGCAGTCCGCGCGCGGTGTACATGCCGACATAGCCACCACCGACGATGACGATCCTCGGTGCGGTCCTGTCGAGATCCGAGCGCGCAAGCGTTCGTTGACTGCGGCCTGTCACACCTAGTCACCTTCCTTCCGCACTCGGGTGAGAGGAGCAGGTTCGAGGCGACATCACCACTTCGTGAATTCTTTCACAAGCAGCGGTGAGGTCAAACGCCTTACTGCCGCGGCGAACCGTACTGCCGCGGCGGACACACCACGCTTGTCACCGCGCGCTCATTACTGGCGATCGCCGAGCCTGATCATCACGATGTACGGGGCTGGCCGTCCGTGAATACAACAAGCAGCCCGAGGCGGTCCCGATCATGCCGTTCTGGTTTGGAGCGTGCGCGCTCCCGGGCTGCACCCTTCAGTGACCGGCCCGCAACGCCCAGGCTGGTCCGTGCCGGCGCAGGTAACCTCCGTATCCGACCACCGCGAGGAATACGACGAACAGCCCGAGCCCGATCTGCATGCTGCGGGTCAGGCCGGGTGGGTAGATGACCTGGATCAGGTAGTGCGAGATGAAACCACCTCGGTACCCGGCCTGCCCGCCCCGGCGGAGCAGGTAATTCTGCAGGGCGGTCAGGGGGCAGGCGAAGCCGACCAGCTCCACCAGGGCGCCATAGATCATCGCGGGCAGCTGGACCCAGATGACGCGTGGCCAGCGCCAGGCTAGGAAAGAACCGCCCACCACGAACCCGATGAACAGCAGATGGACCACGAGCACGCAATCAGCGGCAATCAGGTACAACATCACGCTCACCGCCAGCGGTGGATACCAGCTCTAGCATAGGTCCAGCCGGCCAGAAGGCACGAGGCACAAGCCCCGAAGCGAGGAACCACGCACAGCACGCGCTCGCGCTTGCTGCGGGTGGATCACGTTGGCGGCGGCGAGGAGCGCGGGTCGCGGCGAAGCGGGTGACAGGCGGGAACTTCAACCAGCACAATGCCGACCCCGTCGGGGTCTTCGATCCACATCTCGGTCAGTCCCCACGGCTCTACCGTGGGCCCGCGGAGGACGCGGGCACCGGCTGCAGTCAGCCGCTGGTGCTCCGCGCGGACGTCGCGCACCTGAAGCCAGATCTGCACTGAGTGTCCCGGCGGGCTGGCGGCTGGACCGGAGATTTCCAGCAGGCCGCCGCCCAGAAAGAACACCATCGACGGATCGTCCTGTGGACCGAACTCCCGGTACACCGCCAGGCCCAACACGTCACGGTAGAACTGCCTGCTCCGGCCCAGGTCGACGGGGTGCAGCAGGATCCGGCTGCTCAGCACGTCCACGTGACCATTGTGACAGCCCGCCGCGACCGTGGCAGGGAGCGCGGGCGTGCTCTGGCCGGACAGTCCTGCGACGCAGCTCCGGTTCCTCGAGGGCGCCAGCAGTGTGTTGGGCGTTGCCGCCGAGCCGCTCGTGGGGCGCCCGGTCAGGGGCGGACGGCGACCTGGTCGACGGCGGGCAGGCGGACTCCGAGACTTTGGGCCCTGCCGGTGCGCGGGTTGACCACGACAAGCTTGCCGCCGGCTGCGGCCACGAACAGCCAGCGCCCGTCCGGCGACCAGGCCATTGATTGCTCGTTGGCGTTTTCACCGAGCGGGAGGTCGCCGCCAGGCCCGGCGAGTACGACATTGAGGTCCCTGGTCGCGCCGGTACGCAAGTCGAGCAGATGCACGGTGACCAGTCCGTTGCGGCCGTTCTCGGCTACCGCCGCAGTACTGCCGTCGGGTGAGATTACCCCGGTGGGCGGCCACGAGAAGATGTACGGCGCACCCATGGCTGCCGGGCCGGGAACGGCCCGGCGCGAGCCGTCGGCGGCGTTGACAACCTCGTTGCGGCAATGCTGGTACTGCGCGTCACAGACGTCGATCAGCCAGCTAGCAGGTCCGACCGCGACCACCGTGCCGGGCACGGGCCGGTCCCATCCTGGCCCGGCATCGTAGACGCTGAAATGGCCATCGGTCACCAGTACGTCCCCGCGGCCATCGGTAACGGCCGTGGACGGCAGCTGCGGGCCACCCGGCTCATCGGGCCACCGTCTGCGAGCAGCCCGGCCAGCGGCCGTGCCTGGCCATCGTCGGGTATGAAGTAGCCGGGCACGAGCCCACCGTCGTGATGCGCAACGCATGCGGCGCAGCCGCAGCCCTGGGAGTCGGCCGGGCCTGGTGACCAGCGCCGCGGACCGCAACCGTCACCACTGCGGCCAGGATCAGGCACGCTAGCACCACGCGCGCTCCCCGGCGGCCGCCAGCACCACGGCGCCTGCCGAACTCAACCATCTCGTCGTGGCTGTCAGGTCCGGGTCCGTCAAGCGGCACGTGCGCCACAGTTCATCATTGACCCGGCCACGCACCAGGCGCCAGAGGCCACGGGCGGCCGGGCGTTACGAGCGCGGCTGTAAGCGACTCACAGCACGCGTCGCAGGGCGGTTTCCACTGCGTTGCTCAGGGGATTGCCTTCGGTACGCGGATGCCGTGCGAGACCGAGCTCGACGTCTGGCAGCGCGGGCAGGGCGTCCGCATCGTGGCAGGCCATAGCCGGTTCGAGGTTGGCAGGCAGGAGCGCCGTCACGCCGAGCCCAGCTCGCAGCGCAGCCAGCACGCCGGCGAGACTGTTGCTCTCGAAGCCTAGCTGCCAGCGTCGGCCGACCGTTCCCAGCGCCTCCAGCACCGATGTCCGCCAGGTGCACGTGCTGGAGAACAGCACAACGGGCAGTGGATCCGCGGCAATGTCGACGCCCGGGCCGACCGCCCATACGAGCGGACGACGCACCGTCCAGCGCGGTTGCGCCGGAAGGTACACGACCTCGTCGAGTACGACCTGAACGCGGCCCGCGTCGTAGGCTTCCCGCATTGCGGCGTTGGAAAGGATGAGCACTTCCAGTGTCGCGCGGGGGTGCAGCCGGGCAAGGTCGGCGAGGGCTTGCGGAAGCACGGAGGCGGCGAGGTCTTCCAGCAATCCGACGCCGCAGTGACCGGTGAGCGCCTGACCGGTTTCGGTGAGCGCCTGTGCGGAGAGCGCGAGAATCCGCTCGGCGTACGGTAGGAGCTCCTCACCCGCCTGGGTAGGCGAGACGCCAGATGGCGACCGGTACAGCAGCGGACGGCCGACGGTGCTCTCGAGCTTGCGCAACTGCTGGCTGAGCGTGGGCTGGCTATTGCCCAGGGCAGTTGCGGCGCGGCTGATGCTGCCGGACCGCACGGCGGTGACGAACGATCGCAGCAACGTGATGTCAAGGTCCCTGGCCATAAGAATTCATTATGCCCGCTACAACAAAATAGCGACTTCCTATGGCCCGACGATTAACCTAGCGTCATCCGGGTGACCGGATACCGACAGCTGCTCGCCGCGCCGGCGATGGCACCACTGCTGAGCATTTCGCTGCTCGCCCGCGTCGCGATCACGGCTGTCGGGATGGCACTGACGATGTACGTCGTGCTGGGCCTGGGCATGGGCTACGCGGCGGCGGGTGGCGTCGTGGCGGCGGTGACCGCCGGGCTGGCACTGGGCGGATGGCTGCTTGGCCGCGTGATCGACTGGCGGGGTGCGCGTATCGTGCTGCTGGTCACCGTCGTAGTGCAGGTCGTGTTCTGGCTGACCGTGCCAGTACTGCCGTACGGGATCCTGCTGGGAGCCGCCTTCGCGGCGGGTCTGCTGATGGTGCCGGCCCAGCTGGTGACCAGGCAGGCGATCGCGGCTATGACGACGGGAGGAGAGCGCCAGGCCGCGTTCGCGCTGGAGACGGTGCAGGGCGAGCTGTCGTACATGGTGGGCCCGCCGATCGTGATCCTGTGCGCGGCGAAGGTGTCTGCATGGGTGGTGCCATGGGGCGTCGGTGCCGCGATCGTGGCGGGCGGAGCGGGGATAGCCCTGCTCGACCCGCCGCTGCGGGCCGAGGCCGACGTGGATGCCGACAGCGTCGGGCGTCCGCGTCGGCGCGAGTGGCTGGGACCTGGCATGATCGCCGTGCTCGTGCTGGCGGCTGGCACCACAATGCTGCTCAGCGGCACCGACCTGGCCATCGTCGCCACCCTGAAAGAAGCCGGCCAGCTGTCCTGGGCCGCACTAGTCGTGGCCGTGTACGGCGTGTCCTCCACCGCCGGCGGGCTGGTGTACGGGAAGCTTCCCCGGCTGCTACCCGCGCCGCTGCTACTCGGCCTGCTGGGTCTGGCGACCATTCTCGCCGGCCTGGCCCACGACTGGCCCAGGTTGTGCATCGCTGGTGTGGGTGCAGGGCTGCTCACCGCTCCGACTCTCGCCACGGTGGCAGCCGCAGTGAGCCGGCTGGCGCCCGCCAGCGTGCGTGGTGAGGCGACGGGCCTGCAATCCTCGGCGCTGAGCGCGGGATTCGCCCTCGGATCCCCGATCGTGGGGGGAGCGATCGAGCTGTCTGTGCCGGCGGCCGGCTTCGCGGTGGCCGGGCTGGCAGGCCTCGTCGCCGCGTTGACGGGATACCTGCTCTCTCGCCGGCGGCTGTTGCGGCCGACGGGCTAGAGCTTGACGGGCTTGCTGACGTTGGCGCCGGGCATGAGCCAGGAAGACGCCTCGTTCCCGCTCATGACGCAGGTGCGCGGCGGGCCTTATGACCGTCGGCCGAGGAACTGCTGGCGGGCTGGATGCTGCTCGCTACCCCGTCCTTGCCGAGCCGCAGTTCAGCGGGCGACCACGTGCCGGGTGGCGTCGATGTTGACGTCTGTCAGTAGGGGAGGCGCTCGGCGATCCAGTTCCAGTCAATGCGCTCTTGCTCGAGCCGGACACGTTCTCCGAGGCGGTCAGTGACAAGGTCCTGGTAAAGACCTTGCTCGTCGGAGGCCAGGCGGTCGAGGCGTGAAACGGCCGGCGACGCTTCTGCGACCCATCGGTCGCGGTGGGCCAGCAGCGTCCTGCGATCCATCAGCAGGGACCTAGTCTGAGGCAGCCACGCGCGTAGCTGGTTGAGGATGGCAAAGCCGTGGGTGTCGAGGTCACCCCAGTAGACGACATCGGCATCTGCCAGCCAGGGAAGGGACCCTGCGCGGTCGACCTCGAAGCCCTTGCCCCATAGCACGACGCCTTCACGCGGGATTGGCACGCTGAGGAAGGTGATCTCGTTCTCGATCACCAACGCAAGCCTGGCAGAAACGGTCAGTGCTGCGAGCTCATCCAATCGGGCGGTGAGGTCGGACAATCCGGCGGCAATGCCCAGCGAAGGGCTCGGCCGAAGCCGCAGAGTATCGGGCTTTGCACGAAGCCCTAGAGCGGCGAGGAAACCCGACGCGCTTGAGGGAACGCCGAGTAGCTGGGCCAGTAGCTGACGATGACGTTCAACGAACTTCGTGTCGACCCCTGGGGCCGTGATCTCGCGTAGGTAGCGACCGGAGTCGCGTGCGGCCCGCAGCCAGCAGTAAGCGGACATGATGGCCGGCCAGGAGTCCGCGACCTCCAGCGCCCGCAGGGGATTGGCCGCCACCCATGCAAAGACGGCTGGCTCCGCCGCGGTAACGGACAGCACCGTCTCGTACACCCGCACCTGGTCGCCGACGCCAAGCAGCGCGACTGCCTGCTCGTACGATTCGACGATCGCGCGGCTTGGCAGCTCGTTACGGCCTATGACCCGGCCGCCGATCGGGGTGTAACGGAGCGTGTATCGCGTTCCGCCCCGGCTGCCTGCCTGAAGGGCGGCGATCCATGACCGGACCGCCTCGATGTCGTCGCCGATCGCGCTAGATCGCGGCGCACGCAGCGGCACGTCCACAACCGGAAAAGGTGACGCCGCTGCCAGCGCACGTAGGATCGACCCGTCATCCCAGCGCTTCCGCACCCGAGCGCGGACATCCTGGGTGTTAGTCCAGATCGTCATCCCGCATGACCAGCTTGACGTTCGCGGAACTCCTCGATCGTCAGAGTCTGCAGCCGGGAATAGCTGCCCGTCGGGTTGTCGACGAAGCCAATGGCCCGCACATAAGACTCGATGACGTGGACCTTCTGGAGCGGGGTCACGATCAGCAACTGCAGGCCCAGGCGGGCGAATAGGTCGAGCGCGTAGCGGGTCGAGACCTCAGAGCCGCGGCCGAACGCCTCGTCGATGACGGCGAAGCGGAAGTCGCGCGACTTGCCGGCCCCCCATTCCAGCCCGAACTGGTAGGCGAGCGATGCGGCGAGGATGGTATAGGCCAGCTTTTCCTTCTGCCCGCCCGACTTACCGTCGGAGTCGCGGTAGTGCTCCCACTCCTCGTCGGTTTCGCGATCTCGCTCTGAGGCCGAGAAGGTGAACCAGTTGCGGACATCGGTCACCCGGCGCGTCCAGACTCGGTCGACTTCGGTGTAACCCTCTCGTCCGCGGAAGCGCTCGATGATGCGCTTAACGTCCAGGAAACGTTGCTCGGAGTAGTGGTTGTCGTCCACCGACAGCGTGTCGTCGGTTGCCGCCCGCAGTTCGGCGCGGAACTCCTGCACTTCGGTGTTCACAGTGCGCTCGGTCACGAGCCGGATGTACCGGCCGTGGCTGTAGTCGATCGCGCCGAGGGCCTCGTTGATGCGGCCTACCCGAGAATGGATCTCCTCGGACTGCCGCCGCAGCCAGTTGTTGAACTGGGCGAGTTCACGAATGGTATTTGTGTTGAGCTGTCGCTTGAATTCGCTCTCGAAGCGAGGCAGGTCGTCGGTCGCGACCCGGTCGTGGAACGCTCTGAACTCCCCGCGGGCCTCGACATTCGCGTCCATCTCGGTAGTCGCCTCCGGCCAGCGTCGGCGGACCTCGCTCATGTGTTGCAACAGGCGCTGGGCACAATTGACAAGCTCGCGGCCGACCCGGTCGATAGCAGCCTGCAACCCGGCAGTGAGCTCCTCGCTGGCCGCCGCGCAGGCGTCCGCGGAGCAGGGCAGCGCTTCACCAATCCGCTCGGTGAGCTGGTTAAAGACGAAGCGGGCGGCATGGCGTTCGGCGTCGCTCAGGCTCGAGATAAAGCGCTCGTCCGCCTCGCGGGCTACTGTCGCCTGTCTGACGAGTTCTTCCTGCACCCGGATGTCCCCGGCCAGGGTGTCGAGCTTGCCGCGCAGTTCGGCAGTGCTGGCCTTGTTGTCCTCAAGGCGCTGTTCGATCTCGGCGAGTGCAGTCGAGCCGGATAGCAGGCGCTGGCGCTCCTGCTCGGCAACGATGGCGCGGCCGTCAGCCTCCGCCCAGTTGATTTCGGTCCATGAGCGAAAGATAGCCAGGCCGTCCAGGGCCGATTGCCGATTAGCGAGCGCGTCGCGCTTACCGTGGAGCTGGGCCAGCTGCTCATCCACCTGGACAAGTTGCCTCTGCAACTCAGTCATGTGCTCCGTCAAAGCCGCGATCTTGCGCTCGTTAACCCAGCCCAGTACCCAGGAGCGCGGATCGTCAACGCGCGACCGATCATCCTTCTCATGCCGATCACCTGATCGCACCTGCCCTTCGCGGGTGACGGCGCGGTGCTCGGCGCGGAACTGCTCGATCGTGTCGACGCAGGTGAAGTCGGCCCGGCGCACCAACTCGTCATGCAGGTACTCGCCGAACGGCCCGTCCGCGATATCGATCGTGTCTGCGAGCATCAGTGCGCTGCTGCCATTGCGCGGCTGCAGTGGGATGCGCCGAGTAGGCACCCGCTCGTACACCAGCCGACTGCCAGCGGTTTGTCCATCGCTGCGCCGATAGGTCAGCCGGTGATCGTTGACCCACCGGGATACCCGGTCATAGTGCTGCTGGGGAACGAGCAGCGACAGGGCGAAGCTGCGCAGCACACGTTCGGCCGCGCCGCGCCAGTCAGAGAACTCCTCGGCGACGTCGAGCAGTTCGCCAGCGAACGGTAGTTCGGAGTCGTTGATACCGAGGTCCGCGCACAGCTGAGTCCGCACGTCCAGCTGCGCGGCGGGCAGGTTGTTCTTCCGAGTCGCGAGGCTGATGAGTTCGGCGCGGGTTTCATCACCGGCCCGGCGCAGCTCGCTGCGGACGCTGATAGACGCCTCGAGCTCCTCGTCTACCGTGCGGACGTGCGTTTCGAGCTCGCCCCGGACGGTGGCGGCGGCGCGTGGCAGCGAATCGAACGCGACAGCATCAGTGATGTCGGGCAGCCCAACGGTCCGCGTAAGCTTCTCAAAGTCCGTGCGGCGCTGGCGCCGCTCAGTCGCCTGCGCGCGGGCGGCACTAGCTTCCTGCTCGAGCTGGCTCACCCGGTCGCCGCCAGCTGCCGCACGCTCGGTGATGAGCGCCTCGCGCTCAAGGACAAGGGCGTCGTGGGCCGCCTCGACCTCAATGGTCGACCTAGCCCGGTCGTCACGCACGGCCTCGTGGTTCGAGATCTCCTCAGTGAGCAAGTGAACGCGCAGCTCGGCAATAAACAGGCGCACAGCATCGCGCTGGCGCTCCAGTTCGATGCGTCGTGATACCGCCTTGTCGTACCGCTCGCTGGTCGCGACCAACGGCAGCAGTGCCTCGAGCTGCTCGCGAGCGCGCTTGACCGCATCGTGGGCTCGGGTGAGATCCTCGAAGTGCGCGACGATGTCCCGTACCTTGTCGCCTGCGTCGGCTGGTTCGAGCATGTGATTGCGGACGAACTCGTTCAGGTTGCCGACCGACTTCAACGAGACGGTCTGGTGGAATAGCTCCATCGCCTGCTCTGACTTGATGCCGAGCATGCGGCGCAGCCGACCCGAGTACTCGGGGAATACATTGTGGATCTCCGCGCCGCTGGCCCGCAGCCGACGGCGCAGGTCGGTCAGGTCAGAGCCGAAGTCGGTGAAGTCCGCTTCAATCGACAGCTGTTTCGTGGAGGTGACGAAGAACCGGTCTGGCTGCCCCGCCCGGTCCTTCTGGTGGAACACCTGTGCCAGCGTGATGGTCTCATCGAATCCGTCATTGGCGAAGACGCCAAGTACGACCGAGTAATGCCGGTGATCGCGAAGCCCTACCGGCCGGGAGGTACCAGTGGCCTCGATGCGCTCAGACTTGTAGTGACCCTCGACGTACGACCGCAGCGTGCGTTCCCTCGCGTCCGCTCCAGCGGCCTTGTTATAAGCAATCCGGTGTGCCGGCAGGAGCAGGGTCGTAATTGCATCGACCAGCGTCGATTTGCCGCTGCCGATGTCGCCGGTGAGCAGGGCTGTGGCACCATCGGCGGACAGTCGCCAGACCCTCTTGTCGAAGGTGCCCCAGTTGAAGACCTCGAGCCGGTGCAGGCGGTAGCCAGCCCCGGCGCCTAGCTCTCCCGTCGATGACACTCCGTCACTCATCGCTACCACGAGCCTGATCTGGAGCCGCGCCCGCGTACTCGGCGAGCTTGGCAGCGAAGTCCGAGAGCGTCTGCGCGTCTACGTAAGCCTTAAGGATCCGTCGCACTTCCCACTGGTCCGTGCGTCCGTGTAGCTGGCGCAGGAACCCGAGGTCAGCTGCTCGACGGATGGTTTTATCGACCTGATCGACTACGCGGGCCTCGTTTGTCGACTCGGTCAGGAAGAGCCGCAACATCTCGACAATCTGATCGCGGCTGAGCACCAGTTTGCCCTCGCCGCCCACAGTCTCGAACTCGACCAACCGCTTGCGGAGCAGAACGAGCAGCAGGCTCAGGTTGTAGGTGAGCGTGCGCCGGTGGACTAGGCGGGGCAAAGGCTCCTCGCCGTCAGCTTGCGGATGGGTCTGGAGGTAGGCATAACCCTCTGTTTCGTCGATGATCACATCGACGCCGACCGCGGCAAAGTGGTCGCGTACGCCTGCAGGACCACGGTCAAGGGTGGTCCATGTCGGCTCGTCGTCCTCGCGGTATACCACGCCGCGCATTAGTTGGATGATCGCGGAGGCCACGGCGTGTTCCTCAGCGGACCTCATTTACGCGCCACCGTCACTTTCGGCAGCCGCGCCCGGCGCATGAGCTCGCCATCCGCGTAGTCAATGCTCGTCTCGTCCTGATCGTCCACGGTGATCTCAAGATCGTCTTCGGTCAGCGCTAGATAGCCGATGATCTCCGCGGCGCCCTGCTCGATGGGATGGACACTGACGATGTCGCTGAGCAGCACTGAGCCGCGCTCGGGAACGGTCGAGCGAATGTTTTCTGCCAGCCGCGCTTGATTGACAAAGGTCAGCCCGAACAACGCGCTCGCGTCCGCTTCGGAGTCGCTGTTCGGGTCAGGCCAACTTTCGACCTGCGCGCCGGGACGAGCGTCATAGAGAGGACGTTCGAATGGCAGTGCAATTCCGACCCCTGGCTCGTCTACCTCGAGTCCACTTGTCGGCGGAAAGTCGCGGCAAGCAAGCGCTGCAGCCTCGATGGACCGGACGAGTTCCAGCACCCGGCGGTTCTCCAGCCATACCTGATCGTCAAGAAAGCGCCGCAGTTGCTCGGAAAGCTGACGGACGGTTCGCTGAGTGCGCTCAGCGGCCTCTGACCACTCGTGGTGGACCGTTCGCAGCCGCATGTCTGCGTCGAGCTGCTCCAGGGACTGCAACCGGGTCAGCAAGTCCGTCAGGTTGTCTTGCCTCGTCTCGGATAGCAAGAAATCGTAGAACGCCTGGAAGCTTCGCCCCTGGTCGGAGTTATCGATGTCAGCGCGCGAGCCGACTAGCTCGGCGAGCAGTTCTCCCTTGCTGCCTTCCCAGGCCGCGATCCGCTCGCGCACCGCGCGGTCCAGGCCGCGGAAGTTCTCCTCTACCTCGCGAAAGTCCGAGAGTAGCTCGCGCGCAGTCGCGGCAAACTGCTGGTACCGCTCGCGCAGGGCGGTGGTACTGAGAATGGCCAGGTTACCGGCTTCTGCTTCGGCTATCTCGCGGTTGATGGCGTCGCCGCGCCGGCGTAGCTCGGTCAGCCGCACCTCTGGATCGGTCTCGGCCCCGTAGACGATCTGGCGCAGCAGCTCGACCACCGTGTGCAGCCTTGACTCAGTGCCGACGAAGGAGCGGACGCCGAGGCTCATGACCCATCCGTAAGCCCGCTCGAATGCTGGCGTGGCGTCGTAGTGCACTTCGTCGGACCCAAGTGGGTAAAAGCGGCGCAGCCAGCCGGCATCGGGGTGTGCCCAGTCCTCGAGATAGTCGGCAGCCGGCTTCGGGTAGCGCGGAGCGCTCGGGTTGGCGGCATTGAGCGCATAAAGCTCGTCGTCTAGGGCAGTGGCCAACGCCGAGGCAGACATCGCGCCGTTGTTGCCCTCGACGAAGAACCTGCCGAGGAAGGCCAGCACGAGCGGTGCGTTGCCAGCGCGCAGCAGGCGCCACGCCGGATGCCGGTCGCGCAGCCGCTCGACATCGGCGTGGTCCATAGGCCCTCCGTATTTGACTGCGTTCAGCCTAGGGATGAGCACCGACACTTCGGTTCATACAAGCCTGCTCGGCGCGTTGCCCTCTCGATGCCCTGCTGGCCGGGCGGCACGTGGATGCGCCCGTCCAGGAATCAGAAGGTCAGCCATCGCCATTCGGGCGCGGCAGGAATGGGCTACAGCAACAGACCTGGTCAGCGTCACGGTCACGGACCCGTGATGGATCCCTACCGGGGCCTGCCGTGGCGTGTCGCCGGCTCGGGCCCGGCGCGGCGCGCTGTGGCGAGGAGGGTCTCTACCAGGGCGCTGACCTCCGCCGTCAGGGTGCCGGGGTCCTGGTGAGACTCTTGGAGCTCGCCGTCGAGCCACAGCGACGCCAGCCCGTGGCCGAGGCTCCAGGCGGTGAGGAAGAGGGCGTCGGCTTGCCCGGCGGGGATGACCCCGGCGCGGACGCAGTCGGTGACGGCTTGATCTAGGCAGTCCGATGCCGCTTCCTCGGCGGCCTTGGCGTCGGGGTGTTTCCGGGGTTCGGACAGTTCGGGCCGGAACATCAGCCGGAAGTAGCCGGGGTGCTGCTGGGCGAAGGTGACGTAGGCGCGGATGAGCGCGGTGAGTGCCTGGATGGGGGAGCTGGCGGTGGTCCTCGCGGCCACAAGCTGGTCGGCCAGCCGCTGGTAACCCTGCGCCGACAATGCGGCGAGGAGGGAGGCCCGGTCGGGGAAGTGGTGGTAGGGCGCTCCCGGGCTGACCCCGGCCTCCCTGGCCACCCGCCGCAGGCTCACTGCGCCGATGCCTTCAGCCTCGATGAGCTGCAGGCTCGCGGCAAGCAGCGCCTCGCGCAGTGCGCCGTGATGGTAGCTGGCGCGGGTGGTCGGCATGTAGTGAGAGTACGGGGTTGACAGCTGCGATCCGCTCGATCTATACATTGATTAGATTCTAAGCCATGCTCAGATCGCACCGTCGCTGCGCCAGCCGGGAAGGGAGATCCGCTAGCTCCCCGCTGGCGATTTTCTTCTTCGTATTCCTGCCGCAGTTCGTCCATCCGGACGAGCCGCACGCCCTGCAGCAGATGCTGCCGCTCAGCGGGGTGTTCATGCTGCTCACGCTGCTGGTATTCGCCAGCTATGGGATTTTTGCCGCCGCGATGCGGGTCAAGGTATTTGGCCGACGACGGGCACTGACTGCGACGACTGTTCGCAGGCTCTTATATCGCCCTCGCCGGTCGGCTCATCGTGACCGAGCACTGACTCCGGGGTCGTCCGAGCACCGGGCCGAGGTCCCAATCGCTGGGCTCGTCGTACGGGGTTGACGAAGGCTGCTCAGTCCGTACCGATGAGCGCGTCCGGGACTTCGCGCAGGAAGATCTCGGTGGTCTTGGGGCCGACGCCTTTGAATTGCTGCAGCCGCTGGCTGACTTCATCTCGCGTACTGGCCGTGCGCACTAGCCGGGCGACCGAGCCGTCGTAGCCTGCGATGAGCGCGCGCATGACGTCGCGTAGCTCCGCGCTCATCACAGAGCTCATCCGGTGGTAGTCGCCTTCCCATAGCTCGTGCCAGAGCCGATGGTTGTCGTCTGCGACGAATGGTCCGGCCTGTCCCAACCGTCTGACTTGAGCTTGTGGAAAGCGCTGGCTGCCGCGTTCTGTGAGACGGGCCGTCCGAAAAGCAGGCTAGCCAGGAACCAATCGAACAGGCCCTGGTCGCTAGTCGTATCGATGCCGAGATCAGCGGCAGTGATCAACGCGGTCATGGTGTGCTCCCTGTGATGTCATCCGCCGCTGCGGGAGCGGCGGCCCAGTCAGCTGGCTTTGAGCTGCGCAAGGTCCTGGTGGGCGATGCACGCATGCTCCGGCTGTCGACGGGCCGGACCCGCGCGAGGCTGCCCAGACCGAGCGTCCCGATCCGGCGAACGTACCTTGACCGCTGGTCATCGTCAGCATTGTCCTGCCTTGCACGCCGGAAACATCGCGTGGCGGCGAACTTGCTCCTGTCAGGTCTGATCACTCAGCGGGCCGGGTGACGGCCAGCGCAAGCCACACAGTGGGCCCATCGTCTGGATCGTCCAGATAGGCCTCGAAGTGCTCGCGAGTCCGGCGGTGCTCCCTGATCATCGAGTTCGTCTTCAAGGAACCCGCGGTGTAGATCGCGGACGTCTAAAGCCGTGTCGTCGGAGAACAGGCGGGTCCGCACGCTCCCATCGCTTGGCACCGCGACCTAGACAACGATTGAGACGACCAAGGCGGCCATCCCGAGAATCATGGCGGTCAGGATAGGACGGCGCGCCCGCGCGTGCGCATCCTCATGCCAGAGCGCGGCGCGAAGCGGCGCCACCGCGGCCGAGTAGCACGGAGCCGCCTTGCTCATAGGACGGCGTTATTCGGCAGTGCGGCGGGACGGACGCGAGTTTTCCGAGGGATTGCGCCAGTTGCGCCGAACGCGCGGGGGCGACCTGGATCTGGAGCCGAATCTGAGTCGTGGCAGTCTCGGTCGGAAGTGGCGCTCCGGCACATCGTCGTTCAGGTCGCGGTGACCGAGTAGCCAGGAGTCGTACGGCATGGGGGCCGGTGGCACGGTGAGCTGCGCGCCATCGGCGAAATCGAGGGTGAGAGTGCCGAGCGCGTTGACGGGGTTGCCGTTGCCGTCGTATTCGACGGTGTCGTCACCGTCGACGCTGACACCGGTGATCGTCCCTCCGAGCAAGTCGATCACGGGCGCGAGCGCGGACCGACTGGCTTCCGGGTCAAGACGGTGCGTTGTGCCGTCGGCGCTGCGCAGCACGAACGGCGCGAAGATGGTCAGGTCGGCATGGACACGGATGATCCCGCTGTCCTCTTGATGGAACAACTCAAGGGCGGTCTGGTAGTCGAAGGCGACGCGGAAAACCTTAGATCCGACGAGGCTGGCCGGGGTCTGCATGAGTCGTCGTCCTAGGCAATGCGAATCCGTCGTGTTGGCCGATCGCGGGCGGTGCCCCGCTGTTGAGCCCGTCCCAGGATAGGCACGGCACGGGCATTGGTGGCTAGCTCGCAGACGTCCGCAGCGGTAGCACACCGGAAGGCGGCGCTCTGCGGGCCTCGGCACTGAAGTGGCGGCGATCGGAACAATCGTCGCTCTTCCACTTCCAATGGAGCGCCCGACCTATGAAAACCTCGTGCCGGCGACGGCTTCGGCGGCCCGGAGTGTGTCCTGTCCCAGAGGCTGCAGGTGGATTTGGGTGCAAAGAAGTCCGCTCGACAGCCGCTCGATCACGCCCCACTCCCACGTCGCAACCGGATCGAGTCCGGTTCGTGCGGCTAGCCAATGGGCCCTGTCGAGGGGGTCGCCCTCCAGCAACTCGACTGGGTCTCCGCGCATGAGAACGCCCAAGTCGTACTCGGCCTCGGCCAGGAGACCGTTGGGATCGACGAGCTTAAATCCGCTGTCGCTCTGAAGGGCGTTCAATTGGTGCACGTCGCCGTGCACCAACAGGGCCTTCTCGTCGCGGTGCGCCTCTTCGCGCCGGCTGGCACAGGCCCAGGCGTCATCGACCGCCTCCTCGGAGCATGGGTGGTCGAGCTCCTCCCACAACTTCACGATGAAGTCAGCGAGCCGCCGTGCCTTCTCGGCACCCGTCGGAAGCCCGCAGTCCGACGCTGGCCGCCAGATACGTGCCGCGGTTGTGCAGAGGATCTCGAGACGCTGCCAGAGCGGCAAGCCGAGCTCATACATCGTGCGACCCAGCCGTTCCATGAGCAGAGCGCCCCGGTCGGGGTCGAACCGGTAGAGGGCCGGACACCCTTCCCCGCCAGCGAGCCGGAGCACCGTCGCTTCGTTGGACGGGTCATTTCCTCCACCTGGCACCAGCAGTTTGAGAACCGCTATGCTCCCGTCCGCCTTGGTTGCGTCGGCCACAAAGGCCTCCGACCCGCCTTGATACGGCCGCCCGACAGTGATCGACCAATCAGCCTCCAGACTCGAGACAAGCGCGGACAGTCCGTCGAGCCAGTCCTGGGCGCCAACAGAGCGAGCCTTGCTGCGCACGACGTCGGGAACTTCGATCACCGCAGTGGTCTCCACCAAACTGAAGCCACGATCCGATCTGGCAAGCCGTCGCTCGCCTTCTAGTGCGACCCGACGTAGCACGGTCTCGCTCGTCCGGCGTAGTGGGACAGTGGGTGTGAAACTACCGGCCCGGCGGCGAAGCCCAGGCCATAGCGAGGGATGCCGGGGTCTACACGCTCCAGGATTGTCATTCCCTGCCGGGAGTGGTACGTTGCCCACACTTCTTTTCAAGTTGAAAAGAAAGAAGTCAGGTCAGCAACCACCTTCGACGGAGGGCAGGGTTTCGTGCGCGTTCCTTGGTCGCGTGCTTTTTGGTCGCGTGTCGTTGTCGAGCCTTCGTGCATGGGAGCCGGAGTCTCTGCGCTGGGTGTCACGGTCGAGACTGGTCCGCAAACGCGACGAGCTCGGCCCGATCGCGCGGATCTTGACTCACTTACTGTCTTCGCCACCGGGAGAAAGTGATGTTGAGTATTCATATACATGGCGAGGGGAGCAGAGCTCGTGGCTTCGTCGCAACGAGCCTGCTGTTGGCCACCTGCCTGATCGGCATGCTGGCGCTCAGCGCGGTCGCGTCAGCGGCTCCTGTTAACAGCAGCGCACCGACGATCTCGTACGTGATGTCGAACGAGAACCCAAACGTCACCGGGTTGCAGACCTTGATCCCGGCCGTCGATGCGGACGGCAACGCGATTACAGGACCGCAGGTGGGCTTTGTGCTGCTGGCGAACCACGGCAACTGGACCGGCGACAATCCCGGTGACTCGATCACGTACACATATCAGTGGTGGACGTCGACGACGGCGGACGCAAGCGCTGCCGGGACGCCCATTTCCAGGAACAGCAAAGCGATGGATTTCGCGCC
>JASHUG010000235.1 GCA_030040155.1 Streptosporangiaceae bacterium | reverse complement strand
ACGCACGCCACCGCGGACGTCGCCCAGGACATGGAGAAGGCGTTCCCCGGCGACAACTCCGTCTGGATGATGGTGAGCTCGGGCGCCGCCGGTAACCTGATGCAGATCAGGCAGATCGCCGGCATCCGTGGCCTGGTGTCCAACCCGAAGGGCGAGACGATCCCGCGGCCGATCAAGTCCAGCTTCCGCGAGGGCCTGTCGGTGCTGGAGTACTTCATCTCCACGCACGGTGCCAGGAAGGGCCTGGCCGACACCGCGCTGCGGACCGCCGACTCCGGGTACCTGACCCGGCGGCTGGTGGACGTGGCGCAGGACGTGATCGTTCGCGAGGAGGACTGCGGCACCGACCGGTCGCTGCCACTGCGGATCGCGGCGAAGAGCCCGATCACCGGCACGGTCGAGAAGCTGCCGAACATCGAGAACACGGGCACTGGCAGGACGCTGTCCGAGGACGTCATCGGCCCGGACGGCACCGTCCTGGTGGCGGCCGACTCCGACCTCACCGAGGCGATGATCGACATGCTGGTGCACGCGGGCGTGGAGTCCGTGCGCACCTACAGCGTGCTGGTCTGCCAGGCCAGGGTCGGGGTGTGCGCGAAGTGCTACGGCCGCTCGCTAGCCACCGGCAAGCGGGTCGATGTCGGCGAGGCTGTCGGCATCATCGCGGCCCAGTCCATCGGTGAGCCCGGCACCCAGCTGACGATGCGTACCTTCCACACCGGCGGCGTGGCGGGCCAGGACATCACCCACGGCCTGCCGCGAATCCAGGAGCTGTTCGAGGCCCGCATCCCCAAGGGCCTGGCCCCGATCAGCGAGGTGGACGGCAAGGTCAGGATCGACGAGCAGGACAAGGCCCGGAAGATCGTGATCGTGCCGGATGACGGCAGCGACGAGGTCTCCTACCAGGTGTCCATGCGGTCTCGGCTGCTGGTCTCCGACGGCGACCACGTCCGGGTCGGCCAGCAGCTCATCGCCGGCGCGGTCAACCCGCACGAGGTGCTGCGCATCCTTGGCTCGCGCGAGGTGCAGCTGCACCTGGTGCACGAGGTGCAGGAGGTCTACCGGTCTCAGGGCGTGTCGATCCACGACAAGCACATCGAGATCATCATCAGGCAGATGCTCAAGCGCGTGAACGTGATCGAGTCCGGTGACACCGAGCTGCTGCCCGGCGAGCTGGTCGAGCGGCCGAGGTTCGAGGAGGTCAACCGC
The DNA here is from genome assembly GCA_030040155.1 of Streptosporangiaceae bacterium. Taxonomy (GTDB): domain Bacteria; phylum Actinomycetota; class Actinomycetes; order Streptosporangiales; family Streptosporangiaceae; genus JAJYUU01. Next base: position 3,861 of record JASHUG010000235.1, on the reverse strand, counting down.
GCCGTTGTCGAGGCGGGCGGTACCTCCGCGGCAGGCCGTCCGCAGCTGATGGGGATCACGAAGGCGTCGCTGGCGACCGAGTCCTGGCTGTCGGCGGCCTCCTTCCAGGAGACCACCAGGGTCCTCACCGACGCGGCAATCCACGCCAGGTCGGACTCGCTGGTCGGCCTGAAGGAGAACGTGATCATCGGCAAGCTGATCCCGGCCGGCACCGGCATGCAGCGCTACCGCGGCCTGCGGGTCGAGCCGACGGAGGAGGCTAAGGCGGCGGTGTACCCGCCGACCTCCTACGACAGCCCGGCGGACTACTCCTTCGGCCAGGTCTCCGGCCAGGCGATCCCGCTGGAGGAGTACGACTTCGGTGCTTACAACCGGTAGGGAACGAGCTCGGGTCTAAGCAAACAGGTCCGGCGGCCGGGGTTGTCGTGGCCGCCGGACCTTTTGTCTGCGGGCCGGGGTTGTCGTGGCCGCCGGTCTTTTGTCTGCCGGCCGGGGTTGTCGTGGCCGCCGGTCTTTTGTCTGCCGGCCTGATCGCGTCACGGCCCGCCAAACCGGGTCTGATCCAGGCGCTCGCTTCACTGGCGCGAGTCCCGCGCCAGCCACTCGCCACTCGCACCAGCGGGACCTGGCCGCTGAGAGCACCCGGCAAGTCCGACAAATCGCTTCGTGGTCGGATGGCTGGGGAAGATGAGTGCCGTTCCGCCGGCAGCAATCATCCCCGTCCACAACTGCGCGGAGTGATTTGTCCGACTTGGCGAGCGGCAGCGAAGCCTGCGGCCGGGTGAGTTGTCTCGCCCAGCACGCCGTCGGCGATTGTCCCCACTTAGCGAGCGGCCGGCGAGTGCCTGTCGCTAGCGGGGCTGGTTCCCGGCCGGCCCCCTGACCTCCATGTTTGCGTCCCTGGCCAGCGCGCCGAGTGCGAGCGCGTCCGTTGGCGCGGCACCGTGCTGGTCGTTGTTGAAGAACACGTACACATCTTGGCCGCGCCGCCAATTCTCCCCGATCGAGTCCAGCCAGCGGCGCAGGGCCCGGCTCGTGTACCTGGGCCAGGACCGGCCGGACCCTTCGTGCAGCCGCAGGTAGCCCCAGCTTGCGGTCCGCCACAGCGGCGAAACCGGCTTCTCCTCGCGGTCCGCCCACGACAATGCGGCGTCATGGCGCGTGAGGATGTCCTTGATCTCGTCGGTCCACCAGCTTTCGTGCCGGAACTCCACCGCTATCTGGATCGGGCGCCGAACGTGGGGCGCGTCCCTAGGCGGCTTGAACCGCGCGAATTCCTTGAGCACCCCGTCAAGCAGGTCAGGATTGGCAGTCATGTTGGGCGGCAGCTGCACGAGCACGGGCCCGAGCCGCGAGCCAAGTTGCACGGCCGCGCCGAGTAGCCGCGCCACGGGCTCGGCCGGGTCGCGCAGGCGCCGGATGTGCGTGAGGTACCGGCTGGCCTTGACCGCCATGGCGAAGCCGTCTGGAGTCCGGTTGCGCCAGTCCGCGAACGCCTCCGGGGTGGGCAGCCGATAGAACGTGCCGTTGTTCTCCACTACCGGGAACGTGGTCGTGTAGTACTCCAGCCAGCGAGCCTGCGCGACTCCGGCCGGGTAGAGCACGCCGCGCCAGTCCCGGTACTGCCAGCCCGAGGTGCCGATCACCAGCGCCATGGCCGCTACCCGGGTGCCATGGCTGGATGCGACTGCATGAGTGGCAGTCTGCTCGCCCAGCCGGGCCTCAATCTCGCCTGCCCCAGGAGCAAGCCGGATCTCCCAGTGGCCTCGCACGCCGATGTCCGCGAGCAGCGGCGGCCCCGACGGTCGGGACCGGCCGCAGGTCGCACCCGTACCGGTCGCACTGGAAGTGCACTCCCGCCACGGGCGCCACCTGTCCCGAGCGCCACCCGAGCCGCCAGGGCGGCCCGAGCCGCCAGGGCGGCCCGAGCGGCCAGCGCAGCCCGAGCGGCCAGCGCAGCCCGAGGGCCCGCGCCGCTGGCGGACCGTTCCGCCGACCACGCGCTGGCCGTTATCGGGAGATTGCGGGAATAAAACGCCCGCGCTCGTCCTTTACAGCTGCGGTTGAAGCTGCAGTCGCCCGGAAGCCTCCTCATTCCCCGCAAAACGGGCAGTAGGGGCTAGCAATGCGATCTTGGAGCGGGCGGCACTCAGCATCCGCTAAGCTTTTGCCCAGCGGAGTGCGAGGACGCCACCCGTTTTGACCAGCGCGTCATCGGTTAGGTATTCTGGTTCTCCGCGCCCGTGCCCTACGGGTGCGTGCGCGTCTGTCTGACCGCGGCCTCCTGGCGGTAACGACCAGGGGCTGAATGGACCAGGCGAGCAGCACACTTCCCTTCCGATCCGGGCTCGTTCGCGGGCCTGGGTATGTCGTGAACGTTTGCGACACGCCCGACCTCGGGGGGCGGAGCGGGCAAGGAAACCGCAGGTCAGGTACGTCCTAGGCCGCGCCCTGTGCCGAAAGCACGGGACACAGCCGCAACGAGCAAGTTCCGTCGGCAACGGCGGGACACACAACCGGATGCTGCGCCGCCTGGCGCGGCGCCAGCAGGCGGAAGACAACAGCGCGCCGCCAGGCGCGTGGCAGAGGAAGACGGAGACGCGTTGCCCACGATCCAGCAGCTGGTCCGCAAGGGTCGGCAGGACAAGGTAGCCAAGACGAAGACTCCGGCGCTGAAGGGCAGCCCGCAGCGCCGCGGGGTCTGCACACGCGTCTATACCACCACGCCCAAGAAGCCGAACTCGGCGCTGCGCAAGGTTGCCCGCGTCCGGCTCACCAGCCACATCGAGGTGACGGCCTACATCCCCGGTGTCGGCCACAACCTGCAGGAGCACTCGATCGTGCTGGTCCGCGGCGGCCGCGTCCGCGACCTGCCCGGCGTGCGCTACAAGGTCATCCGCGGCTCGCTGGACACCCAGGGCGTCCGCAACCGCAAGCAGGCGCGAAGCCGGTACGGCGCGAAGAAGGAGAAGAGCTGACATGCCGCGTAAGGGCCCCGCGACCAAGCGGCAGCTGGTAACCGACCCGGTCTACGGCTCCCCTCTGGTTACCGCGCTGGTGAACAAGGTGCTGAAGAACGGCAAGCGATCGCTCGCCGAGCGCATCGTCTACGGCGCCCTCGAGGGCTGCCGTGACAAGACCGGCAACGACCCGGTCGTGACGCTCAAGCGCGCGCTCGACAACGTCAAGCCGACCCTCGAGGTCCGCAGCCGCCGCGTCGGCGGCGCGACCTACCAGGTGCCAGTCGAGGTGCGCGCTTCCCGCAGCACCACGCTGGCGCTGCGCTGGCTGATCACGTACTCGCGCCAGCGCCGCGAGAAGACCATGACCGAGCGGCTCATGAACGAGCTGCTTGACGCGAGCAACGGACTCGGTGCGAGCGTCAAGCGCCGCGAGGACACCCACAAGATGGCCGAGTCCAACAAGGCATTCGCCCACTACCGCTGGTAGGCGGGCCTGCCTGACCGGACACAGCCTGACCCGACAGACGTCAGTCACTAAACACGAGGAACGAGGATCACTAACAGTGGCCGCCACCCAGACCGCGACCGAGCTCGCCAATGTCCGGAACATCGGCATTATGGCGCATATCGACGCGGGCAAGACCACGACGACCGAGCGGATCCTGTTCTACACCGGCATCAATTACAAGATCGGTGAAGTCCACGAGGGCGCAGCCACGATGGACTGGATGGAGCAGGAGCAAGAGCGCGGTATCACCATCACGTCGGCTGCTACCACCACCCTGTGGCGAGATCACACGATCAACATCATCGATACCCCTGGCCACGTCGACTTCACCGTCGAGGTGGAGCGGTCGCTGCGGGTGCTTGACGGCGCCGTCGCCGTGTTCGACGGCGT
>JASHUG010000234.1 GCA_030040155.1 Streptosporangiaceae bacterium | reverse complement strand
GCGGGCTCTGCGGCGGGTGCGGGCGCGGGCTCTGCGGCGGGCGCGCGCTCGGGCGCGGGTGGCGCCGCGGCTGGTGCAGGTGCGGCTGGTGCAGGTGCGGCGGGTGCTGCGGCCTTCCTGAGCTCGTCGAGTCGGCGCTTCGAAGGCAGCAGGACGAGCGCAAGGATGAATCCAAACGCCAGCGAACCGGCCGAAATGGCAAAGGCGACGGTGAAGCCGTGGGTGGCCGCGACCGCTGGTGCCAGCGGGCTGGTGTGGTGAGCCACCAGGTAGCTGGCGGTTGCGGTCAGCGCGAAGGTGCTGAGGGCGGACGTTCCGATGGACCCGCCGACCTGCTGCATGGTGTTGACCAGCGCGGAAGCCACGCCGGAGTCAATCTGGCGGACACCCGTCGTCGCCGTATTGATCGCCGGGGCGAAGATCAGGCCGAAGCCCACGCCCAGGATCAGCAGCGCGGGAAGCACCCCGCTGACGTAGCTGGAGCTAACGCTGACCTGGGTCAGGTACAGCATCCCGCCCGCTCCAAGCAGCATGCCGGCCGCGATCAGGACCCGGGGCCCGACCCGGAGCAAGAGCACGATGCTCGACAGGTTTGAGGCGATAAGGATGCATCCGATCATGGGCAGGAACAGCAATCCCGTGGTCAGCGGGCTCTCACGCTTGACCTCCTGCAGGTAGTAGGTGAGGAACAGGAACGTGCCGAAGATCGCGATGCCGGATATGAAGACGGAGACATAAGAGCCGCCGCGGGTCCGGTCGATGATCACCCGCAACGGCAGCAGCGGGTGCGTGGACCGCGTCTCGGCGAGCACGAATACCACGAGCAGCACCGGGCCGAGGACGAGGGAGCCGATGGTCAGGGAGTTGCTCCAGCCGGCCGTCTCGGCGTGGGAGAAGCCGAAGACGATGAGGAACAGCCCGGCGCAAGCCAGCACCGTGCCTGGCCAGTCCATTCGCGGCGGGGCGGCTGGCCGGCCGGTGTGGATGTACAGGAGGGCGCCGGTCACGGCGATCACGGCGAAGATCAGGTTGACGTACAGGCAATACCGCCACGACAGGTACTGGGTCAGCAGCCCGCCCAGGATCAGTCCTATCCCGCCGCCGCCCGCGGCGACCGAGCCAAAGACGCCGAACGCCCTCCCTCGCTCGCGCGGATCGCGGAAGGTGCTCACCAGGGTGCCAAGAGCCGACGGTGCGAGCAGCGCGCCGAACACGCCCTGCAGCGCCCTGGCCGTCACCAGCACCTCGAACGAGCCGGCGGCACCGCCCACGGCCGAGCTCAGGGCAAACCCGACCAGGCCGGCGATGAACACCCATTTCCGGCTGAACATGTCGCCGAGCCGACCGCCTACCAGCAACAGGCTGCCGAAGGCGAGAGCATAGGCCGTGACGATCCACTGCCGGTCACTGTTTGGGAAGGCTAGCGCGCGCTGGGCAGAAGGCAGGGCGATATTCACAATCGTCGCATCCAGGACAACCATCAGCTGGGCGATGGCCACGATCACCAGGACCAGCCAGCGGCGGTCATCGGACCCGGCCTGGGCCCCTTGCGCGGCAGACGACGTTATAGACGACATCCAGCGGCCATACCCCCCGTGGCGCGGATCGCTACTTAGTTATCTCCAACACCATCTTGCCCCTGGTATGCCCGCCCGCGACGCGCGCCAGCGCGGCGCGCACTTCGCCCAACGGCAACACCGCCTCGACTTGGGCGCGCAGTGCGCCCGCATCGACCAGGCGGTTGAGCGACTCCAGCCGCTGCCGGTTGACCTGGGCGGCGAACGACTCGCCCACGATCCCCCGTTCTAGCCGGGCAGGAGCACCGGCAAGGACGATGAAGACCGCCCGGCCGCCATCCCGGACCGCAGTGACGGCTTGGTTGCCGGTTTGCCCGCCGGCGCCGTCCAGCAGCACGTCGGCGCCGCCAGGAACCGCAGTGCGCACCTGCTCGGGCCAGTCGTCGGCGTGATAGTCGAAGACCTCAAGGGCGCCCAGGTCCCGCAGGTAGTCGTGATTGTTCGGGCTGGCCACGGCCAGCGGGCGGGCGCCCACGGCCACCGCGATCTGCACCGCGGCGCTGCCCACGCCGCCGGCGGCGGCTGTGATGAGCACCGTTTCGCCCGACCGCAGCCGCCCCCGGTCGACCAGGCCCTCATAGGCCGTGCCGCCTGCGATCACCAGCGAGGCCGCCTCCGGGAAGCTCACCCGGTCGGGCATCGGGGCCATACGGTCCGCCGATGCCAGCGCCAGTTCGGCGAACCCGCCGCCACCAGGCCACAAGCTCGTGTAGACGTGGTCACCCGGCCTGACATCGAGCCCATCGCCGACAGCTTGCACCACCCCGGCGACCTCGAAGCCAGGGACGAAGGGCAAGGCGAGCCCGCTCGCGGCGCCACTGACGAACCCGACATCCCAGGGGCCGACGCCTGCGGCCTCGACCCCGACCAGCGCTTGTCCTGGCCCCGGCGTGGGATCTGGCCGTTCCGCCAGTTCCACGCTGTCGATCCCGCTGAGCTGCCGCACATGCGCTACTCGCATACCTGTGGTCTCCTCACGCCGCGCTCCCCCGATGCCGCCGGCATCTAGACCCTGGCTGTGGTACCGCCACCTCTTTCGGTTGTGCCCAGCGCCCGCGAACTGCGATCCCAGTCCGCTGCAGGTTCGCGCACGCCGGCACAAATCGGGTCTGCCCGGCTCATGGTGGGGCGAAGCTACGCCCCTACGTCGCGCATTCCTCGGCGCAGGTTTCGCAGGCATCCTCGTCGTCTGCGGGGCCTTCGATCGCGAGCAGGAGTTCGCGCAGGTCTCGCGATATCCGCTCCATCGTCGCCGCAGACACGCGGCCGAGCAGCCGCTGCTCCGCGGTGGTCTTGACCGCCAGGATTTGCTCAGCTCGCCGCTGCCCGGCCGGCGTGAGGGTGACCAGGACGTGACGGCGGTCGGCCTTGTCGACATCGCGGCGAACCCAGCCTTGAGCCTCCAACCGGGCGATCCGGTTGGAGATGGCGCCGGCCGTGACTTGGGAGCCGCGTAGCAGCGCTCCGGCGCTGCGACACTGGCCCGGCGCCCTGTGCAGGGCGAAGAGAACCTCCAGTTCCCAGGCCTCGATGCCCTCGGCGGCGAATTCGCGGCGCAGTTCGCGTTCCAGGTGGCCCGCGATCCGGCGCAGCCGTATGCCCAGTTTCTTGGTCGCCAAGTCGGCGTCCGGCGCCTGCCTGCAGAGCAGGTCGGCCAGTACATCGGCGCGGTCGCGGACGACCTGGGTGGTCACTGAGTCAGGATAAATCTTTCAACGCTGAAGTATGAGCCGAGCAGAACGGCTAGGAAGACGCCGATATGGAGTTACCTTCGCTTTTTCGCCGCCCAGTAAGAGGCGGCCTGGACGGTGCGGTGGCGCCGCCCGCGGGCACGGTGCGGCCTCCGTCCCTCCGCACAGGGCGCAGGCCGGAACCCCCGGCACTAGGCGCGAACTCCACGCCAGCCAAGCCAATACGGCAATAATTCAGTGTCAAACTATTGAGCGTTCAGCGACAGCCGGAGGAGACCCCGTCCCCATGACCGACTACGGGCATGATCTCGCGTTCGGGATCTTCGTAACGCCATCCAGCCCAGCGCCGCACGATGTCGTCGAGCTCGCGGTCCTGGCCGATAGCTCCGGCCTCGACCTGGTCACGTTCCAGGACCATCCCTACCAGCAGCAGGCCGTCCCGCTCGAAGACCGGCCGTTCGTG
>JASHUG010000233.1 GCA_030040155.1 Streptosporangiaceae bacterium | reverse complement strand
TCGCATAGTGCCGCAGGACACGGTCGCGCGGCGGCCGACCGTGTCCTGGCAGTCTGACACGCAGCCCGGCGGAAGGTACCGCCGCAGGCGCGGCTGCCCGACAGCAGCCGCCGACTTGCAGGGCTGCCGACCTCGCTCGAGTTCCCTTGGGGTCTTGACGCTGGCCGAAGGCGAGGCTAGCGTCGCGAAACAAATAGGAAAGTTTCCTATTTGTTTTCGCGATCTCCGGCCGCGCAGTCTGGCCCGTACCTGCCTCGTTCGCTTCAGCACTAGCAAGGGACCCCAGCGCATGAGACGACACACTCCACTCCTTGCGGCAGTCGCCGCCGTCAGCGCCACCGCTGCCATGATCGGAATTGGCACGGCCAGCGCGGGCGCCAACACCTGGCATGGCCGGGCTACGCTGCCTTACCAGGTCTTCGCCCCTTACTTCGAGACCTACGACACCAGTGGCGACCTGGCCGCGCTCTCGCAGCAGTCCGGCGCCAAGTTCCTGTCGTTGGCGTTCCTCGAGACCGCCCAGGCAGGTTCGTGCACCGCATACTGGAACGGCGACACCAGCCAGCCGATCGCCTACTCCAGTTTCGGCAGCGACATCAGTCAGATCCAGGCTGCAGGCGGCAACGTCATTCCCTCGTTCGGCGGTTATACCGCAGACACCACCGACACCGACATCGCCGACAGCTGCACGAGCGTCGGAGCGATTGCGCGGGTCTACGAGAGCCTGATCACCACCTACAACGTGCCTCGTATCGACCTTGACGTCGAGGGCAACTCGCTGACCAACACGGCAGGCATTAACCGCCGCAACGAGGCGGTAGCCGAGGTGGAGGCCTGGGCGGCCGCCCACCACCGGCGGATCCAGTTCTCCTACACGCTACCGACGTTCCCGACCGGCCTGACGTCAGCTGGCGTGGCGGTCCTGCAAAACGCGGTCGCCGACGGTGCGACGATTAGCGTCGTCAACCTGCTGACGTTCGATTACTACCTCGGCACCGAGCAGAACATGCTCACCGACACCGAGACGGCCGCGGCGGGCCTTTACAGTCAGCTGCAGTCGCTCTACCCGACGTACACGCCGAGGCAGCTTTGGCACATGATCGGCGTAACCGAGATGCCCGGCATCGATGACTACGGACCGGACGAGACTTTCAGCACGTCGCAGGCCTGGCCGCTGCTGCAGTGGGCCCGCACCAGCGGAATCAACACCTTGTCGTTCTGGGCACTCCAGCGTGACAACGGCGGCTGTCCCGGCACCAAAGGCGCGGGCACGTGCTCGGGAGTGACTCAGCCGACCTGGTTCTTCAGCCACGTGTTCGAGCACTTCACCCGGTGAGAGCGAGCGGCGCTATCTCGGCGCCGCTCACCCGGTGTGTCACGAGCTGGCGGGCGCGTGGCACACCGGGCCAGGCGGGCTAACGGCTCAGTACGGCCGACAGGGCTTCGAGCGCGGACGGCACGAGCGCACCGCGAGCTGGCTGCTCCTTGAAGACGACGGTGATGGTCTGCAAGTCACTCACGCTGCACGCCTTTCGACGCCGACGCCGCTACCTCGGCTTTCTCGGCGTCAGGACGCAGAACTCGTTGTCGTCGGGGTCGGCCATCACAACCCAGGGCACCTCGCCTTGCCCGATGTCTATCCGCTTGGCGCCTAGCAACCGGAGCCGATCGACTTCAGTGCACTGGTCGCCATCCGGCGGCGGCGCCACGTCGAGATGCAGCCGGTTCTTCCCGCGCTTGGGGGGAAGCGGCGGACCGCCCCAGGTAATGAACTGTCTTGCGCCGTCCGGCGTGCGTATCGCGGTTTCGCCGTCCTGGTCCCAGACGAGCGGGCAACCCAGCGCCTCGCTCCAGAAGTACCCCACCTCGCGCGAGCCTTGGCACGTGAGGGATCCGACGCGGCTCGCGTCGGTGACGAAGTGATTGCCAGGCTCGAGCACGCAGTACTCGTTGCCCTCCGGATCGGCCATCACGGCCCACGGCACCTCGCCTTGCCCGATGTCGATCTCGCTGGCGCCAAGGTCGATCAAACGCGCCACGGTTGCGTGCTGGTCTTCGACCGACCGGCTGCTGAGATCGAGATGGATCCGATTCGGGCCGGCCTTCTCCGCCGCTTCAGGAAGGAAGACGAAATAGAAGGTGGTGCCATCCGTCGGCCTCAGGCCGACCTCCTCGTGCGTCTCGTTGAAGATCTCCCACTCGAGCGCGGCGGCCCAGAACCTTGCCAGACGCAGTGGCTCGCGCGCGTCCCACGTCAGGCTTGCAAGCTTGAGCGTCATCGCCGGGTTACCACCGGCAACTCGCTACCCTCAGGATCGGTCATGCCGACGGACGGTACCTCGCCGCAGGCTTGCCGGGCCAGCCGTTTTAGGGCGGGCTGTCCAGCTAGGTCGCTCGAGACCGGCTCGGTCAGGGCTGCGCCGAGACGGCCGCAGAGCACGAGGCGGCCGCTGCGCAGCGGCTTAACTCCAGGGGCCCCGGGTAACGCGCCTCGGCGCGGGCTGCGAGACGGCCGAATTGACGCCGGACCAGGAGCACCACAACGACAATTGCAATCACCGCTGCGCCGACGAGCACCCAGGTGATCGCGCCTGACGTCCGTTGCAGCACGGTCCCGGCGAAGTACGAGGCCAGGGTGTAGATGCCAGCCCAGACGATGCCTCCGGCTGCGTTGGCGGGCAGGAACCGTCGCCAGCGCATCTTGCTGGTCCCGGCGAGGAATGCGACGTAGGTCCGCAGCACCGATACAAACCGGCCGAAGAACACGACCTTGGCGCCGTGGGTGTCGAACAAGAGGCGAGCAATCTTGAGCTTGCCCTGGTCCAGCCGGACCTTCGGGCCGAATCGGCGGGCCAGAGGGTACCCGCCCTTGATGCCGAGCCAGTAGCCAATGTTGTCCCCTACGATCGCCGCGCCCGCTGCTACCAAGAAGATCAGCCATGGTGACAGGCGGTGAGTGGTGCCGGCGTAGGTGCCTGCGATGATCAAGGCGGTCTCACCGGGCAGCGGAATACCGAGGCTCTCGGCTCCGACAAATCCGAACAGCGCCCAGTAACCGTAGGAGTCAATGAGGTGGCTGATACTCAAGCTCCGCCGCCTTGCTCGCGCGCCTCGTAGGACGGTTTATCTGCACGCCTTCGCGATCGCCCCGTACGGGCGTGACCGAGTTGTCCCCGATGTCAGCATCGCGCGCTGACCGCCTGCTCTCATCGCCAACACCAGCGAGGACGCGGCCTGGAACCTGCGGTCCGGGCGCGCGATCCGTGCACATCGAGAAGCAAGAGCCCGCGGACCCAGATCCTACGGGCTCTACCTGCGACTTCCTGGTAGCGGGGGCGCTAATCGTCCTTGGTCGCGAGAACCGGCGCCGATGGCTCCGGGCCGGAGGATGTCAGTCCCTCGTCCTCCACAGTCTGCTGGACTCGGCTTGCGCCGGGGACGCCAAGACGCTCGTAGATCGCAAGCGCTTGCCGCAAGTGCGCAGCGGCTCGGTCGCGGTCGCCGTTGTGCAAGTAGCCGCGGCCAAGTCCTTCGAGAGCCCGTGCTTCCTCGAAAGCCGCGCTGACGTCGCGGGCGATGCCCAGTGCCTGAGTGTGCAACTCGTGGCTCTGGCCGCTTGCCGAAGTCCGCATTGCCAGTTCGCCGAGGCGGTTCAGTGCCTCGGCCTGGCCGAGCCGGTTGCCAAGTTCACCGAACCACGCCAGCGCCTGCTTGTGGCTTTCGGCGGCAGCCGCGTAGTCCCCGGT
>JASHUG010000232.1 GCA_030040155.1 Streptosporangiaceae bacterium | reverse complement strand
GTGCTGGCTCGGGGGGACTACCCCCCGAGGCCCCTCGCCGGCCTGCCACTGGCCCGCAGGCTCAGGGCAGCCGGACTACCGCCGTGGCCCTGGTCAAGACCTTGGCGCCGGCCGACCGCGCGGTGAGGGCAAGGGCGACGAGGTTGCCGTCGAGCTTGTCCGTCACTTGCCCGCTCACCTCGATCGTGGCTCCCTTGTCGTCGTCAGGGACGACCACCATCGCGGAGAAGCGGACGCCGAATTCGGTAACGATCGCCCGAGGTCCGGCCCAGTCGCAGACGTACCGGCCCGCCTGGGCCATCGTGAACATGCCATGCGCGATTACATCGGGCAGCCCGACCGACTTGGCAATGCGCTCGTTCCAGTGAATGAAGTTGAAGTCACCGGAGGCGCCGCAGTACCTAACCAGACTCAGCCTGGTGACTGGATAGCTCACCTCGGGCAGCTCGACGCCGACGTCGACCTCGTCGTAGGTAACCTGCTCGCTCACGGCGCGATCCTCTCTGCCCAGGGCCCGCGACGGCTAGCCGACGCCCCGCTCGACCAGCGTGCCCACGGCCGTGCACACGAGCTCGCCCTGGACCGTCCGGATCTGGGTGCTCGTGGTCAGCATGACGTTACGGCCGGCATCACGGATCTCGGAGATGGTCGGCTGTGCCGTCAGCACGTCCCCGGCGACGATCGGCCGGGTGTACTCGAATCGCTGCTCGCCGTGCACGACCATGGCGTAATTCAGCCCGAGGCCAGGATCGGCCACCGCGACGGCCGAGCTCGCCATGCTGACTACGATCGCGAAGGTCGGCGGCGCGATCACATCCGCGTGCCCGGCCGCCTGAGCGGCCGCCTTATCCCGGTACAACGGGTTCGGGTCGCCAATCGCTGTGGCGAATTCGGCGATCTTGACGCGGGAGACCTCGTATGGTTCCGACTCGGGGAACGTGCGCCCGACATATTCCCGGTTAATTGCCATGCCACTCCAAGCCTTCGGAACCCGGCGCGCGGCCGGGTCAGGGCTCGCGCCCGAACCAGAAATTGCGGCTAGCGCGTCTCGCGGTGCGGCTGGTGCTTACGGCAGAACGGGCAGTACTTGCTCAGCTCAAGCCGGTCCGGGTCATTCCGCCGGTTCTTGCGCGTGATGTAGTTGCGGTGCTTGCACTCCTGGCAAGCCAAAGTGATCTTAGGCCTGATGTCGGTCGCAGCCACGGTGGCATGCCCTTCTCTCGACTTAACATCGGTGCCGCCTTGAGGCGGTGCCGGGTGGAGCAAGGTGGTAGCGGAGGCCGGACTTGAACCGGCGACACAGCGATTATGAGCCGCTTGCTCTGCCTGACTGAGCTACTCCGCCGCCTGACCCGCCAGGCTCGGTCCGGATTTGCGGCACAGCGCCGATTCGGAACCCTGCCCTAGTCCCGGGGCTGACTAAGCTTACCGGCAAATACCGACGTCCGCGATCGTGGCCCTCCTGGCCTGGCCGGGACGGCCTGCGGGCTATCCGCCCTTCCCGCGCGCCCTGGCCGACGGCCGATAAGGACAGCATTCGCATAGGTACAGATAGGGATTCCGGGATGCCAAGTCGTTACCGACTCTTCAGCAGATCCGAAGGATGGCTGACTGGACTGCCTCGCGGGGGTCGTACTGGGCCTGGCCGGACCCCGGAATACCATGCTCAGCAGGCAATTCGCAGGTCGAGTGGGCCAAGTGGGCTGGCGGCATGACCGGCCGCATGCCGGGTACACCCGACACCCAGAGGATCAAGATGGCCCACGAAGGCACGCGAGGGACGGTACCGTCAGTAACTGCACGGGGTGCGCGGCCCTGTATCAAACCCGTGAATGATGTCGGCGAGTCCAAGTTTGCGGCTATTGTGGACCGTCATAACTGTTAGGCCGGATCGGGAGACTACCGCTGATGTCGAGGCGCGAGAAGCCAGCAGACGTGACTTACCACGGGCTGCGGGAGGCACCGGATACCGCGCGCATCACCGGAGCAGCGCTCACGGTCTTCCAGGGCAGCTACCCCGACCTCAAGCTGCAGCCTCTGGTCGTCGTAATCGCGGCCTTCAATGAGTCGGCCAACATCGGCGCGGTCCTGGACGAGGTGCCCGAGCAGATCTCCGACGTCCCGGTGTCCCTGCTCGTCATCGACGACGGCAGCACGGACAGCACGACCGAGGTGGCGCAACGGCACGGCGCCCTGACCTGCACGCTGTCGGCCAACCGGGGACACGGGGTCGCGCTCCGGCTCGGCTACCGGATCGCGCGTGAGGGCGGCGCGCGCTATATCGCCACCCTCGACGGAGACGGTCAGTGGGACCCCGCCGACCTGCCGGGCATGGTCGAGATTGTCGAGGCTGACAAGGCCGACTTCGTCATCGGGTCGCGCGAGCTCGGCCAGACCGAGAACACCGACGCGTTCCGCAATCTCGGCGTGAAGTTCTTCGCCCGGACGATCAGCATGCTGACGAGCTGCCGGATCACCGATACCTCCAGTGGGCTGCGCCTGATGCGAGCGGAGCTCACCGGCACGGTCACCCAGACCCAGCCGCAGTACCAGACCTCGGAGTTGCTCATCGGCGCGCTGCTGCAGGGTTACCGCGTCGCCGAGGTGCCCACGGTTATGCGCCAGCGCATGTCGGGCGAGAGCAAAAAAGGCCGCAACCTGGCCTACGGGCTTCGCTATGCCCGTGTCATCGCCAAGACGTACATGCGGGAACGGCGCGCATCCGGGCAGACACAGGCGACGATCCTGCAGCAGCATCCGGGCGCCGACACCGCTGCGCGCTAGCCGCCCGCTGTCCGGCGCGGTCAGCCCGCCGCGCGTATTCCGTGGACCCGGTTAGCGCGGTCGTTACGGCTCGCGCAGGCTGCCGATGCCCAGCGAGCCTGACGTCTCTTCGCGGCCGGACAACGGCTCGCGGCCACCCCCCTGCTCGGCCTGGAGCACGTACTCTTCCGGGTCCTTGTCCACCGGCCTGACCCCGGCATGGTGCCGCGCCTCGAACGCGGCGAACGCCACCGCGAGGTTATGCCGCTCCTGCAGGCTCACCTCGCGGCGGAAGTCGGTAAGGCCCTCGCGCTCCTCCTCGGCCATGTGGTCGCCATTGGCCACGTTCACGGCCGCGACCGCGTCAAACCAGCCTGCGCTCCCGGCCACGTGGCCCGCGACCGCCGCGATCGTGTCGCGGATATCGTTATGGTCGCGGATCGCGTCGAGGGTCTCCTCCTCCGACGTGCCGATGCGCCCCGCCCGCTGCCCGGCCCGCAGCAGCTCCGGATAGAAGATCTCCTCCTCGGCCGCCGCGTGCACTTCGAGAAAGGCAGCCAGCCGTTCCCACACCACGCTCAGCGTGGCGGCGTCGGCCGCAGCGATCTGCTCGAGGATCGCGAATAGCCGCCGCTGCTCATGGTGGTCATCCAGGATCAGCTGAGTGATGTCCACAGCTCCTCCTCAGCACTCGATGACGTTCACCGCCAGCCCGCCCCGCGCGGTCTCCTTGTACTTAATCTTCATGTCGGCGCCGGTCTCGCGCATGGTCTTAATTGCCTTGTCCAGCGACACCTTGTGCTGGCCGTCCCCGCGGACCGCCATCCGCGCCGCGGTGACGGCCTTCACGGCGCCGATCGCGTTCCGCTCGATGCACGGGATCTGCACGAGCCCGCCGACCGGGTCGCACGTCAGCCCGAGGTTGTGCTCGACGCCGATCTCGGCCGCGTTCTCCACCTGCTCGGGCGTGCCGCCCAGCACCTCGGCCAGCCCGGCCGCGGCCATGGAGCAGGCCGACCCCACCTCACCCTGGCAGCCGACCTCCGCCCCGGAGATCGACGCGTTCTCTTTCAGCAGAACGCCGATCGCACCGGCGGTCAGCAGGAACCTGATCACCCCGGCCGAGTCGGCCCCCGGCACGAACCGCGTGTAATAGTGCAGCACCGCCGGGATGATCCCGGCCGCACCGTTGGTCGGCGCGGTGACCACCCGGCCGCCCGCCGCGTTCTCCTCGTTCACCGCCAGCGCGCAGAGCGTGACCCACTCCATCGCATGCAGCGGGTCGGTGGCGTCGCCGGTCCGCTCCAGCGTCTCGCGGAGTGCGCGTGCACGCCGTCGTACTCTGAGGCCCCCTGGCAGCACACCCTCGACCTCGCAACCTCGCTGCACGCACTCCTGCATGACCGCCCAAATCCGCAACAGGCCCGCATCGACGTCGGCCTTGTCCCGGCGGACAAGCTCGTTGGCAAGCATGATCTGGCTCACCGCCTGGCCCGTCCTGTCCGTGTGCGCGAGCAGTTCCGCTCCGCTCGCGAACGGATAGGGAACGGCGGTGTGATCGGCGATCAGGGTCGGCCGGCCGACCTCGTCCTCGCCCAGTACGAACCCGCCGCCCACCGAGTAGTACGTATGCGCGCTGAGTTCGGCCCCGGATGCGTCGAGTGCGGCAAACCGCATGCCGTTGGAATGGAACTCAAGCCGCTTGCGGCGGTGCAGGATCACATCGCCCTGGAGGTCGATGTCGATCGGCGCGCGGCCGAGCAGCGCCAGCCGGCCAGAATCGCGGACCAACGCGACCAGCGGGTCAGCCGCGGCCGGGTCGACGGTTTCCGGCTCCTCGCCCGCGAGGCCAAGGACGACCGCCTTGACGCTACCGTGGCCGTGGCCGGTCGCGCCCAGCGAGCCGAACAGCTCGACCTTGACCCGCGCCACCTTCGGCAGCAGTCCGTCAGCGTCCAGCGAACGGCCGAACATGACGGCGGCCCGCATCGGGCCCACCGTGTGTGAGCTGGACGGGCCGATCCCGATCTTGAACAGTTCGAAGACGCTGACGGTCATAGGGCCCTCCTCTTAGGACTTGACCCTGCTCCCTGCCGGATCATACGGCGGCCGCAGCTGCACCTTGGCCCCGACGAACTGCCCGCCGACGTTGACCTGATATATGCCCGACCTGACCAGCTCGGGTGTCGCGACGCCGCCGCCCGGATCGCGCAGGTAGGCCAGGCCCACGGCGGCGCCGAGCGTGGCCCCGTAGGCGCCGGAGGTTAGCTGCCCGGCCGGGGCCCCGTCGCGGAGAAGCAGTTCGCCGCCCCACAGCATCACGCCGGGGTCCTCGAGGATTACCGACACCAGCCGCCGCCGGGGTCCCTCTGCCCGCGCCTTCTCTACCGCCTCGCGCCCGAGAAAGCCAACCCCGCCCGACAGCTTGCACGCGAACAGAAGCCCGGCCTCGACCGGGCCGTAGTCGGGCGTCAGCTCCCGGCCGAACGCGCGGTAACCCTTCTCCAGCCGGAGCGACTCGATCGCGTAGTACCCGGCGTTGACCACGCCGAGATCCGCGCCAGCCGCCATCAGGTCCGCGTACACGCCGACGGCGAACTCGGCGGGCACGTACAGTTCCCAGCCAAGCTCGCCGACGTACGTGATGCGCGTCGCCCGCACGGTGGCATAGCCCAGGTCGATCATTTTGCTGGCACCGAAGGGGAACGAGGAGTCTCCCAGGCTGGTCCTGGTCAGCCTGCTGAGCAGTTGCCTCGAGGCCGGTCCCATGACGCCGTAGACCGCGCACGAGGAGGTCACGTCGGTGACGGTGGCACGGCTCCCGGCCGGCATGCGCCTGCGGATGTGGTCGGTGTCGCGCTCGGTGGTGGCCGCGCTCGCCACGAGCAGGAACTGGGTCGCCGCGAGCCTGGTCACGGTGATGTCGGATTCATAGGTGCCGCGGTCGTTGAGCATGCCCGTGTAGACGGTGCGGCCGACCGGCACCGCGACCTCGTTGGTGCACAGCCACTGCAGAGCCGATTCCGCGTCGTCCCCGCTGACCAGGTACTTGGAGAATGAGGTCTGGTCGAATACCGCCACCCGCTGCCTCGTCGCCTCCTGCTCGGCCGAGGACCAGGGCTGCCAGTTCTGGCTGCCCCACGAGTACTCGATCACCGGCTCGTGGCCGGCCGGAGCGAAGAAGTTCGCCCGCTCCCAGCCCATCTTGCTGCCAAAGCACGCGTTCGCTTCGGCCAGCTGCTGATAGACCGGCGACCGCCGGAACGGGCGCGCGGTCTCCAGCTCGCGGTTCGGCCACCCGATCGCGTAGTGCAACCCGAGTACCTCGCTGACCCGGTCCCTCAGCCACTGGCTGTTGCCGTTGAAAGGGGCGAACCGCCGGATGTCGACCGTCGTCAGGTCGGCGTCCGGCTGGCCGTCGACGATCCATTGGGCTAGCGCCAGGCCGGCTCCTCCGGCCGAGGCGATCCCGACCGAGTTGAACCCGGCGGCGACGAAGAACCCGGCCAGCTCCGGCGCTTCGCCCAGCAGGAACTGGTTGTCGGGCGTGAAGCTCTCCGGCCCGTTGTAGAACTTCCTGATGCCGGTCTGCGCCAGCACCGGCAGGCGGTGCACGGCGCTGTCCATCAGCACGCTGAAGTGATCCCAGTCCTCCTCGAGCAGCCGGAACTCGAACGGGTAGGGCAGGTCGTCAGGGGCGACCCAGGGCTTGGCCTGCGGCTCGAAGCCGCCGACGACCAGGCCGCCGGTCTCCTCCTTGAAGTAGGTCCACCCGTCGGGGTCACGCAGCACCGGCAGGTCGGAGCGGACGCCGGCGATCTGCTCGGAGACCACGTAGAAGTGCTCGGCCGAGTGCAGCGGCACCGTCACCCCGGCCAGCGCGCCGACCTGCTTGGCCCACTGCCCGGCGCAGTTCACGACGACCTCGGCCTCGACCTCGCCGCGGTCGGTGACGACGCCGGTGACGCGCCCGTCGCGGCTGCCGACTCCGGTGACCCTGACCCGCTCCGCTATCACGGCGCCGCGCCGCCGGGCCCCGCGGGCCAGCGCCGCGGTAAGGTCGACCGGGTCGGCGCGCCCGTCACCCGGCAGCCAGATCGCGCCGACCAGATCGTCGGTCCGCAGCAGCGGGTACAGGCTCGCCGCCTCGCTGGCGCTGATCAGCTCGCACTCGATGCCGTAGGCCTGCGCGGTCGCCTCGGTGCGCCGCAGTGCGGTCATCCGGTCGGCGGTCCTGGCAACGGTGACTCCGCCGCACCGGCGGAATCCGGTGGCCTGCCCCGTCTCGGCCTCCAGCCGCTCGTACAGCCGGGTCGAGTACTGCACCAGCCGGGTACCGGCTTCCGAGGCGCGCAGCTGGCCAACCAGGCCGGCCGCGTGCCAGGTCGTTCCGCAGGAAAGCTGGCCCTGCTCAAGGAGCAGCACGTCGGTCCGGCCGAGCGCGGTCAGGTGGTAGGCGACGCTGGCGCCGATCACCCCGCCGCCGATGATCACGACCTGGGCGCGCGCTGGGAGGTCAGCAGACACCACTGTCAGTCCCCGTCCTGAACTTCGTCGAGCAGCCGCGGAAATGCCGGGCCGGTGAAGCCGGCGGCGGCCGCCTCGAACCGCTCCATGCCCCAGGACCAGAAGTCGAAGTCCAGCTTGCTCGTCGCGCTCTGGATCGCGCCCCAGAGCGTCCAGCCGTACCGGGAGACCAGCCCGAACAGCTCGGCCCGCGCGATCCGGCTGCGCCGCGTCCGGCCGTAGTACGCGGTCACGAGCGCGGCGAGAGCCTCGCGATCGAGACCGCACTCTCCGGCGATGTTCCCGAGCTCGAAGCAGGGGTCGTTGTTGCCCGAGTACTCGTAGTCGATCACCCAGATCCGCTCGCCGTCGTCGATGAAGTTGGCCGCGAGCAGGTCATTGTTGCACGGCACCGTGCCCTCATGCCTGACCGCCAGGGCGGTGCGGGCGGCTGCGAAGGCGGGCATCAGGTCCTCGTAGCCGGCCGGGATGCTCATGCCCGCCTCGCGGGCGACCCGGTAGTAACGAGGCTGGATCTCGAACATGTCGAAGTTGCCAGCAAACCGGTCCGCCCGGTGGAGCATGCGGCACGCCGCGGCGATCCTCGGGATCATCGCGGGCTCCGCCACGTCGGCGTTACCGAGCGTCTTGCCGTCGATGTACCCGAGCACCAGCACTCGCTCCTGCGGGCGGTACTCGACCACCGGCGCACCGACGCCCGCCGCCGCGGCCAGCACCGAGTTGCGGTACTCGTGCTCCCGGTCGATGCCCAGCAGCCCGCCGTCGGACCACAGCCTGGCCACGAAACAGCCCCGCTCGGTGGTGACGCGGAAGTTCTGGTTGGTGAGCCCGCCGGGCAGCACGCTGATTTCCGTGGCCGAGCCGGCCAGGCTGGGAACGGCAGAAAGCAGCTCGCGCGTCTGCGCCGGCACCGGGTCCTGCCCTGGCTCGTCAACCTCCGGCACCCCACCGTGCCGCAGTTCGCTCACCACCGGCAACACCCCTCCTGGTTCTGAGTACTGATCGCAGGTTACGAGGCGAATACGCAAAGGTCTAGACAGAAGTGCCCGACATCCGTTCGGACGCGCCGGGTGGGCGATTCGCCTGCCGCGAATGCCGGAAATAGATCGCACCCTGTTGCAGATAGGGTCTGGACAGTTACGCCGTTGCGCCCCTACGCTACGCGTCATCTGAGGTCCCGAGCGGGACGAGGAGGACACGATGAGCGCAACTCCGAGTGTCAGCACAAGCCAAGACCGCGACACCGCAGATCTCGCCAGGTTCGGCTACAAGCAGGAGCTGAAGCGCTCGCTCGGCTTTTTCAGCTCGTTCGCGGTCGCGTTCAGCTACATCTCGCCGTCGACCGGCATCTTCACGCTGTTCTTCCTCGGCCTGACCACTCTCGGCGGCGTGATGATCTGGACCTGGCCGGTGGTCGCGATCGGGCAGTTCATCATCGCGCTGAACTTCGCCGAGGTCACCAGCCACTATCCGCTGGCGGGCTCGGTGTTCCAGTGGTCGAAGTACATGGCCAAGCGGGCCTACTCGTGGTTCACCGGCTGGATCTACCTGTTCGCCGGCATCCTGACGGTGACGTCGGTGGTCGCCACGCTGCCGATCGCGCTTATCCCGGCGCTGGAAGGCCTCGGCTGGCACTCGCTCAATTTCGACCTGAACACCGAACTGGTGGTCGCGCTGATCACCCTGGTCGTCATCACGGTGCTGAACATCTACGGCGTGAAGCTGGTCGCGATCATTAATAACACCGGCGTGCTGTTCGAGATCCTTGGCATGTTCGTGTTCGCGATCGTCCTGCTGGCCTTCCACAACCACCAGGGCTTCAAGATCGTCACCGACAGCGGCGGGCTGCACATCGGCGCCAATACCTTCCTGGCTGGCATGTTCATGAGCCTGTTCGTGATCTACGGATTCGACACGGCGTCAACCCTGGCCGAGGAAACTCGCGATCCGCGCCGGGCCGCGCCGCGGGCGGTGCTGTACTCGATCGTCGGCGCGTTCATCATCGGCGGCGTATTCCTGCTCGCCACGCTGATGTCGATCCCGAACCTGCACACCGCGATCAGCGGCGCGTACGGGCCGCAGAACATCATCGAGGCCAACTTCTCGCATCCGTTCGCGACCATCTACCTGCTGGTGGTGTCGGCCGCGATCTTCGTCTGCTGCCTGTCGATCATGGCGGCGACGATCAGGCTCGGCTTCGGCATGGCGCGGGACAAGCAACTGCCGTTCTCCGGCGTGCTCTCGAAGGTGTCATCCAGCCTGCACACGCCGATCTGGACCTGCCTCGTCATCGCGGCGCTGGCCGCGATCCCGTTCATCCAGTTCGACGGCGCAGGCATCATCGCGATCGCGGCGACCGCGATGATCTACTTCAGCTACTTCCTCGGGAACCTGGCGATCCTGCGCGACCGGCTGCGAGGCTGGCCGCGGACTAAAGCTCCGTTCAAGCTTGGCAAGTGGGGCGTCGCCATCAACCTGCTCGGCCTTGCCTACGGTCTCGCGATGCTGATCAACTTCGCGTGGCCGCGGGCCGCCAGCAACCCAGAGCCTAAACAGACCGTCGTGGCCGGCGTCCAGTCGCTCAACTTCCACGTCGGGTTCCTGAACGACATTCCGATCCTGTGGACCGTGTTCGTGGTCATCGTCATCATCGGTGCCCTCTACTACCTGATCGTCGGCCGGAGCAAGGAGTTCGCGCCGGTCACGGCCCCGCCCGACGGGGAACCAATCCCGGCAGCGGAGGGGGCTGCCTAGGGGCTGGTTGAGCTGGACGGCGCGCCGTGAGCCTCGCCGGGGCCCGCCCCGTGCCCCGGCGTCATGGCCGGGAGGGCGGCGCGCTGTCCGCCGGGGCGGCGGTCCGCGACGACAGGAGGATCTGCGCGGGCCGTCGCCCGTTAGAGCTCGTTCCCTGGCGCATATAACGGGGAGGACACTAGGAGGCATGCAGCAGGTGACACCCACCGCGCAGCCGCAGCCGCCGCGACCGGTTCAGGCAGCGCCTGGTGCGCTAACGCGGCTGACCTCACTGGCGAGGAAGCCGCCGAAGATCATCAAGCAGACGGGCGTCACCGCGCACGCGCAGATCGAGGACTGGCTGGCCGATGCCATCGCCGCCGGCCAGCTCAGGGCGGGTGACCGGCTCCCGACCGAGCACGATCTGTCCGCCTGGCTCGGCGTGAGCCGGATGACGCTCAGGCACGCGCTCGGCGAACTGGCGCAGCGGGGACTGGTCACCAAGACGGTCGGCCGCAACGGCGGCACGTTCGTGGCCGAGGCCAAGCTGGAGCAGGACCTGACCACGCTCGCCGGGTTCTCCGAGCAACTGCGGCGGCACGGCAAGGTGGCGGGGGCGAAGGTTCTGGCCGCCGCCCAGATCCCGGCCAGCCCCGCGGCTGCGGCGGCACTCGGACTGGCCGAGGGCGATCCCGTGCACGAGGTTCGCCGGATCCGGCTCGCGGACGGCCGGCCGATGGTCATTGAGCACTCGTTGTTCCCGGCAGCCTTGTTTCCTGACTTGCTCGACTGCCGGCTGGATGGCTCGCTCTATGAGTTGCTCGAGGACCGGTACAGGCAGCGACCCCACCGGGCGCGCGAGTTGCTCGAGCCCGTCGTGGCTGGCGTCCGGGAGGCGGAGGCCCTGGAGATAGACGAGGGCGCACCCCTCATGCTGGTCGAGCGCACCGCCTACTCGAAGGCGGGGCAACCACTGGAATTCGCGCGCGACCTGTTCCGCGGCGACCGGACCAGGGTCGTCGTCTGGACCTCGGAGCTGGCCGGGGAGCTGTAGTGACAGCGCCGGCGCCGCCCGGTAGCGTTCTGCGCCGACAAGGGCCATTTGCGGCGAGGAGCACGCGATGACGGTGAAGCTCGTAGTCCTGTACACCCAGCCGGCAGACGCTGCCGCGTTCGACCAGGAGTACGCCGCAGTGCATGCGCCCCTGGTGGCCAAGATCCCCAGGCTGCAGCGCTTCGAGGCGGGCAGGCTTGTCACCGCGCTGGACGGCGGCGAGCACACTTATCACCGGATCGCCGAGTTGTACTTCGCGGACAGAGCCGCGATGGACGCCGCGTTCGGGTCGCCCGAGGGCGCCGCCACCGCACAGCACTACGGCCAGATCGCCCCGCCCGGCTCGCGCATGTACGTCGAGATCGTCGACTAGCCCGGATTCCGGCTAAAACTGCGGGACGCCAGTGGCTGCGCGTCCCGCAGCTGACGAGCGTGCCGCCTGAGCAGACGTCGCTAGGTCGACAGACACGTCGCTGGCCGCCAGCAAACGGACAAATCGCATCTGGCAACGGCGGCTGGGTACGAGCGTTGTCGCCAGCGCGGCAAAAAGGTTCCCCAGCCACGCGAAGCGCCCGGCCGGCCGGCCGGCACTGCGCGCTGAGAAAAGTGTCACAGCTGCTGTCAACTTCCTGGTGGGGTCGCGCGACATATACGTGTACGCATGAACCGTTACCCAAGGAGTATCTAGATGCGTGGATTGCCGGCCCGGTACGGGCGCCATCTATTCGGTGCGCATTCGGGCGCGGGGGGCGGCCGCAGATCGCGAGCGGCCGGGCTGTTCACGGGCGGGATCGCCGTCGCCGCGGTCGCGGCCGCGATCACCATCCCCGCCGCTGCCGCCAGTGCTTCCGCGAGCCACACCTACTGGGTGTCGCCGGCCGGAGTGGCGGCGGCCAAGAACGTCAGTTGCGGCACCGCCGCCTACAGCACGGTCCAGTCCGCGGTGACTGCGGCCGAGGCGGCCGGGACCGGACACTCAGTGCCGACGATCGAGCTGTGCTCGGGCACCTACAGCGAGCAGGTGACGATCACCAAGAGCCTGAACATCGTGCGCGCCAGCGGCGCGGTCACGATCCAGCTTCCCGCAACCGTGGGCAGTAACCAGAGCACCGGCCTGTCGGCCACGACATGCCAGGTCAGGGACGCAGCCACCCACACTCAGGTGCCGCAGTCGGTGATCGAGATCTGCGCGGCCAACGCCAGCGGCGCCAACACCAAGGGTGTTTCGGTGTCGATCAGCCACGTCACGATCGAGGGCAACTGGCCTAGCAGCGTGTGTTACAGCAGCCTCTACGACGTGCTGGTCGAGGGCGGCGCGAACCTGGCGCTAGCCGACTCGGTGGTCACGCAGGCCGGGGCGTACCCGCTGAACGGCTGCCAGGGCGGCGTCGGCGTCGAGGCTGGCTTCTCCCCCACCGGCCAGATCGGGCACGCGACGCTAGTCGGGGACACGATCGACAACTACCAGAAGAACGGCATCACGATCGATGGCACCGACTCCACCGCCTCCATCTCCGACGTTGCGGTCTTCGGTGACGGGCCCACCAGCCAGATCGCTCAGAACGGGATCCAGATCTCCTTCGGCGCCACCGGCACGGTTACCGGCAGCACGATCACCGGCAACAACTACACGGGCACCGGCGAGGCGTACTCGACCGGGGTCCTCGTGGCCGGCGGGGGCGGCACGGTATGCGGCATCGAAAGGAACTCGCCGCTCGTGCGCGACGCGAGCATAACCAGGAACACGCTGGTCAACAACGATGTCGGCATAGCGCTGTTCAACGCCAACTCGGCGTGCAACGCCTCGGTGCACATCTCCACTGACGACGTCGCCTGCTACAACAACATCAGCAACAGCAACGGCTACCAGGGCGGCCCGTCCGCGGGCGCGAACATCAGCGGCCTGGTGACCAAGAAGTACGGCGCGATCGGCGACCAGGCCGGAGTCAGTGACACCGGCTCGCACGACGTTATCTGTGACAACGCCATCAGCGGGGTCGGATACGCGCCGCGCGACAGCCGGAGCCAGTTGCCGAACGCGAAGCCCCCCGCCTGGGTGCGCCCGGTCGACGTCTTCTCCTTCGCGGCGGCGTACCGCCCGGTGGTTAAGGACAACCGCTACGACGGGAAGAGCTACGTTCCGCACTGAAGAAAAAGCCCCGCTCACTGACGGAACGGGGCTGGCCCAGGCCAGCCCCGTTCCGTCCTGCAGAGAACTTATCCAGACCTGGCTGGGCGCGGCGCCGCGATCACCTCAAGGGGGCTGACCGGCTCCAGCCCGCTGATTTCCCACTCGCCTGCGGAAATGTCGACCGCCAGCCGCGACTTGCCCACACGCAGGCCGCTGACCCGCAACGGCAGGTAGCGTTCGGGAACCTCGGGCGCGCACCAGAGTTGGCCGCCCGACACTTCAGGCGCGAACCGCAGCAGGCTGTGCAGCAACTGCAGGGGCGCGGCGGCGGCCCATGCCTGCGGAGAGCACGACGTCGGGTACGGCACCGGCGCCGCGAAATCGGCCCGGTCGAACCCGCAGAACAGCTCGGGCAGCCGGTAACCGAATTGCTCGCCCGCATCGATGATCGCATCCGTGACGCGCTGAGCCTCCGCTACGTAGCCGTAGTTCATCAGGCCGGCCGCGCACAGAGCATTGTCGTGCGGCCACACCGACCCGTTGTGGTAGCTCATCGGGTTGTAGGCACCCATCGTGGTCGCGAGCGTCCTGATCCCCCAGCCGGAGAACATCTCCTCCGACATCAGGTGCCTGGCCACGGCCGCCGCCTTGTCCTTGTCGGCGATCCCCGTCCACAGACAGTGCCCGATGTTCGAGGTCAGCGCGTCGATCTTCCGCTTGTCCTTGTCGAGCCCGACCGCGTACCAGCCCAGGTCCGGCAGCCAGAACTGCTCGTTGAAGATCCGTTTCAGCTGCTTGGCCTTCTTCCGCCAGGCGGCCGCAGCCCGCTCGTCGCCCGCCTGCTTAGCCAGCTGAGCCCTGGCCCGGTAGGCGGCGTAGACGTACGCCTGAACCTCGCACAGCGCTATCGGTGCCTCGGCGATCTCGCCGTCGGCGAAGTTGATCGCGTCCCAGGAATCCTTCCAGCCCTGGTTGGCCAGGCCGTGGCTGGTCTTGCGGCGGTACTCGACGAACCCGTCGCCGTCGGCGTCGCCGTAGGTCTCGATCCACTCGAGCGCCCGGTCGGCGTTCTCGGTGAGCGCGCCGATCGCGGGCTCCTTGCCGCCCCACCGCTGCAACTCGCCGAGCAGCATGACAAACAGCGCGCTGGCATCGGCGGTGCCGAAGTAGGCGCTCCGGCCGCCGAGCGCGAACGAGGCCGCTGGGCCGAACCTGACTTCGTGCAAGATCTTGCCAGGCTCCTCTTCGGAGTCAGCATCGACCTCGTTGCCCTGCCTCGCCGCCAGCGTGCGGAGCGTGCCGAGCGCCAGGCCGGGATCCCACGGCAGCAGCATCCAGGCGGTCAGCAGCGAATCGCGGCCGAACAGCGCCATATACCAGGGCGCGCCCGCGGCCACCACCGGCCAGCTCGGATGCTCGGGGTCAAAGATGCGAAGCGCGCCCAGGTCCTCCACGCTGCGGCTCAGCACCTGGGCCAGGTTGCGGTCGGCCGTACGCACCTGCGGCCCGCGTCGGCGCCACTTGCGCAGCCGCTTGGCCGGCCGGGTCAGCTTGACCGGATGGCCTCGTGGATGCCGGAGCTTGAGCGCGACACCGTCGTCGACCGCGACGGCCTCGACGGTCACGGTCCGCTCCGAGCGCGCCGCGACCAGCAGCCGCCAGGTCATCACGCCGTCGGTGACGGCCGGATTCTCATCCCCGATGATCCGCAGTTCCTGCCTGCGCTCCCGGCGGCCGCTGGTGATAACGAGCGCCGAGTCGACGCCGGCGGCCGTGGCAACTGCCCGCGGCTTAGACCGCCCCTTGACCTCGAACAGGTCGGCGAAGTCGGCCTCGGCCGCCAGCGTGACGACGCACCGTTTCGGCTTGGGAGCGGTGTTGCGCAGCGTGATGTCTTCGCGCATGCCGTCGCCCACATACCGGCGGCGGATCACGAGCAGCGTGCTGTCTGCGCGACCCGCCTTGGGCGGCATCCGGCCGAGGAAGGTCGCGGCAAACGGCTCGGCCGTGTGCACGCTCAGCGGCTGCGGCTCGTTGCCGTCCACCCTTAGTTCCCAGCGGGACAGCATCCTGGTGTCGCGGACGAACAGGCCGTGCGGGTGACCGGCCAGGATGTCACCACCGGGCTCGCTGATGCAGAACGTCGATCCCTCGATCAGCGTGACCGGGCTGCAGGCCGCTCCCTGCCCGGCCGGAAGGTCACCGGATGACCAGGGCCCGGTCATGCGGCCGGGCCCTGGTGTCGGTTGCTAATGGCCTTAGGCGCTGATGAGGCGCCGTCCGGCGGCCGGTATGCGCCGCATGAGCCTGGACTCCCGCTCGAGCATGCGGCGGTAGAACCGCTCATGCTCACGCGCCATGCGCTGCAGTGAGAAGCGGCGCTCCGCGGCATCGCGGCACGCGTCCCGGTCGATTTCGGCCACCCGGTCAATTGCCCTGATCATCTCCTCCTCGTCACGGCACAGATACCCGGTTCTCCCGTTATCTATGATCTCCGGCGCGGCCCCGTTCCGGAAGGCCAGCACCGGCGTGGCGCAGGCTAGGGCCTCGGCCATGACCAGGCCGAATGGCTCGCACCAGGTGATCGGGTTGAGCATCGCGTCTGCGCGCTGCAGCAGCGAGATCCTGCGATCGATCGGCATCTCGGTCGGCATCTCGTCGCCGGCGTCGAGCAGCGGTTTGACCTCCGACTCGAAGTAGGCGATCTCGTTTTCCTCGCGCATCTTGGTGGACAGGAGCAGTTGCTTGCCGGCCTTCTTGGCTACCCGGACGGCGTGATGCACACCCTTGTCTGGCGACATCCGCCCGACGAACATGACGTAGCCGCCGCCACCGGGGCCCGCCTCGTAGAGGCCAAGGTCGATGCCGTGATGGATGACATCGCCGATCTGGACGCCGCCGTAAGCCTCCACCTGCTGGGCCTGGGCGTGCGAGATGGCCAGGATCACCGCGTGCTTTGCGACCTCCGTGAAGATGGGCTGCGTTTCGCCGTTGAACGGGCCGTGGTTTGTAATCACGACCGGCGGGCGGCGCATCCCGCGCAGCCCCGAGATCAGCGGGCCGAGGAAGGTGTGGTCGTGGATGATGTCCATGTCCGCCAGCGACTCGTAAGCCGCGAGCACGTGCGCCGTCTCCGGCACGGTTACGCCGATCGGCGCGATCGCCTTCGGGTAGAGGAAGTCGGTCGGTACCGGGCACTCTGATTCGCCCACGGTGAACAGCCGGACCTCGTGACCGAGTTCCTGCAGGCCCCTTGCGAGGTTATCGATGACGACCTCGGTCCCGCCGTATGCCGGTGGTGGCACCGGGACCCACGGCGGGGCTATCAGGCCGATTCGCATTTCTGCCTCCTCGTGTCGAGCCGCGTGACGATCACGCTCCGCTAGCGGCTGGCGCAGGCTCGCGCTGCCACTGGCGCCTGCGGGTGCACTGCCGGCTTCGCGCTGGCCGGAGGTTTACCGAGCCCACAGACAGGCCCGGCAGGCCAGTACGAGCACACGGCGGCACGGGGAGGGCCCGGTCGCGCCGGTCACAGTGACCTTGGTCCCGGCTCCCGCACTCTGCGCACCCGCGGGGCGGTGCCAGAGCCAGGACACGTCACAATTACCGTGCGTATAGAGCCGATAACCGATTGAGATCTTGCCCGGCGAAATGGCTCGGTAAACGTGAGGCAGCCCTATGTGATCATGAGCCCGGCCTCGCCATACGCTCCTGACCTGCTGGCTGGCGGCCGAACCCGCTGATCTGCGGAGGCCAGGCGGAGCCCGATCTGCCCACGCGAAGGCAAAAACTTGGCCAGACCGGTTTAGCTGCGCAAAGGTGGCTGGGGCCTAACCCTCGCCCGCCCGGCGCTGGAACAGCACGAGCGCGGCCGCCACGGACGCAACCACGATTCCGCCGCACCAGGCGATGGCCAGCCAGGGTGCGTTGCCTGCGGGGTGCGAGAGCAGCAGGCCCCTGATGGACTCGATCACGGGAGTCACCGGCTGGTTGCGGGCGAAGCCGCGAATCCACGTGGGCATCGTGGCGATCGGCACGAACGCACTGCTCGGGTACGGCAGGAAGAGCACCGCGAACGTGCAGCCGTTCGCCGCCTCGGCCGAGCGCACCAGCATCCCGATCACGGCGGACAGCGCCGAGATCGCGACAATGAACAGCATCAGCAGCCCGGCCGCGCCCAGCCAGCCCGTAAGCCCCGCGCCGGATCGGAATCCGATGGCACACGCGACCCCAAGCACCAGCGCCGAGGAGACGGCGTTGCGGACCGCGCTCGCCACCACGTGTCCGGTCAGCATCGCGGTACCGCCGACGTTCATCGTCCGCAGCCGGTCGATCACGCCACCGCTCATGTCCTCGGTCACGCGCACGGCGGTTAGCGCCGAGCCGAATCCCGCGCACAGCACCAGCACGCCGGGCAGGACGTAGGTCTTGTAAGCACTGCCGGTGTGAATCGCCCCGCCGAACAAGTAGACGAACAGCAGCATCAGCACGATCGGCAGTACGAGCGACGTAATCAGCGCATCGGTATTCCGCCAGCCAAGGCGCAGGCAGCGCGCGATCATGACGCGGCCACGTCGCGCGCCGCAAGCGCCGGGCTCACTCACGCGGCCGGGCAGGGCAACACCAAGCTCAGACATGAGAAGAGTCCTTCTGGATCAAGGCGAGGAACACCGCGTCGAGGCTGGCGTCGTGCACAGCGAAGCTGCGTACGCGGTCGCGGTCAGGGTCGATCTCGTCGAGCAGAGCGCGCACTCGCGCCGCATCGCCGTCGGTGCCGACGCTGATCGCCAGGGCGTGCTGGTCGCGGCTCAGCGCGCGGTGCGACAGGATCCGCAGCGCCGAGTCGAAGGCCGGTTCCGTAGTGAACGTCAGCTCCAGCCGGCGCCCGCCCACCTGCTGCTTGAGAACGTGCGGACGCCCGTCCGCGATGATCCTGCCGTCGTTCAGCACGGCAACGCGGTCGGCTAGCTGATCGGCTTCCTCCAGGTACTGCGTCGTGAGGACGATCGTGACCCCTGAGCCTGCGAGGTCGCTGATGACCCGCCACATAGCCTGGCGGGCCGGCAGGTCGAGCCCGCTCGTCGGCTCGTCGAGGAACGCCACTTCTGGCCGGCCGACCAGCCCGGCCGCGAGGTCAAGGCGCCGCCGCATCCCGCCCGAGTAGGTGCCAGCGCGCCGCCCAGCCGCTTCGGTGAGGTCGAACTGGTCGAGCAGCTCCTCGGCCCGGCGCCGGGCATCGCGACGGCGCAGGCCGGCAAGCTCGCCTACCATCTGCAGGTTCTCTTCTCCGGTCTGCGCGACGTCGACCGCCGTGTACTGCCCGGTGAGGCTGATCCGGCTGCGAACGCGCTGCCGGTCGGTCCGCACGTCGAGTCCGGCTACCCGGACCGATCCCCCGTCCGCGCGACTCAGCGTGGAGAAGATGCGAACCGTCGTGGTCTTGCCCGCTCCGTTCGGCCCGAGCAGCGAGAACACGATCCCCCGCGGCACCGTCAGGTCCAGGCCGCGCAACACCTGGTGGTCACCGAACGCCTTCCTAACGCCGACCGCCTCAATTGCTGCGTCAGTCGTCACAACCCTCTCCCTCCGTAACTCGGATCGCATCTTCTGCGTATAGTGCACGCTCTACTGCGTATGCTATACGCTTCATCGCGTATGCTATACGCAGAACTAGGATGACTGTCAACCTGGAACCGGGAGGCGACACATGGCCGACAAGACGCCGGAGTTGCCGGGAAACCTGGCAGCGGCCTGGGGTCTGCGGGCACGCCCGGGTAAGGGGCCTAAGCGCGGGCTTAGCCTGGACCAGATCGTCAAGGCCGGCCTGGCCGTCGCCGCAGCCGACGGACTGGCGGCCGTGTCGATGAGCCGGGTGGCGGCCGAACTCGCGGTCGGGACGATGTCGCTATACCGGTACGTGGACTCCAAGCGCGAGCTGCTCGATCTCATGGTCGACACCGCCATGGGCCCGCCGCCGGCGGCCGACCCCGGCGCGAGCTGGCGCGAGGGCATGTCCGGCTGGGCCTCCGCGCAGCTCGCCGCCTACCGCGACAACCTGTGGGGGGTTCAGGTCCCGATCTCGGGGCCCCCGGCCACGCCCAATGCGCTGGGCTGGCTGGAGCTGGCGCTCTTCTACCTGCGCCGCACCGGCCTGGACGAGGGCCAGAAGATGTCGGTCATCTTGCTGACCTCCAACTACGTGCGCAGTCAGGCGACGATGGAGGCGCAGCTCGACACGGCCGTGCGCGCCCTGGAGCAGAGCCCGTCGGACCTGATGGCGGGGTACAACAAGCTCCTGAGCAGCCTGCTCGATCCCCAGCGCTTCCCCGAGTTGGCGGCGGTCGCGGCTTCCGGTGTGCTGGGTAAAGCTGATGATTGGGACGACGAGTTCATATTCGGGCTTCAGCGCATTCTCGACGGGGTCGATGTCCTGGTGCGCAGCCTCGGCGGCGAAGATTATCGGCAAAAGCCCTCATGATTCCCTGGCAGCGGGAACTGGGCGCTCGCCACGTCAAGCAGCCTTGGGGGTAACCATGGTCGGGGCGGATCCTGCGCGGGATCCACGCGACGGCGATCCTGCGGCCGGTGAGCATGAGCCTGATGCCCGGTTCACGTTCGCGAACGAGCGCACCTTCCTCGCCTGGACCCGCACGTCGCTGGCATTCATCTTGGCCGGTCTCGGCATCGTCCAGCTACTTCCGCCATTCCCCGGTGTTCCGTGGGGTCGTCACCTGCTGGGCGTGCCGCTCATCGTGGTCGGCGTGGTCATCTCGATCGCCAGCTATGCCCAGTGGGTGCGCAGTCAGCGCGCGCTGCGCCGGGGCCAGCCGCTGCCTCGTTCGGCCCTGCCGATAATCCTGACGGTCACGATCGCGGTGATGGCGATCATCTCGGCCGTGGTCCTGCTGCTGTCGGCCATAGGGCGATCCCGATGAGCGCCCCGGACGACCGGCGCCGCAGCCCCGATCCGCAGGGACGGGCGGACGTTCCCGGCGAGTATGAGGACCTTGAAATGCTCCTGGCCAAAGAGCGGACCAACCTAGCCTGGACCCGGACGGCCATTGCGTTCGCCGCCACCGGGGCCGCCATTCTCAAGAATCACCTGATCGCCGGTCTCGTAGTGCTCGGCCTGGGCGCGGTGACCTGGGGGACGCGCCTGGCGTTCCCGGCCACGCTCGACGACCAGTCCATGCCGCGGCGGCTGCTTCTGGTGACGATAACGGTCTCCGCGGTGGGCGTGGTTGCGCTCGTCGTGGTGTTCACGGCCCACTCGGCGGGCTTTCACTAGCCCGCCAGCCCGGACTCAGCGGGCGCAGGCTTAATTCCTCGGGCTTCCTGCGGCGACGGCACCGCCGTGGGAACGGCGAGCGAACCACGCCGCAGTCCCCGCCGTGACCAGGTCGGCCAGCGTCATCAAGATCCTGGACAGCAGCGCGATGGCGGCCGCTGCGCCGACCCCGACGGCGGGCCCGAGCAGCAGCAGCAGCACGTACTCCCTGATTCCGGCGCCGGCCGGCGCCAGGATCACCAGAAAGCCCGCGCACCACGCGAAGGCGAAGGCCCCGATCGCGAGCAGCGCCCCGCTTGCGCTGTCGAGCCCAAGCGGCGCGGCCATCAGCCAGACCTGCAGGCCGAAGCAGAGCCACAGCACGATGCCCCAGCCCAGGGCGATCGCAACCGCGCGCCCGGTAAGTGGCTGTTCCAGGGCGGGCCGCCTGGTCAGCCGGAGCAGCCAGTCGATGATGCGGTTCAGCAGTCTCGGGTACAGGCAGACCAGTAGCAGCGGCGCGAGCAAGAAGACCCAGCGGTAAGGCGCCGCGCCCTTGCTGAATGGCAACATCAGCAGGCCGACGAGTATCCCGGTGAGCAGCGACAACAGCATCGTGAGGATCGACGCGCTCGCCGACCGGCGGCGCGGCACCTGGTGGGCCGCTCCGAGTTCCATCTGCGCGAGCACCGGCCACACCGACCCTGGCAGGTACTTCCCGAGCTGGCCGATGTACAGGATCTGCGCCGACGCCCGCGCCGGCAGCGGCGACCCAAGCGCTCCCAGCAGCACCCGGAACATCTGCAGCAGGGCCACCAGGCCGACCAGCACGCAGAGCATGGCCTCGGCTGCGGTCCCGAACCCGATCTTGACCAAGGCGGCGTGGACGGCCGGCCAGCGGCTGACGATGGCGTAGACGCCAATCCCGACGGTGGCGACGACGAATCCATAGCGGACCGATCGGCTTCTGACCAGCCTGAGCGCGAGGCCGCCGGCCGATCTCGCCCGGCCAGATCCCGGCCTCGGCGCCGGCGGGCCTGGCCGGTGCTCGCCCGCCTGGTCGCCGGCATCAACGTCGAGCGAGGCTCCCACCGGGCGGTCTGGCATGCCACCAGAGTAGCCAGTGATCGAGGCGATCATGGCGCTGTCCGGGGCGCTAGCCCGGTGACCAGGAGACGCTAGGGTTAGCTCACTATGCGCGCGCTTGTGTTCGGCACCTACGACACCTCGATGCACCCGCGGGTCGCCATCATCGCCGATGGCCTGCGCGCGGCCGGCCTGGACGTCGCCGAGTGCAACGCGCCGCTCGGCCTCGACACCGCGGCCAGGGTCGACATGCTGGCCAGGCCCTGGCGGGCACCGGCCCTGCTCGGCCGGCTGGCCAGCCGGTGGGTCAGCCTCGCACGCGCGGCCCGGCGCCAGCCGCGTCCCGACGTCGTCGTCGTCGGCTATCTCGGCCACTTCGACGTGCACCTGGCCCGCATCCTTTTCC
Organism: Streptosporangiaceae bacterium; assembly: GCA_030040155.1. Classification (GTDB taxonomy): domain Bacteria; phylum Actinomycetota; class Actinomycetes; order Streptosporangiales; family Streptosporangiaceae; genus JAJYUU01. The sequence goes on along the minus strand of JASHUG010000232.1, from coordinate 23,013 downwards.
GGCGCACGCCGATAGTCCTTGATCATCTTGTCGGAGCCAGCGACACCGGCCGCGACCGCCGGCTGGACGGCGGGCCGCGCCAGGCGGTCCTGCGGCTCATCGACGCCGCCGCCCTGCGGGCCGCCGACGTGATCGTGGTCGATACCGACGAGCATCTGGCCGCGCTGCCAGCCCGGTACCGGGCCAGAGCGGTCGTGGTGCCCGTGGGCGCACCGTCGGCATGGCTGGCCGCCGAGGGGCAGCACGCCGCCATCGACGGCCCGCTGCGCGTGGTGTTCTACGGCTTGTACACACCGCTGCAGGGCACCCCGGTCATCGGCGCGGCCCTCGGGAAGCTGGCCGGGTCTGCGGTTGAGGCAACCATGATCGGGAACGGGCAGGACCTCAAGGAAGCCAGGTCCGCCGCGGCCGCCAATACCGCGGTCAGCTGGCGCGACTGGGTGCCCGCCGCCGAGCTGCCGTCAGTCGTGGCCGGTCACGACGTGTGCCTTGGCATCTTCGGGACCGGCGAGAAGGCACTGCGCGTCGTGCCGAACAAGGTGTTCCAGGGTGCCGCCGCCGGCTGCGCGATCGTGACGTCGGACACCGCCCCGCAGCGGCGGGCCCTCGGCGATGCGGCCCTGCTGGTGCCGCCCGGAGACGCTGAGGCGCTGACCGCCGCGCTGCTGCGGCTCGCCGACGACCGGGCGGAGCTCGCCCGGCTGCGGTCTGCGGCCCGCGAGCTGGCCATCGAGCACTTCGCGCCGGCGCAGGTAGTCGCCCCGCTGCTGGACCGGATCGGCCAGCACGGAGATCCGCCGTGACCGCGCCCGGCCGGAACGCTACCCAGATCGCTCCGCTGGCGCCCAACGCCTGGCTGCGATTTGACGTGGTCGAGCGGATGCTGCCGAGCGGCGTCACCGACGTCCTGGAGATCGGCTGCGGGCGCGGCGCCTTCGGCGCGCGGCTGGCCGAGCGCTACCGGTATCTGGGCGTCGAGCCCGACCACGAGTCGTGGGACGTGGCCAGCGCCCGGATCGAGGCCCTCGGCCGCGGCGAGGTACGGAACGTCTCCTCGGCCGCGCTGACCGGCCAGCAGTTCGACCTCGTGTGCGCGTTCGAGGTACTCGAGCACCTCGAGGACGACGCCGGCGCCCTCGCCGAATGGGCCGGGCTGCTGCGGCCAGGCGGCTGGCTGCTGCTGTCGGTCCCGGCGCACCAGCGCCGGTTCGGGCCCTGGGATGAGCTGGTCGGCCACTTCCGCCGGTACGACGAGCGCTCAGTCACCCGGCTGCTGCAGGGCGCGGGCTTCACCGACGTCAGCGTCCAGCTGTACGGGTTCCCGCTCGGCTACCTGCTGGAGCCGGTCCGCAACGCCGTCGGCCGGCGCAGGCTGGCGGCTGCGACCGGCCAGTCGAAGGAGGAGCGGACATCGGGCTCAGGCCGGCAGCTGCAGCCCTCGGCAGCCGCGCTGGGCGCGGCCATCAAGTGGGCTACGGTGCCGTTCCGGATCATGCAGCGGGCGGTGCCGGGCGCCGGAACCGGCCTTGTGGTGCGGGCCCGGCTGGCGGCCCGGCTGGAGACGGGCCCTAGTCGGCTCGGGACCTGACGATCAGGTCGGCCAGCAGCGCCATCGACGCGATGATGAGCCCGCTCAGCAGGATGATCACGGTGTCCACGGCGAACAGGAACGGATGCACGACCATGTCGTAGATGCCCTTGGCGACGCCGAGCCCGATCAGGAACAGTGCCACGGGCATCAGCACCTTGAGCGGGTTGAAGTACATCACCATCCGCAGCACCTGCAGGATGTAGCGGTAGGCGTCCTTGAAGAAGTGGAACTTCGACTTTCCCGAGCGCTTGGAGTACTCGATCGGGATGTAGCGGACGTCGTGCTGGTTGCACAGGAACGCCAGCGTGATCGTGGTAACGCAGGAGAACCCTGGCGGCAGCAGTCGCATGTAGGGCAGCGCGACCTGCCGGCGGAACGCGCGCAGGCCCGAGTTCAGGTCGGGGATCGTGTAGTTGGTCAGGGTCTCGGCAAGCTTGCGGATGAACCACTTGGCCGGCACGCGGAAGACCTTGTGCGTCCCCTGCTCGCTGGTCCTGGCCCCGACAACCTGGTCGAGCGTCTGGTCCTTCTCCAGGATCTGCACGAGCTCCGGAATGCGCTCGTTCGGGTAGCTCATGTCCGCGTCGGTCCAGACCACGATCTCGCCTTTAGCCTGCTGCGTCCCGATCCTGCGGACCGTGCCCGTGCCGCCGTTGCGGTCGAAATGGATAACGCGCAGCGCCGGGAATTTCGGCGCTATCTCCTGGAGGCGAGCGAGCGTCTCGTCTGAGGACGCATCGTCGATTGCAAGCAGTTCGTAGTCGTAGTCGCTCAGGTCCATGGCAGTGCAGATACGCTCGACTTCGTCGGCGACGTGGCCCTGCTCGTTGTAGCACGGCAGCACAATCGAGACATAGGGCTTCTGCGCGGACGGACTGCTCATGACGATCGAGTGTACGGCCGGCGCCCGCGTGCCGCCGCCGGTTGCGACCAGTCCATCATCGCGGCGGCTCTGACATCCATACGCTTAGGTTAAACGGCTGCGTGTCCGTTGGCGGCGTCGTCAGCACGCTTCCGTCCTCCTGGGTTCGCAGCCACACTATGTGCCTGAGCGGGCCGCCGAACGGTTTGAGTATGTTCGCGAAACCTGCCATCAACACCGGCCGGCGCCCGGCCCGGTAGACGCCCTTGATCAGAGCGCGCACCGGGTGCAGGTTCGAGGACAGCCAGATGGCGGAGGGCTTGTCGCACATTCCGCGGACTACCTCAGCGAGCTCGTTCCCGGCCTTGCTCCCGCCGTTGATGATGAAGATCACCGAGCTCTTCGCCGGCAGGGCTGCGCACAGCCGGTCGACCGTCAGGATCTCTCCCTGATAGGTGCGCTTCATGGCCAGGCCGTCGGCCGTCAGCCTGACCCCCACCGGGCCGCCGCGCTCGACATGCAGGCCGAACGTCGTGATCGTCGCCGGCAGTACCAGCGCCGCTGCGCAGATGGCAACGACCGCGCCTCGGACGACCGGGGCGATCTGCCGCTTGCGCAGCCAGCCGCTCCCCCAGCTCACCGCCCAGACCGCCAGCAAGATGAAGCCGGGCAGGACGGCCGGAACGAGCCGGCGGCTCGCCCACGGCTGATCCGGCGTGATCGCCGGGCGGTAGAGGGTGGAGACGATTGCCCACGAGAACACGAGCAGAGGCAAAGTCCAGACCGGTATTCCGCCGCGAAGAGCCCGGCGGAGCAGGATCGCGGCGCCGATCGCGCCGAAGATCACGGCCGGAACTCCGATGTACCAGAACACCCAGTCCATGCTGATCTCGTAGTACAGCCGCCCTGGATCGATCGGCTGGCCGGCCGCCAGCTGATAGCCGGCGATCGTCGCCTCGAATGCCGACGTGCCCGTCGCGCGCACCACCTGCACGTAGGGGCGCACCGTGAAGGCAATCACGGCCAGGATCGGCAGGGCGGCAGCGGCGGTGGTCAGCCAGTTCCGGCCGCGCGCGCGAAGCCACTGCGGCGCGCTCGGCTTCCCGCCCGCCACCTGGCCGGCGATCGTCGCGATCGCCGTGACCAGGATCGTGGCGACGGTGACCGCGATGGAAATTTCGATCAGCGGCTTGACCGACGTCCAGTTCTCCTGCAGGTAGGGCATGCTCAGCACGACCCCGTCGACAATGCCGTACACCACGCCCAGGACGAACCCGCCGATCATCGGCCAGGCCTGGGGACGCCTGCGCCAGACCAGCAGGCCGCAATAGGGAATGACCGGCAGGATGTCGCTAGCCCCGTCTAGGCGCACTACGAACGTCAGGCCAAGCGCGAGCCCGGCGACCGCGGCGAGTATGCGGGCGGCGACTCCCTCGGCCCGCAGGCAGTCAATGACAAGGCACAACCCGCCCAGGAACAAGATCGCAGCGAGCGGCTCGCTGTAGGTCGAGCGGCTCGTGAATTGCATGGGCAACGCGAGGGCGAGCACCAGGCAGGCGAGCGGCGCCCATCGGGCCCCGACCAGCCTGGCGACGAGGCCGCCGAAGGTGAGCACGGCCAGGGCGCCGAGTATCGGCCCCATCGCGACCGCGGCGTTCACCCCGCCGATCCAGAAGCCGGCCGCCAGGACCATCGGCAGGCCAGCCATGAACTGTGGCACCACCGTCCGGCCGACCTGGTAAAAGGCCGGGCTGTTGAAGGACAGGTAACCGTCAGTCCCGCCGAACGCCCTGTTGTCCTGAGGGATCGGCAGCGATCCGTGGTGGGAGATCCAGGCCGCGAACTGAATGTAGGAGGCCGGGTCGCGGGTGATGATGATGAACTGCGAGTGGTAGATCATCTGGTTGACGCCGAAGGCCACGGCAACCGCGACGACCCCGAGCACCGCCCACCACGGCGTCCGGGCCGGGCCCGAGCGGCCGAACGGCGGGGCCTCCTCCAATCCGACCGGGAGCAGCCGCAGGCCGAAATACACGAGCACGGCCATGACCGGCAGGCTGATCGCGAGCATCAGGGCGGGCGTGAACACGCCGAGGAGCAGCAACGGCAGGCCGACCAGCAGCCAGGCCACCGCCACCAGCACAGGCAGAACAGAAAGCCGTCCGAACAGCATTCCGGCCGCCTTGCCGAGGTCGAGCCCCCGACCCCCGCCGTCGGCAACCCCGGAGTCCGGGGAGCCAGACGCCTTCGTCTGGGCGCCGACGCTCATCTGGCGGCCTCCTTGTCACGCCTCTGTACCTCCTGCGCCCGCTGGTAAGCCGCCGCGGTGCAAGACGATAGACCCGTCATGCTCGAAGACAATCTTTGTAGCGCCCCTGAAGCATGACGCCTTGTCATTGCTCGCCTATGTTATTTGAACGTGTCCTTCTGCTGCGACACGTTGCCATCCACCCACCATGCCCCAACTAGCGTCGGCATATCGGTTAAGACGTGCACAGCCAGACCCTGGTTGCGTGCCGTCGGCCTGGCACAAGCTTGCCGTGGGGTCGACACTGGCCTGGTGCCGGTCCTCGAACTCGCGATAGTACTCGATGTGCACCGGCGAGGGCACGAGCGCGGAGACGGCGGTGGCGAGATCGCGACCTGAACGTCGGCGCGTCCGGATGTGGCGAGCCGATGAGCGCGAGTTCCTGAAAGGCTGACGTGAGCGGGCGATCCTGCGCGGGACCGGCCGCAAGCAAGCTCGACGACCACCGGGAGGTAGAACCGATGCCGACAACGCGGGAGAAGCGCCAAGCCTTCCGTAAGCTGCACGAGTCCGGCTGCTTCGTCATCCCGAACCCCTACGACCAGGGAACGGCGCGCTACCTGCAGCATCTTGGCTTCAAGGCGCTGGCCACGACCAGCGGGGGCTTCGCCTTTTCTAAGGGCCTGCCCGATGGCGCGGTGCCGCGTGACATGATGCTCGGCCACATCGCCGAGCTCGTGGCATCGACCGACCTGCCGGTAAACGCAGACTTCCTCAGCGGCTACGGCGCCGATCCCGGCGAGGTCGCGCAGAGCGTCAGGCTCTGCGTCGAAACCGGAGTCGCCGGCCTGTCCATCGAGGACTCGACCGGTCCGCGGCGGCCGCAGTACCAGATCGACGCCGCCGTGGACCGGATCCGGGCCGCCCGACAGGCGATCGATGAAACGGGCGGCGACACGATGCTGATCGGCCGCGCGGAGAACTTCTTCGGCGGGAACCGTGATCTCGGCGAAACGACCGAGAGGATCAAGGCATACGCGGCGGCCGGCGCGGACTGCCTGTACGCACCGGGGGTCAGGACGCCGGACGAAATCACGGCAATCGTCGAGGCCGCCGCCCCCAAGCCGGTCAACGTCGTCGTCACCAGCCCCGATCTGACCGTAAGCGACCTGGCGGCTCTCGGAGTGCGCCGGATCAGCATCGGCGGCATGCTCGCGCTCGCGGCGTGGGCTGGCGTCGCCCGAGCCTTGGGGCCGCTGGCTGAAAGCGGCAGCTTCGCCGGATTCAGTTCTGTGCGGGATGCTCCGAACCTGGGCGCGCTATTCGCCTAGGGGCGCCGTTTGCCTCGCTTGCCCGGCACGCTTCCCCGTAAACCCGACAGGGTATGGAAGTAGTCTGGGGCGGGCGGGGCCTTGGCCTCGCGGGCGCAGGCAGACAGGGGAAAGCCGTGGCAGCAGCGGTCGAATTCGCGATCGGAGCCGAGGTCAGCTGTGTTGACGGGATCTGCGGACGGCTGACTCGCGTTGTGGTGGACCCAGTAGCCCGCGCCGTCACCGATCTGGTGGTCGAGCCCGAGCACCGCGCGGGCCTGGCCAGGCTTGTCCCGGTCGAACTGGCGATGACAGTGGGCCGAGGGACCGAGGGGATACGGCTGAGCTGCACGCTCGCGCAGTTCGCGCAGTTCGACTCCGCGGAGGAGACGCAATTCATCCCTGGCACGAGGGGTTACGAGATCTACGGACCTGAGCAGGTGCTGGCCTGGCCCTATTACCGGCTCGGCGACACGGTCATGGATCCCGATGCTGAGGGCAAGGTCTCGCAGACCGTCACCGTCGATACGGTGCCGCTTGGCGAGGTCGACGTCCGGCGCGGCGAGCACGTCCACGCGACCGACGGGACCATCGGCCAGGTCCAGGGCCTGGTCGTCGACCCCGTGGGCGAGCATGTAACCCACGTGCTCCTGCAGGAAGGGCATCCGTGGGGCCGTAAGCAGGTCGCGATCCCGATCGGCGCGGTGACCGGGGTTGACGACGACGGCATAGGCCTGAACATCACGAAGCAGGAAGTACAGGACCTGCCGCCGGTCACCATCGCCGACCTTTAGTTCTGTTCTTTCGAACCGATCGCCGGCAGCCCGATCATGAGGACGTCGGCAACGCTCGCGGGATCCGCGGGATCGCGCGTCCGCGCGATCCTCCGCCAGCCCCAGCTCCGGAAGGCCTGCTGAGCCGCCGTGGCGGCCGGCGCCACAACCAATGTCGCTCGCTCCTCTGGCCGTCCCCGGAGGATCAGGTCGTGCAGGGTCCGACCGATGCCCTGACGGCGCCACGACGCGCGGACTAGCAACTCAACCAGCGCAAACGTCCGGCCGGGATGCTCGGCCGTCAGCCCGTCGGGCAGAGTCGTGGTCAAATCCCGCCACCAGGAGGTAGCAGACCGTAGCGGCATGCCCGCCGCGTAACCGACAAGGTAGCCGCCATGGCGGGCCTCGGCGATGACGAAACCCGGCTGGCGGGACTGGACCAGGAGCCGGTCGGCGAATTGCGCGGCGTCCGCATCGCGCCGGTATGGCGGGTCAGCATAAACTTGCGCGTGGATGGCCTGCAGCTCGGCCACGTGCTCGGCGGACTGCCTGCCCTCGAGCAGCCGGAAGGTCACGTCGGTCGAGGTCACGATCAGACGGTATAGGCACGCCTAGGTGGGTACTCGATCAGCGTGAGCCCTGAGGTCACAGACGACTGGATGGATCCAGAACTGGCCACGCTGACCAAGGACCGGTTCTTCGACTCGCAGTGGCTATATGAGCGAAAGTTCGACGGCGAGCGCTGCATCTCCTACCGCTCCAGCGGCGAGCCGGTTGCCCTGATGACGCGCAACAAGCAGGTCGTCAGCGCGACCTACCCGGAGGTTGCCGCGGCGCTGGACGCCCAGGCCGCGACGGACTTCGTGGTCGATGGCGAAGTGGTGGCGATGCACGAAGGCGTGACCAGCTTCAGCCGGTTGCAGCAGCGCCTCGGCGTCAGGAATCCCCCAGCCCAGCTGGTGCGGTCCGTTCCAGTGCTCTACTTCATCTTCGACGTCTTGCGAGCCGACGGGCGTGATGTCCGCGCGCTGCCATTGCTTGAGCGGAAGAAGGTACTGAGAGGGCTGCTGTCCTATGGCGGGCCGCTGAAGCACACCGTGTATCGCACCGAGAACGCGGCGGCTTACTGGGAGGAAGCACAGCGCAGCGGCTGGGAGGGCCTGATAGCCAAGCGCGCCGACTCGCATTATGTCGCCGGCCGCAGTCGCGACTGGCTGAAGTTCAAGGCCGAGAACAGCCAGGAGTTCGTGATCGGCGGTTTCACCGATCCGCAGGGAAGCCGTTCGGGATTCGGCGCCCTGCTGATCGGCTATTACGACGAGCACGGCCGGCTCGTCTACGCCGGCAAGGTCGGCACCGGGTTCGATCAGGCGACGCTGGCGAGCCTGCATGCGGCGCTTGCCGCCCTCGAGCAGCCGGCGACTCCGTTCGAGCGGGGCGAGATTCCCAGGAGAAGCGTGCACTGGGTCGAGCCGAGGCTCGTCGGCCAGGTGGGTTTCTCGGAGTGGACCACAGCCGGGGAGCTCCGGCATCCGCGCTACCTCGGCCTGCGCGATGACAAGGACCCGGCGACCGTAACGAGGGAGCGGCCGTCCGCGGCGCCTCGTCCGGCGAAGAGCTGATCTGTCAGAGGCCAGCGGTACGGTCGGGCCACGCCGCCTCCAGCGGCGGCGACAGCTAGCCCTGAAGAGAAAGTCGAGGTCAAGCCGTGAAGGTTGGCCTGCTGGTTTACACCGCCAACGATCGTGAGCACAACCGCAAGCGCACCTATGCTTCCATCCGCGAAATCACGCAACAAGCGGAGACCGAGGGGTTCGATAGCATCTGGCTGGCCGACCACCTTCTCTACCGTGATCCGGGCAAGCCGAGCCGCGGCATCTGGGAGACCTGGACCATCCTGTCCGCGCTGGCCGAGGCGACACAACGGCTGGAGATCGGCACGCTGGTAGTGAACAACTCCATCCGCAACCCGGCGGTCCTGGCGAAGATGGCGACGGCGGCCGACGAAGTCAGCGACGGCCGGCTGATCCTAGGGGTCGGTGCGGGCTGGAACGAGCCCGAATACCATGCGTTCGGTATGCCCTTTGACCATCTCGTAGGTCGCTTCGAAGAAGCCCTGCAGGTTCTCACGCCGCTGCTGCGCGACGGGCACGTCAACTTCAGCGGGCATTATTACGAGGCGCGCGACTGCGATGACGTCCCGCGCGGCCCGCGGGCAGGGGGGCCACCATTGCTCGTGGGCGGCGAGGGTCCGCGCTTGCTCAGGCTGACCGCGCAGTATGCCGACCTGTGGAACACCGGGTACATGGGCCCGCCAGAGACAATGAAAGACCGGCTCGCCAAGATTGCGGCCGCTTGCCACCAGGTCGGCCGCGACCCGGCGACGCTTGGGGTCACGGCGCTCATCGGCCTCTATTTCCCTGATCTCCAGCCGGAGCAGCCCAGGTTCTTCGACCAGCCGCTGACCGGCACGCCCGAGGAGATCGCGACGGCCATCAGCGGCTACGAAGAGCTCGGCGTGGAACACATCATGTTCCAGATGGTGCCCTACACCGAGGAGACGCGGCGACGCCTGACCGAGGCGCTCCATCTCTATCGCGACAAACAGCAGCACCGGGCGCAGTAGCCCAGCGGCTGAATTGGCGGCGTCAGGCCTTACGCGGTGGTGCCGGGAGCGGCGTTTGCCGCGTGCGGCGCGGCGCTGTGGGAACGGGCAGCCAGCAGGACGAGTTCGATGACGTTGTCCAGGGGTATCGCGGTGGAGTCGATCACCAGGTGATACAGGGATGGGTCGGCCGGATCGGTGCGGTACAGACGGCGGACATAGGCAATGCGGGCCTTGTCGGCCGCGCACAGGCGGTCGCGCGCTTGCTCCTCGCTGATGCCCTCGATCCTGGCGCCGAGGACGATGCGCCGCTGCGATGGCCCGTCCAGCCGGACGTGGAATCCGCGGTCCTTGCCGAGAACGACGGCTGCTGCCCGGCCCAGGATCACACCGCCGCCGGCTGCCGCCAATCGGTGGATCGCGGCCTCGCCATCTGCCCGCAAGTGCACGTCCTGGTGGTGGGTCGAGGGCGGCGACTGGGTCGGCCCGGCCGGTATCGCCTGCGTAAACGCGGCGATGAGGCGGTGCACAGGAGTGGCCTTGACTTCGTCCGCCGAGAGCTGTTCGTCGCACGGTCCTGGCTCGGACAGGTGGCCTTCCGACGTGGTGGCGCGCTGCAAGAAAGGCAGCCCGAGCCGGTCGGCGAGGGCCGGGGCGACGATGCTGCCGCCGGCGCCGTAGGAGGCCGACACGGTGATCAACTGCGGAGCGGGGTCGGTGGTCACGTTCGCTTATCTCCTCTTGTCACGTCGCGGCGGGGGCAACCGGTCCGACTCTCCGCGCCAGGGTGCCGGACGGCAGCACTGACCCGCAGATAGCCGCCGCACCGGCCAAGATGCCGGCCGAGACCCAGAACGCGACGACGTAGCTATGCACAGCCGCGCCGGCCAGGGCCAGCGGGCTGCCCGCGTGGGCCACCAGATAGCCGGCCAGTGCGCTGGCAGCGATGGTATTCAGCAGCGCCGTGCCGATAGACCCGCCAATCTGCTGATTGGTGTTGACCATGGCCGAGGCCACGCCCGCGTCCGCCGCGCCGGCGCCGTAGGTCGCCGTGTTCATCGCGCAGCCGAACACCATCCCCAGGCCGAGGCCGGTCAGGACCAGGCTGGGCAGAATCGTGTCCGGGTAGCTCGTGTGAAATCCAAGCTGCGTAGCCAGGACTACCAGTCCCCCGGCCGCAACAATCATGCCGACCGGGACCAGCCTGCGGGGTCCGACCCGCGGCATCAGCACGCCGCTCGACGTCGTCGAGGAGGCCATCAGCGCCGCGACCATCGGCAGGAACGCCAGACCGGTCTTAACTGGCGAGTATCTCAGCGTCAGCTGCAGGTAATAGGTCAGGAACAAGAAGATCCCGAACATGCCCATGGCCGAGAGCCCGATCGCCAGGTACGCACCACCACGGAAGCGGCTCATCACGATCCGCAGCGGCAGGAGCGGATGCGGCACGCGGCGCTCGGCGAGCACGAACACGATCAGCAGAACCACGCCAACGGACAAGAGCGCGTCGGTCTCCGGCGCGCTCCAGCTCTTGGTCTCGGCCTCGGACAGCCCGTAGACCACCGCCACCAATCCGACCACGACCAGGACCGTCCCGAGCCAGTCGATGCGCTCGCCAGGATTGGGCGGTCGCCTGGGCAGCAGCCGCAGCGCGCCGGTGACCGCGACGACAGCCAGGATGACGTTGATGTACAGGCACCACCGCCATGTCAGGTACTCGGTCAGCGCGCCGCCGAGCAGCAGCCCCACCGCGCCCCCGGCGCCCGCGATGGCACCGTAGACGCCGAACGCCTTGCCGCGCTCGGCCGGGTCGGTGAACGTCGTGGTCAACGTCGACAGTGCAGCAGGCGCCAGCATCGCGCCGAAGGCGCCCTGAGCACCCCGGCCGATCACCAGCATCGCGAAACCCGTCGCCGCGCCGCCTAGCGCTGAGGCCGAGGCGAAGCCCACGAGGCCGATGATCAGCATCCGCTGCCTGCCAACCAGATCCGACAGCCGGCCGCCGAGCAGCAGGAGACCGCCGAACGCAAGCGAGTAAGCCGTCACCACCCATTGGCGGTCAGCGTTGGAGAAGACCAGCGCACGCTGGGCCGAGGGCAGCGCAATGTTCACGACCGTGGCATCCAGCACCACCATCAGCTGCGCAAGCCCGACCACGCCGAGAACCCACCAGCGCCTGGCTGACTCGCTGGCCTGCACCGACGTTTCGGCTGGCGCCGAGACAGAGACATCCGGCGAGCTCACACCCTGGGCCTCGGAGTGCGTCATTCACAAAGCGTACGTCGGGCAACAAAGCTTGACGAAGGATCTTTGGGCGTTGCCTCGACCGGTCGTAAGCGCTGCCCCGGTCTGGTAATAAGAGCCCATGCCCGCCATCACCCGTACACCACGTGACAGCTGGGTCAGGGCGGGCCTGCAGGCCCTGGCGGCAGGCGGGCCCGGCGCCGTCCGGATCGAGGTGCTCGCGCAGCAGCTCGGAGTTACCAAGGGCGGCTTCTACGGTCACTTCGCTGACCGGAACGCGCTCCTTGAGAAGATGCTCGACACCTGGGAGCGGGTGGCAACGGACGAGACGATCGAGCACGCGGAGCGGAAGGGCGGCGACGTCCGGATCAGGATCAGGCGTGCAGGCGCGCTGACGTTCTCCCCGGAGCTCCTCCCGATCGACCTCGCCGTCCGCGACTGGGCCCGGCGTGACGCAGCCGTTGCCGAGCGCCTTCGCCGTGTCGATAACCGCCGCATGGCCTATCTGCGTGAACTGTTCAGCGAGATCTGCCGCGGCGAGGATGAGGTGGAGGCGCGCAGCATGCTGGCGTTCACGCTGGCAATCGGGCACCACTTCATGGCCGCTGATCACGGTCGACGCGGCCACGAGGACGCGCTGGCGCTGGCTGCCGATTGGCTGACGGCTTAGGGCCCACGGCGCCTAGGGCCTGGCCGCGCAGCGCTCAGGCGTGCGTAAGCCGGTACACCTCCCGCGGGCGGGCTTCGCGGTCGTCGTAGGTAAAGTCCACGCCGTCTGCCCGCGCAGCGGCGAACCCCGCGCGCAGTGCCTGGTCGGACTCCCACTTTCCCGTTGAGACGATCGCCGTGCCGTCTTCGGTCAGCCAGCAGTCAACCGCCAGGCAGCCGGGCGTGGTCTTGATGAACGCGGCAGCCCGCTGCACCCGGCCGAGCATCTGGTCGCGGTATTCCGGCCGCGGGTAGTGGAACGCGACCATGCCAACCTGCATCGCAATCTCCCTCGCCGTGCGTACGGCTTGAGACCGATGGCGGGGACCCGGCTTGTCCGCAGCGCCGGCTCACAGCCGTGCCAGTTAGCTTCAAGTATACGCTACAGTATATTTCGACGCTGGCACCGCGCGGGACCGCGCTCGTGCCTCATGGAACCCCGCTCGCCGCCACGCCGCCGCCGGGGGGAGGATTCAGGGCATGAGCGACGAACTAGCACTCCACCCCGTTCGCGAGGATGACCTTCCCATGCTGGAGGGACTGACGCAAGACCCGGAGAAGACGGGCGAGTTCCAGTGGTTCGGGTGGGCTGATCTTCAGCGCTGGCGGCGAGGCTGGAATGAGAACAGCCTGATCAGCCCAGACGGCGGGACGCTGATTGTCACCCGTGGCGACCAGCGGCTGGGCCTGGTCAACTGGCGCCGGCGACCACCCACCGTAGCGACTTACTACTCCTGGGAAATCGGCATCATCCTGCTGCCTGAAGCCAGGGGCTGCGGTTACGGCACACAGGCGCAGCGCCTGCTGACCCGCTACCTGTTCGCGCATACCACTGTGCACCGCATCTGGGCAGGAACCGATGTCGACAACATCGCCGAGCAGAGAGCGCTGGAGAAAACAGGGTTCACCAGGGAAGGGATCGCTCGCGCGATCGGGTGGCGTGACGGCGCGTGGCGCGACGGGGTGATCTACAGCCTGCTCCGCACCGATCCGGCCGGCTAACCCCGGAGGCTCTCCCGATTGGTCAGGCAACCGGCGTCCTATGCTGGAGAAGATGGCGCCCAGGGCCGGTTCCCTGGCTTCGAGATTGCCAACTGCGTCTTTCACAAGCTGGCTATATCCGAGCTTTTGTGAGGATCAATGAGCAAGTCACCCATCGCATGGCTGAAGGACGTGGCGGACCACGACTATGAAGCGGCGTTCAACTACCTGTCGCTGAAGTTCGACGAGAAGCGCGCCGGCGAGAGCGTGAGTCGCATGAAGAAGGCCGACCTGATCTCACGCCGCGCCAACGACATTCTGCGTGCCACCGGCCTGTCTCCGCTGCCCCTGACCGATCCCGGCGTGCAGCGAGATCTGCTGAAGGTGCTTAACGGAGAAAAGCTGTCACCCGTGCTCGTGTGCGACCAGAAACCGGACGCGGACATAGCAGATGGTTACCACCGCGTCAGCCTGGCCTACAACATCGATCCGTTCATGAGCGTGCCCTTGCGACTGGGCTAGCGATCGCGGTCCCTCGGCCGGCGGCGGCCGTCCTCCCGCACCACCGCGCTCGCCTGTGCCGGATCGGGCTGGTCGTCTTGACAGGCCGCCCACCCGCCATAGGCTTATACTATGGCAATAGATAAACCGCTGGCAGCGCCAGGTCCAGTTGCGTTCCGGCTGGATCATAGTTCCGGCGTGCCGACCTATCTGCAGCTGGTGCAGCAGGTCGAGCAGGCGCTGCGCCTGGGTCTGCTCGGACCGGGTGATCAGCTGCCGACTGTGAAAGAGATGGTCGGAGCCCTAGCGATCAACCCGAATACCGTGATGAAGGCATACCGGGAGCTAGAGCACCGCGGGCTGGCAACCGGGCGGCCGGGCCAGGGCACGTTCATCAAGGCGAAGCTGCAGCGCGTAAGCGGCGCCGAGCAGGCGTCGCTGGCCCGGCGGCTGGCGGCCTGGATGCGCGAGGCCGCAGAGGCCGGCCTGGATGACCAGAGCATCACGGCCATGTTCAGCGCGGTCCTCCGCGATCTGCCCGAGTACCAGGACGAGGTGTCGGCGTGACCGTCCTGGAAGCCAGGGCACTCAGCAAGCGCTACCGGGCCGTCTGCGCACTGAGCGACTGCAACCTGGCGATCCCGCCCGGCCGTGTCACCGCGCTAGTAGGGCCGAACGGCGCCGGCAAGAGCTCGCTGCTACACCTAGCGGCAGGCCTGCGAAAGCCGACTGCCGGCACCATCCGCGTCCTGGATGGCCTGGTTCCCGGGTCGCCGGCTGCCCTGTCGGGAGTCGGATTCGTCGCCCAGGACGCGCCGCTGTACCGCAGGATGTCCGTCGCCGGCCTGCTGCAGGTAGCCAGGGACCTCAATCCGGTCTGGGACGGGGCATATGCGGTTCGCCGCGTGGAAGAAGTGGGGATCCCGCTGAACGCCAGGGTGGGCGCGCTGTCGGGTGGGTACCAGGCGCAGCTGGCGCTCACGGTCGCGCTGGCGAAACGGCCGCGATTGCTGCTCCTGGACGAGCCGCTCGCCCGGCTCGACCCGCTGGCCAGGCATGAGTTCCTAGGCGTGCTCATGGCCGCCGTGGCCGCAGACGGAGTGTCAGTGGTCTTCTCCTCGCAGGTGCTGGCCGAGCTGGAGCGGATCTGCGACTACCTGGTGCTGCTCAGCCGTGGCCGGGTCCAGCTGGCTGGGCCGGTTGAAGACGTACTGGCCGGGCACCGGGTGCTCACCGGCCCGCCCGATCAGGTGACTCGCCTGCCCGCGACGCTGGCCCCGATCCGCATCGCACAGGCTGGCGCCCAGGCGCATGTGCTGGTGCGTGCCAATGGCCGGGGCGATCCGATGCCGCCGCCCGGGTTCGCTGCACAGCCGGCCGTGCTCGAGGAGCTAGTGCTCGCCTACCTCGGTGAGCCATCGGCGACGGCGCTGCCTGGTCCCGAGTTCGCCGCACCGGCGGGACCGGCCCGATGACGTCCGCGCTCGCGCCCTTCACCGGCACGTCGCGGCGTCGCCGGATCGCGAACCGGCTGAGCAGGCGGCGCCGGCCGCGTCTTCCCATGCTGGGCCTCCTCTGGCGCCAGCACGGCATCGCGCTGTCCGTACTACTGGCGCTGTCGGCGCTCGCCGTCGTAGTGCTGATCATCAGCGGGATCTACTACCGCAGATTCGGCGTCCAGGCCTGGCGGGGCGGACAGTGGTACTACTACGGGCCGAAATACCCCGACCTCGCCATGCAGGCCATCCCGCTGCTGGCGGGCCTGTTCGTCGGGGTCCAGCTGATCGCCCGCGAACTCGAGGATGGCACCGCAGGGTTCGCCTGGACCCAGGGATACGGCAAGGCGCGCTGGGTACTCGGCAAGCTCGCCGCCGCCGCTTTGGTCCTGGTGCCGACGGCCGTCGCGCTCGGGCTGGTGTTCGGCTGGTGGTATCGGCTCTACGTGCCCGTGACCGGGTATTTCACCATGAACGCGTTCGCGCTGTATGCGCCCGCGCTGGCTGGCTGGACCGTCACCGGGCTGACGCTAGGCATGGCGGCGGCGGCGCTCACGCGGCGGGAGGGCCGCGCGATGTGGCTGACGCTCGCGGGCTGGATCGCGTTGCACCATTTCGTGATCGTCGGCTCGCCGCGCACGCCGACGGTCGACTTCTGGCCGCTCCAGTTTGCCCAGCTCGCGATCCTGCTGGCGATATCGGCGCTGCTCACGTGGGGCACAGTCGCGGCGATCCAGGCCAGCCCGGCGATACCCGGCATGCCACGCCTGCTGCGCGCCCTGCCGGGGCGAGCGGTGCCGAATACGCAGGTCCTGGCCGCGCGGCTCGGGAGCAGGCGGCTAGTGGGCGTTCCGCGCGCGGCATGGCGCCAGCACCGGACAGGCCTGCTCGTCGCGCTCAGCCTGCTCGGAATCTACGTCACGGCCCTCCTGGTCACCGGACTTCACATTCACGCTCAGCCGGCTCGGCTGCGGCCCCAGTACGCGAACTTCACCGGAACAGACACGGTGGGCGGGTCGAGCGACGGGAGCTACCTGCTGCCCCTGTTGCTGCCCTTCCTGATCGGCGCGTTCGCCGGTGCTGGGCTAACCAGTCAGGACCTTGATCAGGGCACGATCAGGTTTGCCTGCGCGCAGGGGGTCACGAGGACCCGCTGGGCCACCGGAAAACTGGCCGGGACCGGGTTCGTGCTCGTCACCGCGGCCATCGCCGCCGGACTGGTCTTCCAGTGGTGGGATCAGCCCTACCTTGCCGAGCGGCTTGCCGATCCCTGGTTCGCCTTGTACGCGCCGGTGTACGCGGGCTGGATGGCGGTGACGCTGGCGGCGGGCGCCTTGCTCGGCGCGCTGCTGCGCAGCCGAACCGCGGGCGCCGCTTTCTGCCTGCTCGGCACACTCGTCGTGGCCTTCCTGAATGCCGTCCTCCTGAGAAATGACTACCTGCCGGCAGCGGTAGCCATCGACCGGCCCGCCCCGCCAGACTCACTGCTGCTGAACTACGACGTACGTAACGGGCAGAACTTGCCGGACGCGATCCTGTACCGGGTGGCGCGGAATTTTGACACGACGTCCGGTTGGGCCGGCATCGAGCGGGCGCTTACGCGAAACCGCGCGACCAGCATCCTGACCTACCAGCCCGCCAGCCAGTTCTGGCAACTCCAGGCGATCGAGAGCGCCGGGCTGTTCGCCCTGGCGCTCCTGCTCGGGGCCGCCGCGGTGTGGGTCATCCGCCGCCAGGAATACTGAGCGGTCGCCAGGGCACTGTCGGTCCCGGTCGATAGCATGCGGACGTGGGGTCGAGCTTCCATGGGTGGCCGGAGCAGGCATACGCGGTGCTGCTTGAGCTGGGCGGCGAGCCCTCGCGGGAAACGCGGGAGCGGGTACGACGTGACCGCGAGGAGTGCGTTCGGCGACCGATGATGGATCTGCTCAACGACCTAGCCGACGCAGACCCCGGCTATGAGGACTTCGCGGTGTGGAGCTACGCCAGCACCGCGTTCTGGTGGCAGAACCAGTGCGCCATCGTGCGGGTGGCCCGCAACATCCAGATCGGTTTCCGCTTCAGCGTCGACGGCCTGGGGATCAAGGCCGGCTGGTGGCCCGCCGATCCTGAGCAGGTCGCTTCGTTTCGCCCGGCGGTCGCCGCGGATGACAGCGGGCGCTCGCTGGAGGACCTCGTGTCGTCGCTGACCGCGAACGGGCACGAGATCGGCGGCGACGTCATGAAGCGCGTTCCGCGCGGCTACCCCGCCGATCACCCCAGGGCCGGCATGCTCAGGCACCGCTCGCTCACCGCCGCCTGCGAGCTCGAATCTGACGCTGTGCGTGATGTCGAGCCGGTTTACCGCGCCTGCGAGCGGCTGCGTCCGTTGCTCGGCTGGCTCGCTGAGCACCTGGTCGTCGCGGCGCAGGGGGCGGAGATCACAGCGGGCGCGCGGTGAGCGCGCTGGGCCCGGCAATCGCACGGCCTTATCAGCTAAGAGCGGGTCCGCAAACTCCTAGCGGTGATGCCCACGGCCGTCCTCCGCTCGCTACCGCTTAGGCCGGCGTGCTGACGATCGCCCCCTTCTCGACGCCGATGGCGGCCCGCCTCTCTGGGCCTGCTCGAACTGCGTTATGACCTCGGTCGGCAGCCGTCCGTGGGCAGCCACGTCTAGACCCTGTTGCTCAGCCCAGGTCCTAATCTGGCGGCTGCGCTCCCGGCTGGCTGCCGTCCGGACCTGGGATCGGCTGCCCCGACGGTGAACCCGTCGGGCGTGCTGGACAAAAGGTGCCAGCCGATGCCGCAGGTCGGCCGCGTGCTGGGCGCTCAGATCGAGCTCGTACATTGTGCCTTCCAGCGCGAACTGAACCGTTTCGTCGGCCGGGCCGCCGGTCAGATCGTCCTCCAGTTGTACCTCGAACCGCTGCATCGTCTCCCCCCAGAGCTGACGGCCGGGGCGGGAGTCCAGCCTCCGGCGAGCCCCGTTCATACCCCGGCCCGGGCCGTTCCATTGCTGCCTTCAGCAGTTGCGACGTTTGCATTGCGCAAGCAAGCCAGTGAGGGTTTTGCGACGAGCGCTGCCTCCCGACCGCCACGGCCACCGAAAGAGCTGATCAACGCGCTCTGACCTGGGCTCCAGCGATGCCGCCGAGCGTGCGGCGAGTAAGTCGGAGAAGACTCCGGTGCCAGTATGACACCATAATGACATCATTATGGCGTCATCTGGCTTGACATGGCGTCACTCTGATGCCATAGTGGTGCCATGGAACTGGAACCGTACGTCGGAACCCTCCGGCAGGAGTTCGCTCTCGCCGCCGAGGCGGCCGGGGAGGAGGCCATGGCAGTCGCCGAGCGGCTCGTCATCCCGCTGGAGTCCTCCACGCGACTCGCCCTGCTCGAGGCTCTGTCCGCGGCCGCCGACGAGATCACCCGCGACCTCGCTCCCGGCTCGGTCCATGTCCGGCTGCAGGGCCGGGAGCCGCAGTTCGTGGTGACGCCGCCCCCGGCCGAGCCACTGGACGAGGCAGGGCCGGGACCGCTTGCGCCTGGCGCGGCGCTGCCTCCCGCACCCGAGGGAGACGACGGCGCGACGGCACGGATCAACTTCCGCCTCGCCGAGCATCTGAAGAACCGGATCGAGCAGGCGGCTGACCGCAGCGGCCTCTCGGTCAACGGCTGGCTGGTCCGGGCTGCGGCAGCCGCGCTCGACGCCGACGCCGCCCTCGGCAGCGCTGCTGCCCCGCGCCGGGCCGCGACCGGCCGTCAGCACTTCACCGGCTGGGTCCGGTAGCTCAGCGGCGGCTCTGCGCCGCCTTGAGATCCCATTCCCGGTCCCGGTCTCGGGACCGCTCATCTGCACAGCTGGAGGTACGACCATGCCTACGTTCGAGACACCCGGGCCGATTCTGGCGACCCTTGAGGTCGCCGTAGGCGACTTGCGCATCGCGGCAGGAGATCGCACTGACACCGTTGTCGAAGTACGCCCGAGCGACCCGTCGCACGAGCCTGATGTCCGCATCGCGGAGCAGACCCGCATCGAGATGACGTCCGACGGCCTCCTGGTGAAGACGCCCAGGGGCGGCCGATCCGCGCTCACTGGGCAGCGCCTGTCGCTCTTCGGCAAGCCGGGCTCGATTGACGTGACCATCCACCTGCCCACAGGCTCCAGGCTGCGGGCGGACGCCGGAGTGGCCACGCTCCGATGCACCGGGCGGCTGGCCGATTGCCAGGCGAAGATCGGCGCCGGGGAGATCGACCTGGAGAACACCGGGGCGGCCGACCTGAACACCGGCGCGGGCGCCATCAGCGTCGGCGTCGTGCAGGGCAGCGCCGAGATCACCACCGGCACGGGCCGCGTACGGCTGATCGAGGTCGAAGGGCCGGCAGTGGTCCGGAACTCCAATGGCGAGACCTGGATTGGCGCCGTGACGGGCAACCTGCAGGTCAGCGCCAGCAACGGCAGGATCTCCATCGACCGGGCCGATGGTGACGTGACCGCAAGGACGGCCAACGGCAGTGTCCGCGTTGGCTGCGTTTCCCGAGGCATGACGACCTTGAAGACCAGTGCGGGCGAGATCGAAATCGGCATCGCGGCCGGCACTGCGGCGCTAGTGGACGCGCAGACCCGGATGGGCAACGTGCGCAACGGCCTGACCGTCACGAGCAGGCCTGAGCCCGCCGACGAGACCGCAGAAGTGCATGCCCGAACAGCGTTCGGCGACATTGTCATCCGGCGTGCCTGAGCCCGCCGTCATCTTCGATCGGAGACCTCAATGAATTGCTCAGCACACGCCCTCAGGCCGGCGGCGATCACCGTCGCCGGGCTGCGGAAGTCGTTCGGCGGAAAGGTTGTACTCGCTGGCATTGACCTCACCGTTGCCGAGGGCACGATCTTCGCCCTCCTCGGACCGAACGGAGCCGGCAAGACCACCGCGGTGCAGATTCTGTCCACCCTCCTGCCCGCCGACGGCGGTGACATCCGGGTCGCGGGTCACGACCCGGCGACTGAGCCCGACTCCGTACGCGCCGCGATCGGCGTCACGGGTCAGTTCTCCGCCGTGGACAACTTGCTCACCGGCGAGGAGAACCTGCGCCTCATGACTGACCTGCATCACCTTGGCCGGGCCGGCGGCCGTCAGCGCGCGGCCGCATTGCTCCGGCAGTTCGGCCTGGAGGACGCTGCGGGCAAGGCAGTCTCGACGTACTCGGGCGGCATGCGGCGCCGGCTCGACCTGGCGATGACGCTGACGGGAGAGCCGAAACTGATCTTCCTGGACGAGCCGACGACCGGTCTCGACCCGCCTAGCCGCCGCACCATGTGGGAGATCATCCGGGCGCTGGCGGCCGACGGCGTGACGATCTTCCTGACCACGCAGTACCTGGACGAGGCTGACCAGCTAGCCGACCGGATCGCTGTGCTCGACCACGGGCAAATCGTTGTGGAGGGGACTCCCGACGAGCTCAAGCGGCAGATCCCCGGCGGTCACGTGGCCCTGGAGTTCGCGAGCCCCGACGACCTGGTAGTTGCCGCCGATCTGGTGCATGCGACGTCGCGCGACGACGCAGCGCTCACCCTGCAAGTGCCGAGCGACGGGAGCCTCGACTCGCTCCGCAGCCTCATCGACAAGCTCGACGTCGCCGCCGTCGCGGTGACCAAGCTGTCGATCCACACTCCGGACCTCGACGACGTCTTCTTCGCCTTCACCGGGCAGTCCGATTCGCGAAACCCTGACCCGCAGAAAGCAGTCACGCCATGAACTCCCTGAACTACGCGGTCGCTGACTCGGCCACCATGCTGCGCCGCAACCTGCGGCACATGCAGCGCTATCCGTCCCTCACCGCGATGGTCCTCGGCATTCCGGTGATCCTCCTGCTGATCTTCGTCTACGTCTTCGGCGGTACCCTCGGCGCCGGCCTCGGTCATGTGACGCACAGCCGGGCCGCATACGTCAGCTTCGTGGTTCCGGGGATTCTCCTCCTGACCCTGGCTGGGGCGGTGCAGGCCACCGCCGTGACCATCGCGATGGATATGACAACGGGCATCATCGCCCGCTTTCGCACCATGTCCATCGCGCGCGCGTCGGTGCTGACCGGGCACGTCCTGGCCAGCATGATCCAGTCGATGCTCGGCGTCGGCGTGATCATCGGCCTGGCGTTCCTGATCGGGTTCCGCTCCGCCGCGAGCCCGCTCGCATGGCTGGCGGCCATCGGACTGCTGGCGCTGACGGCGCTGGCCCTCACGTGGCTGACCGTCGCGCTCGGCCTGGCCGCCAAGTCGGTCGAGACCGCCAGCAACACGCCGATGTTCCTGATGCTGCTGCCGTTCCTCGGGAGCGGGTTCGTCCCGATCAGCTCGCTGCCGACCGGGCTGCACTGGTTCGCCGAGTACCAGCCGTTCACGCCGGTCACTACCGCGGTGCGGCGACTGCTGCTTGGCGGCGCCGTCGCCGACAACGCGATCGTCGCGATTGCCTGGAGCGCCGCGGTCGCGCTCGGCGCTTACCTGTGGGCGCGGCATGTGTACAACACCCGGCCGCTGCCCGTCCGGTAGCGAGATGCCCTATCCGGGCAGCAGCGGCGGGACTGCGTGTGCCGAGAGGGCGTTGCTCGCAGACGTGATGACCGCGTCGACTGATGCTCGCTGTGCGTCGAGAACACGCAGGGCGCGGCCAAGCACCGTCTGCGCCGAATGCCTGGCCTGACCGGTGCGGGCGCGGAGGACCCCGGCTATGTCCAGCTGCACGCTCTCCGCGTCGGGTGCCGCCCAGGCCACAAGCCCGGCAACCACTCTGTCCAGCCCGAAGCTGGCCAGCGACTCGGTCACCTCATACTGGACCAGGTCAACAAGCTCCTCGTCGTCGGCGGGCACGCAGTCGGCAGCTCCGGATGTCGCGATAGCGATCGCCGTGCCGACTTCCGTGCTTGCGCCGGCTTCAATTGCGTGCAGAGCGGTGAGCGAAGCGCCGACGTCTGCCGCGCACGAGCCAATGTCTGACTGCATGTCGCTAACGAAACCACGCAGGTCGGCTGCTCGCTCCGCGGTACTCGGCCGATGCACGAGGGCTACCAGCACCGCTCCAATGATCACGACTATGACCGCCAGATAGCCGGCCTTGGGCATGCGGCGGGTGGGCCACCCGGGTCGGAGTGGTACGTGCGGGCCTGCCTCGCGGCCCATGGTGTCACTGCTGCCTATCGACTGCGACGCAGGAACTGGCAAAACAGGATAAGGCCTTCTCAGCTTCACTTCTTGTCCCAGTCCGAGAGTAGCGCTCGTAAAGTCGCGCGCGAGGCCGAGTCTACGAGCGACAGCGTCGTTGAATGCGGGCGGGTATGTGCCCGCGGATTGGTGGAAGCAATAGCGGCCTGGCATTTGACTAGCCTAAACCGCAATGACTAGTTGGTTCCTTAATAAGCCGATTGATGCCATGACGTGCGTCCTGGCCATTCGGCGTCGCGTGTTACTCATACCATCAGGAAAGATCGCGCAATGAATCTGTCAAGATTCGCGGTGGGTAGCTTGCCCTGTCGGTCACGGGGCAAGTCGCCGATGCGTTCACACGTTCGGCAGGCCGCCAGGCTAGCCCATTTTTACCGCTATACCTGGCGCGACACGCCGCTGAGAACACGTCCGCTTGGGCTGTACCCGCCTGCCGGAGTGCCGACTCGAAGAAGGTGACCTCTTGTCCCTGCCGGCCCGGGTAGCCACGCTG
>JASHUG010000231.1 GCA_030040155.1 Streptosporangiaceae bacterium | reverse complement strand
CCGTGCCGCGGCGCGACCGGGGGAAGTGTCAGTGGCGGTCGGTACGCTCCGGCCATGGCCACTTTCGCGGTAACCCTGGTGCACGGTCCGGGATGGGACTCATCCCGTCCCATCCGCCAGCAAGATGGCTGGGACGAGCACGCGGCGTTCTTCGACGGCCTGGTCGACGATGGCTTCCTGATCGTCGGCGGGCCGCTCGGCGACGGCAGCCGAACGCTGCACCTGATTGACGCGGGCGACGAGGCCGCGATCATGGGCCGGCTCGCCGGGGACCCGTGGGCCGCGGCCGACATGCTGCGCATCGGGTCGATCGAGCCCTGGGCCCTGTGGCTCGACGGGCGGCGGGAAGCCTCGGCAGGCTAAGCCGCCGCCGCCAGCAGGTACCGGGCCAGCGGCTCCGGCCGGGCCGGCGCGATCAGGTGGCCGCCGGGCAGCACGTCGGCGTCGAGCCCGAGTCGCTCCCGCGACACCCGCCGCTGGAACCCGACCGGGAAGAACCGGTCCTGTTCGCCGGCCGGCGCCCGGCAGCATCTCGACCCGTAAGGCTTGCTGTTCACCGGGTGCGCGGAGCCGGCGTGTCCGCTGGCTCTCGCGAGCGTAGAGTATCTTGACGTCAAGATTTCTGGAGGTGCGCCCGATGATTCACCATGTGCAGCTGGCCTGCCCGGCCGGCTCTGAGGACAGGCTGCGCGCCTTCTACGGCGGAGTGCTCGGGTTCACTGAGGTCGATAAGCCGCCGGCGCTGGCTGGACGGGGTGGCTGCTGGTTCCGTGGGTTCGGCATCGAGCTGCACCTGGGCGTCGAGCCCGGCTTCCGTCCGGCCCGAAAGGCTCATCCCGGCCTGCTGGTGAGCAACCTCGACGAGTGGGCCGCACGGCTCACCGAGGCGGGCTACCCAGTCGCGTTCGATGACGACTTCCCCGGCATGCGCCGCTTCTATTCCGAGGACCCGCACGGGAACAGGCTCGAGTTCCTGGAGCCGGCGGCTCCGGCCGGTCTCGCGCGCTGATCCCCGGCCGAGCACGGCTGCCGGATTCTGCCAGGCGAGAACACGGCCGGCCGCCATGTACTCGGCCGGCTCGCACGAGAGACACTGCGGGAATGGAGCAAGGACGCCGGAACGCCGTACTGGCGCTGCTACTGGCGGCGCTTCGACGGATGACTCTGTACCCGCGAGGGCGTCGTGCGCGCCCACCCTTGACGGGCGTCCGCGAGCCGCGCCGGCCGAAACCGACCCTGCCGGCGGCCGCGATCGCCCTTGACGAACCGCGGGCCGCGATCCGCCGAGTCAGGCTCACCTCCAGTGACGAAGGTCGCGTTACGCCGCGGCCGCACCGTCGTCAGGCCTGATCGGACCTGACCAGCCGGACGAGGGCGCGCAAGCCGGTCAGCACCTCCTGATGGTCACTGATGCCGTCCAGGGTCGCCTCGATCTGCCGGGCCATCTGATCGATCTTGTGCACAAGGTCGACATGACGGGAACGAGCCTCGACCCGGTCAGCCTCCTGCCGTTCCTGAACGCGACTCAGGTCGGTGACGAGCAGCTCCCTGGTATGCGCGACGGTGTCAGCCAGCGTGGCCTCGGTGTGCCGA
Organism: Streptosporangiaceae bacterium; assembly: GCA_030040155.1. GTDB lineage: Bacteria > Actinomycetota > Actinomycetes > Streptosporangiales > Streptosporangiaceae > JAJYUU01. The sequence goes on along the minus strand of JASHUG010000231.1, from coordinate 23,337 downwards.
AGATCGCCGTCGGTGCGCAGGACTTCCGCGCGCAACTCCCGCACTGACAATTTCAGCCGGTCTACCTCGTCCCGCAGCGTGGCGACATCGTCACGCGGGTGCGTGCCCTCCTGGCCCAGCACCTTGATGCGCTCGCGCACGTGCAGGAAGTACGCCGTCGCCGGCCGGAACGCCGTCGACAGCACGGCAATACCCGCGACGTAGTAACCGACCTTGTTCCCGGACTCGTAAGCGACCACGCCGGCCGCGATGGCGGTGCCCAGCTGAGCACCCAGCGCGAACATCAGCATCCGCCGGGAGATCCGGCCCGCCTCCTCGTTGTACGCGGGACGGACTTTGATGCCGCGCTCGCACGACACCGCCATCTCCTGCGCCGCGCGCCGCGCCGCGAAGTACAGGTTCCATGGCACCGTGGTGAGCACGACCAGCCAGGTCAGCGACAGAACCACCGCTCCGGCGGTCAGCAGCGCCGGGAGCGGGACGCTCACGATGCGTCCAAGCCAGGCAACCAGCAGCGCGATCGCCGCGCCGGCCAACACGAGCGTCCAGCCGATCATCAGTCGGTTAGCGAGCTTTCTCATGAAGGTCATCGTGTTCGCCAGAGTGCGGCACCACATCGGCTGAAGTACTCAGCCCGGCTAGGTTGACCAGCCTGTCGCTGGTTCCGCCGCCGGTGCCGCCCGCGCGGCCATGACAAGCCGCCTCTTCGACGGCGCCAGCGCGGCCGCGATCGCGCCCACGCCCGCGACTCCGGCGGCGACCCACTCCGCGGGCCGGAAGCCCGCGAAGAACGACGCCGTACTCCCGTAGCCGCCATGAGCGGCGAATACGGCGCCCAGAATGGCCACGCCGAAGACCCCGCCGAGCGCGTTCAGGGCGTTGTTGGTGCCCGCCGCCACGCCGACATCGTGAACCGGTACCGATGAGGTGACCGCGTTGGCCACCGTCGGGAAGCACATCGAAATACCGACCCCGGCTGCGATCAGCGGTGGGACCAGGGTGCCATAACCGACGCCAGGACGCGCCGCCGCAGCCAGCCACGCCAGGCCCGAAGCCTGCAGGACTAGCCCGCTCAGCATGAACGGCTGGTTGCCGATCCGGTCCGCGAGCGCGCCGGCGACCGGGGCCACCAGCATCGGCGTCGCCATCCAGACCAGGATCCGCAGCCCGGCCGCCAGCGGCGAGTAGCCGAGCCCGATCTGGAACAGCTGCGTGATAAAGAACAGCGATCCGAGCAGCGAAACGAACTGAAAGAACACGACGCCGTTGGCGGTGGAGAACGCCCGCCGCCTGAAGTACGACAGCGGCAGCATCGGGAAGCGCGCGCGCCGTTCCCAGGCCAGGAACCCGGCCATGACGACACCGCCCGCGATGAGTGGCCCGATCACCCGGGCGCTCCCCCAGCCGTAGCCGGGTGCGCTGACGGGCGCCGCCAAGGCCGGTCACCCCGCCCCAGATGCCGATCGCCGTGCCCCGCTCGTCGGCCGGGAAGGCGCCGCTGATCAGCGTCAGCGTCAGCGGCACGAGGATGGCGCCGCCGGCGCCCTGGACGACCCTGGCGGCAATGAGCAGTGGCGCGTCGGGCGCGAGCGCGGCCAGCGACGAGCCGAGCACGAAAATCAGCAGTCCGGTCACGTACATGCGCCGCCGGCCGAACCGGTCGCCCAGCGCCGCGCCGGTCAGCATCAGGCAGCCAAAGACCAGGTTGTAGGCGTTGATCGTCCACTCCAGGTCGGGCAGGTTCGCGCCCATCTGCGCGCGGAGCGTCGGCAGCGCCGTGGACACCACGACCACGTCGAGGGCTGCCATGAAGGCGCCGAGCGAGGCGAGGATCAGCGTCCATCGGCGCTGCTGCCGCCCCATGGGGCTGGCGGCGATCACGGCAGCTCCTTCAGGCCGGCGGCGGACAGCAGGTACGCGTCCGCGCCGTGGCTCGGCTCAGCGGCGAGGCCGAGAATCGCCTGGCCGGCTGCGGCGGGCGTGAGCGCCGGGCCTCGGCCGGCCACAAAGTCAGCCACGTCCTGGCCGGCCCTGGCGGCGTAGCCAGCGACGGCCATCGCCCCGAGCTCGGTCTCGGGCGTCAGCTGCGGGAGGACCGAGATGAATTTGATCCCGAGCCCGTTCCGCTGTGATTCCTCTGCCGCATACGAGGTGATGTAACGGATCGTGGCCTTCGCCCCGGCGTAGCCGCCACTGAGAGGCGATCCCGCGATCACCGCGCCGCTGGAGAAGGCGATGACGACGCTCCCGGGCTCCAGCGGGCACAGCAGCGCCTCGCGCGTCCAGTTGAATACCTGCTGCACGTCGATTTCCCAGTTTCGGCTGAACGACGGCCAGGTCTGGTGCTGCAGCGACCGCATGGACGGCGCGGCCCCGGCGGCCAGCACGAGCAGCGTGGGCGCATGCCGGTCGATGAGCTGGCTGGCGGCGACCGGGTCGGCCGCGTCCGCTAGCACCGGGGTAAAACGATCCCCAAGTTCGGCCCGCACGTCTTCGAGCCGGCGACGGTCGCGGCCGATGCCGACGACGGTCGCGCCCGCTCCAGCGAGCGAGACGGCGACACCCCGGCCGAGGCCCCGGCTGGCGCCAGTAACAAGTGCTGTTGTGCCGGAAAGCTGGTCAGACATGCCGATCTCCTCTGGCTCAGGCGCGCCAGGTGCGCGCTCATCCGTAATCGATCCGCGTTAGCTGCAAAACTCACCGGAGGCGTGCTGCGCTGCGACGCGCCGGGAAACTTGGCCGCCGACAGGTGATTTCCGGGTGGCGCCCGGGTCTGTGTTTGTGAGGGTGCTCGCGGCCGCCGCGGGTACGCCCGGACCCGCAAGGAGCAGGATCCGTTCCCGTGAAGGGGGCCAGTGATGCCGGCAGCGACAGACTTCGCCACCCTGGCTGATCCGTACCGGCCTGAGCTACTGGCCTACTGTTATCGGATGCTGGGCTCGGTCGATGAGGCCGAGGACCAGGTGCAGGAGACGCTGCTGCGGGCGTGGCGCGCGTTTGACGGCTTCGAGGGCCGGTCGTCCGTGCGGACATGGCTGTACCGGATCGCGACAAACACGTGCCTGCGCGCCCTCGAGACCCGCAGCAGGCGGCCGCTGCCGTCAGGGCTGGGCGCACCGGCGGAGGATCCGGATGGCGCGCTCGGGACCCTGGCTCCGGAGATCCCCTGGTTGCAGCCGTTCCCCGATGCGCTGACGGCCGGCGATCCCGCGAAGATCGTCTCCGGCCGTGCCAGCATGCGCCTTGCACTGGTTGCGGCCCTGCAGTACCTGCCGCCACGCCAGCGCGCCGTCCTCATCCTGCGGGATGTCCTCGGCTGGCACGCGGCTGAGGTCGCCGAGTTGCTTGGCGTGTCCACCGCGGCGGCCAACAGCGTGCTGCAACGGGCACGCAGCCAGCTCGCGCAGGCTTCGCCCGCCGAGGACGATCTGCGCGAGCCGGACGATCCGGCTGACCGCGACCTGCTTGACCGTTACGCGGCGGCATTCGAGGCGGCCGACGTCACTGCGCTCACGGCCCTGCTGCACGCGGATGCCACGATGGAGATGCCGCCGCAGCCGTACTGGTTCGCGGGCCGCGAGCAGGTCTCGCGGTTCCTGGCATCGCGCGTGCTGACCGAACCCGGCAAGTTCCTGCTGGTCCCGACGTCGGCCAATGGCCAGCCTGCGTTCGGCGCCTACACGCACTCGGGCAACGGGAGCTTCGCCGGGCACGGTATCCAGTTGGTGAGCATCAGCGGTCAGCGCGTGGCCGCGATCGTGTCGTTCAACGACGACTCGCTGCTGGCGACGTTCGGCCTGCCGCACGATCTCCCGGCAGCCCAGGGCCCGGCGGTCACGCGCTCATGAGCAGGGACGCCTCCGGCGGCCTGCGCCAGCTGACGCCGTCGCCAGGGACGGCCGCATTCGGCCAGGCTCTCCGGTACGCCCTCGTCGCGGCCGGTGACGTGACCCCTGACCGCATGGCGCTGCCGACGCCATGCCGCGGCTGGGACTTGCGGATGCTGCTGCTGCACGCCAGCGATTCGCTGGCTGCGCTGGCCGAGGGCCTGGACGACGGCCGTGTGCTGCTGCCTGCCGAAGGGGCGGACTTCGATGCAGCGGCTGGCCGCGGCTTGGCCCGGGCTGCAGAAAGCGACGGCCGCGCCGACGTCGCCGCGGCCCAGGCCGATCCCGGCACCGTGTTCCGACGGCGAGCGGGGTGGCTGCTCGGCTCGTGCGCGGGAGCGGACCTGGCCGGCGCCATGATCACGGTTGGCGGCTGCCCGATGGCCGCCACGCTGCTGGTGACGACGGGCGCGCTGGAGATCGCGGTCCACGGCTGGGACATCGCTCAGGCCTGCGGCAGCCGGGAGCCGATCCCCGCCCCGCTCGCGGCCGCGCTGCTGCGGGCCGCGCCGCTCCTGATTACCGACGCCGACCGGCAGCGGCTATTCGCCCAACCCGTGCGCGTCAGTGCGGCAGCCAGCCCAAGCGAGCGGCTGACGGCGTTCCTCGGCCGGACGGCCCGCTGGTCAGGTCTATCTGGCCGCGGGCACGTAGAGGAATAGCACCAAGGTATCGAACTCCCAGGTCCCCACCTTCCTGAAGTGGAGCCCTTTCGGGAAGGGCTGGAACTTCGGGTTGATGGGACTGATCTCGATGAGCCAGATCCTGCGCGCGGCTTCTGCCCGCCGCTCGACCTCGACCCGCGACGCGCGCTGGCCGCCCAGGGTTCCGGCCGCGATCGCTGACTTGCCCAGGTCGATGTTCTCGAGCTGCCGCATTCCGGAGGGATAGGCCAGCTGGATCGGCTCGGCTATCGACCCGTACATGAGCACGTCGCCGGGACGCCTGTCCCTGGCGATGATCCGGTCGGCCGAGACGATATCGGCGCCACCATGCCCGTCGACACCGCGCACCCGCAGCAAGCTCGGCACAGCCAGCGCGGCGAAGACCAGCAGCACGGCCGTGCCCGCTATCCAGCCCAAAGCCGCAAGCGCGGCGCCGAGCAGGATGGCGGCGGCCGGGGCGCAGAACAGGAGGTACCGGAAGTACAGCGGCGTGCCGTGCGACTCGTAGATGAGAATGGCGGGCGGCAGGAGCAACCAGGGAACGCAGAGGGCGATCATGTCCCCAGGCCAGTTCGCCCGCAGTCGTTCCCGCCCGAGGTAGACGCTGACTGCTATCGCGCACAGGACGGCTAGGCCGGCAACCTTGGCCATTGCGTTCGTGCCGATCAGCCCGAGCAGGCTCTCGTAGAATTCGATGTTCACCGGCGCTTTGCCGAACCCGCGCTGTGCTATGCCCGCCACGATGACCGGGCTGACGATCGCGAAGGAAACCAGGACGGCCGCGAGCCAGCCGAGTGCCAGCCCGCGGCGTTTCCGGTCGGCCCGATTGAGCAGCCAGGTTCGCAAAACCGCGAATAGGTGCGCTGCGACCACCAGGAGCCCGAGGAACTGCATGTACCCGAGCGCCGTCAGGCACGCGCCGTACCCGGCCAGGAGCCAGCGGTAGCGGTTGTCGCCGGAAGCTGCGGCCTGCATGGCCAGTACGAGGACGTAGGTTGCGACGGCCGCGAGGGTGGTTTCGAGCGCGTACGGGCGGGCGGTCTGCCCCCAGTAGCTGGCCTGCGGTATGACCGCGAATACCAGGCCGGCGGCTAGCCCGGCCCTTGGCGACACGAGCCGCCTGCCCAGCCCGAAGACGACCGCTGCCGTCACGGCCGTCGCGATCGCTGAGGGCAGGCGAACCACGAACTCGCCCGTCCCCGCCACCCGAATGAGCACCCAGATGATCGAGTAATACGTGCCGTGAACGACATCGACGTTGTGCAGCATGAAGATCAGCGAGCCGAACGGGCGCTCGGCCGCGGACAAAGTCGCCGTCTCATCACGGGAGTACCAGGGCCTCGAGAGCCACCACAGCTGTATCACCAGCGAAACAAGCGGAGGGACTATCCAGTAATAGCGAGCCGCCGCCGTCTTCTTCTCCTCGCGGGCGGCCGCCCGCTCGACGGACGGCACCGAAGAACCCTGCGGTCGCAGCCCTCCCTCCGGAACTTGCCGGAACGGCGACGATTCGTAGCCACGGGAGGTCATGTCGAGCCTTGAGTGATGGCGAGCTTACGGTGCGAGGTCAGAGTAGCGTCTCGCGCGGGATGCTCGGCGAGAAATCGGTAGAGACGTCCAGGAATATACCAAAAATGATGCTGCCGCGACTGGAATGGGTAATTTACACCGCGTGCAAAGGCCTTCAACTCGGCGTGAAGGCCGCAGTTACCAGCTTGCTCAGGGCCGCCCGGCGTCTTGGTCGCGGGCGGCGTTGCGTTTCCGCGCCGAGACCTCCTGGAGATCGACTTCGTGAGCATTCCGGAAGAGTCCCAGGCCATCGTGGCCCACGACAAGGGGAGGCCTCCCCATCACGGGAATTCCGTCGGCCTGTCGGCTGAGCCAGCTTGAGCTACGCCGGAGTCCCGGCGCAGGCGGATCCCGCCAGCCAGTCCCGTCCCTCCCTTGCGAGCTGCTCGACTGCCGCGCCCGTGAGCTCGGGCAGCCCCGACTTCACCTCAAAGCCCAGCTCAGTCTGCAGGTAGGCCAGGTGGCGGTAGCCGCTGGGGAAGCGGCCAAGCTGAGCGGCATCCAGGGCAAGGCTGGCCGCCGGGTCCACGGAGTCCATCCGGTCTCGCTCGTAGATCGGCTGGCGGCGGACTATCGCCCATCGTTCGTCGCGGCACTCGAAGAAGTCGTAGAAGCGCCCGGTGCAGACGACGTCGACCTCGACACCGTGAACTGCCCCCCGCTGGGTGATCGTCATCTTCGTCTGGGCGATCGCGCGATCACCGCGGACGTCGATGCCCGTGCCGCCAAGGAAGTGCAAGATCCGGACGCCGGCCTCGAACCCCTGCCTGCTGACCGTGATGAAGTCGCGGAAGCTGCCCTGAAACCAGGTCGCGGTCATGTAGCCGTCGGGGTGCCAGACCTCGGCGAACCGGTCCCAGTCGCCCGCGTCGCGCCACAGCGCCCATCGCTCGACAACCTCTCGAATCGCCAGCTTGCTCACCAGCTCATCCATGTCCGCCGCCTTTCTCCAGGTGCGCGACGCCAGCACCGGCGAGCTCGCAGGAAGGTGTCCGTCCCCGCAGCCGAACAGAAGCCTACGACCGGCAGCAAAACGAAGGCGGCGGCCCAGCGCAGCGTGGCCGGGATCTACGCTGCTGGGCATGTCGGCACGATCGCGCCCGGCCCGACCCGAAGACGTGCACGAACTCTGCGCTGCGATGCCGCATGTCACCGTCGTTCACGGCACGCGAGGTAACGCGGTGTACCAGGTCGGAGGCAAGTCATTCGTCTTCTTCCGCAACCCGCGCCCGGACGCCATCGACCCTGATAGCGGCGAGCGCTATCCGGACGTGATCATGTTCTGGGTCCCCTCGGACTCTGACAAGCAGGCCCTGGTCCAAGATCAGGACTCGCCGTTCTTCACCACGTCGCATTTCGACGGCCATCCGTCGGTCCTCGTACGGGCCAGCCGACTCGGCGAGATCACCCTGCGGGAGCTGACGGAAGTCGTCCAGGATGCGTGGCTCAGCCGCGCCTCGTCCGCCAGGGCCGCCGCCTGGCTTAAGGCCGAGACAGGCAGATAACCCGATAGAGATCGTCTTTAGGCGGCGAAGCGTACCCCGCGCGTGTAATGATGCCGTCACAGGGCGTCATGGGGGAGGCGACATGCGGTTCGGGCTGCACGCGTTGGGGATCGGGACCGGAGCCAGGCCGGACGTTATCAGGGCTGTCAGCGTAGCGGCCGAGGCCAGCGGGTTCGCTACTCTCTGGGCGGGCGAGCACGTCGTCATGGTCGATGAGCCCCACTCTCGGTACCCCTACTCCGCTGACGGCCGGATCGCGGTTCCGCCGGAGGCTGACTGGCTCGACCCGATGCTGGGACTCAGCTTCGCGGCCGCGGTGACAATGAGCATCGGGCTGGCAACCGGGGTCCTGCTCTTGGCCGAGCACAATCCCGTGATCGCGGCCAAGCAGGCTGCGACGCTCGATGTGCTGTCCGGCGGGCGCCTGACCCTCGGCATCGGCATCGGCTGGTCGGCCGAGGAGTTTGCGGCACTCGGCATCCCATTCGACCGCCGCGCCCAGCGCACCGCCGAGTACGTGGCGGCGATGCGAAAGCTGTGGGCGACGGACCTGTCCTCCTTCAGTGGGGAGTTCACGCGTTTCGACGCTGTGCGCGTCAACCCGAAGCCGGTCCGCGGCCGCCGCATCCCGGTCGTCGTCGGCGGCAACTCGGACGCGGCCCTGCGTCGCGTGGCCGACTTCGGCGACGGATGGTATGGCTTCAACCTCCCTGCGGAGCGGGTCGAAGAGCGCATCGGCGTCTTGTCCGGGATGTGCCGGGAGAAGGGGCGGAGCCTGGCCGAGCTGACCGTCGCCGTCGCTGTCACCGGGTGCTCGCCCGATGCGGTGCCTCGCCTCGCCGCCGCGGGGGTGACCGAGGTTGTGCTGCTCGGCGCTCCGCCGCAATCGGCAGCGGCCGCGACGCGTTGGGTGACCGACCTTGCCGCTGACTGGGGAGTCCACCACGCGGCGGCGGCCTAGCGTGTGCTGATCGGCCTGGCAGTGCCCGCACGCCCGCTCGAAGCGCAGGTCAGAATCTGGTTGACTTCAACCGCACTTGAGTTTCTAGTCTCGCATCATGACCGCTGAGGCAATCGTAGATGCGAGCACGCAGGTAACCGCGCCAGGGCCGGACCGCGTCGCCGAGCTGGGTGGCCTGTGGTCCGCGAAACGGCGCGCTCTCACAGTCGGCCTCGTGCTGACCATCACGTTCATCGCTTCCGAGGCGCTCGCGGTCGTGACGATCATGCCTATGGTCGCCAGGGACCTAGGCGGCCTCAGCCTGTACGGATGGGTGTTCAGCGCCTTCATGCTCGGCAACGTGGTCGGCATTGTCGTCGCCGGACGTCAGGCTGACCGGTACGGCCCGGCCCGGCCGTTCGTGGGCGGGCTCGCGCTGTTCAGCGCAGGGCTCGCGATCGCGGGTCTCGCGCCGACGATGATCGTCCTCGTCGGTGGCCGCGCTCTGCAGGGCGTCGGCGCCGGCGCCGTACCAGCCGTCGCCTACGTGGCGATCGGCCGGAGCCTGCCCGAGCAGCTACGGGCCCGGATGATGGCGGTTCTGTCGACCGCGTGGGTGCTGCCCGGCCTGATGGGCCCGGCTGTAAGCGCCGCTGTGGCGAGCTTGTTCGGCTGGCGCGCGGTGTTCCTCGGTCTGCTGCCGCTGGTCGCGGTGACCGGATCGATGGCCATGCCTGCGCTCATCCGGCTCGGCAAGCACCGGCCTGCCGACAGCGAGCCAACTGCCGGTGCGGGCAGCGAGCACAAGCTCACGGACGGCCTGGCCACCGCCGCCGGGGCCGCGCTGGTGCTAGGCGGGCTGACGCTCGCCGCGGGATCGAGTCAGGTCGTGCTCGGCATCGGCCTGCTCGTCGTCGGCGTCGTGGTGATCGGTCGTTCGCTGCGCCGTCTGCTGCCGGCGGGCACGTTCGCCGCTCGCCGGGGCCTGCCCGCCGTCATCCTCTGCCGGGGACTGCTGACCTTTACCTTCTTCGGGGCAGACGCGTATGTCACCCTCACCATCACGACTGTCCGCCACCACAGTCTGGCCCTTGCCGGGCTCGCAGTGACCGGCTCGACGCTGGCATGGACGGCCGGCGCATGGCTCCAGTCCCGGCTGAACGGCCGATGGGAGGCTCGCCGCCTTGTCGGCACGGGCCTGGCCATTGTCGTCACCGGGCTCGCCGCGATGGCGCTGGTTCTGCTGCCTGCTACGCCCGTCTACGTCGCGATCGCAGCGTGGACGGTCGCGGGGTTTGGCATCGGGATTGCGTACGCGCCGACGTCGCTGCTCATGCTGCGCGAGGCGCCGGCCGGACGGGAAGGCTGGGCGTCTGCCTCGCTGAGCCTGGCGGACGTGCTCGGCACTGCCCTCGGCATTGGCGTGGGCGGCGCGGCCGTTACGGCCGCAACGGCCCACCGCTGGCCACTGGCGGCGGGAGTGGGCGCCGCGTTCGCGATCGCCGGCGTCGCCGCCGCCGCGCTGGCCTTCGCCAGCCGCAGGTTGCCGTCGTCGCGTGCCGCCGGCCCGCCCGTCTGAGCCGGACCCGGCATCAGCCCGAAGAGCACCGGTGCCCCGCCCCCTCGGGGAAGGGCGGGGAACCGGTGCCGGGAAAGTGCCCCGCCCCCTCGGGGAAGGGCGGGGTACTCGAACCGCACGGCGCGGCTGGGGTATGGCCGGACCGGGGGATGGCCCGGGCCGCCTCGCCCGGCGGTCCGCTGGGGGGTCAGAAGCCGGGAGTGGCGGTCGAGATGTCGTAGCTGGACCCCCAGTACCACTGCGTCGCCGAGGATCCGGCGACCACGTGCGGCACACCGGTCGGGTCGGCAATCCACCAGCGCACCTGCGACTGCTCGGTGACGGGCACCGCTGCGCGAACCGCGGCCTGGACGGCCGGCCACTCCGACTCCATCGTGTAAATGATCGCCTGGCCGCCTGGATCGGCCGCCAGCTTCTGTGCCGCCCAGGTACCTGCCCCCGCCGGGGTCACGTCACCGGGCTCGGCATCGACTGCGTTAGCCTGCGGGTCCGACCCGTTGGTGTCGATCCACAGCACCTGCTTGCCGGCCACCGCCGCCGGGGACACCGCGAACGGCCCGTTGGCATAGGTCGCGACTATCTGGCCGGCCGGGATCGCGGACGGCGTCACCGAGTCATAGATCTCATAGGGCTGCCCCGACCCGAACGACGGCGCGTCGGCTCCGCCCAAGGTGGCCTGCTGCGCGCCGGAGCCGGCGCCCGGACTCAGCACCGCCGCCATCTGGGAACTTGCCGACGGGCCGAGCGTAGCCGGAGCACTGCTTCCCGACAGGGCCGCTGTCGTTGCAGCGTCAGCGGCTCCGCCGCCCACGACGCTGGCTGCGCCCGCGCCGACTAGCGCGGCTGCGGCGCCCCCGAAAACCAGGGCCTTGCCACGACTAGATACAAGAGCCTTGCCGCGGCTGGCTACCAGGTCCTTGCTGCGGCCGCACAGGACCTCGATCAGTCGGGCAGTGCGAGGCATCTGGCCGTCCTTCCTGACAGTACCGGCGGCGCGACCCGGCTGACTGGCTCCGCGTCCGTTACGGTGAGCAACGAAATGTTCGACGCTCAGTCAGCAAGCTTGGTTTCGCAATGAGACGCAACTCACTACTTGCGGGTAACCTCAACCCTCTGTTTGCCGAACAAATACCTACGTAATTCGCACTGCCGGGCGGGCCGTTACAGCCATGCCCATACCTTGTAAAACGGGCACGGCGGGGCCGGCTTCCCCGGCTCGCTCCCGGTTCGGCCGCTCAAGAGACCCAGCTCAGGAGCATGCGAACGGTTGATCTATGGCACCGCATGTCCCGATAGTGGGAGCAGGGCGCAACATCCGGAGGCAGAGAAGATCATGACAGTTCACGGCGATGCCATCACGGGCCCGGAACGACGGCCCCGCAACCTGTCGGCGCGCGCCGTCGGGAGCATCCACGACGACGCGACGGCGACCGCGCTCGGCTTCAGGGGCGGAACCGTGGCCGGCAGCATTCACATGGACCAGTTCCCTCCGCTACTGGTGGAGGCGTTCAGTCCCGGCTGGTTCGAGTCAGGCAGCCTCTCGCTTTACTTCCGGCACGCGACCACTGACGGCGAGCCGGTCATCGCGCTGCTTGGCCGCCCGCCCGTCGGTGAGCGTGATGCCCAGGTCCGAGCGTGGGCGACCACCAGCGACGGAACGCTCGTCGCCGACGGCACGGCGGCTGCCGGGAACCCGGCCGCGGCGTCCGCACTGCGCAGCCGCGACTTGCGCGCGGTCGACCCGGCCGAACTCCGGATCCTACGGGGCCTGCGAACCGGTGACGTGATCGGCGACTGCCAGGTCACGGTCGACGGCAAGCGGCAGCGCTCGGTCATCAGCCAGGCCGCAATGACCGAACCGCTGGACTGGTACACCGGCCCCTCGCCCTGGGGCGGGCCGATCGCAGCGCCGTCGACGGTGGTCAACCTTCTGTACGCCGACTTGCTCGCCGGCCTGCGGGAGGCCATGGGCAAGCACGTCGGCTTGTTCGGCGCGATCGAGATCCGGTTCCTGAACGGCCCGGCGTTCCTGGACCACAGCTATCACGTGACAGGCGAGATCGTGGCGCTCAGCCAGACGCCGAAGACCGAGGTCCTCTGGTTCGACAGTCATGCGCTGGACGAGGCCGGCCGGCCAGTCGTCGACATGCGGATGATGCTGCGCCAGATGAAGCAGTCCTCCCCGCTCTACGCCGGCGAGCCGGCAACGCTCAGCCCGTGACCAGCCCGGGTCCGTCGCCTCCGGCCGGCCCGCTTACGCCGAATGCGAAACCGCGTTCTGGGCTGCTGCACGGCGAGTTACCGTGAGCTGACCCCAGGGTCGCCGAGCGGACCTATCGCTCGCCGTCAGGAAGGCAACGTGATGGTCGATCCTGCCCTGTTGAGCCAGCGCAACCGCTCCGGTCGGCGCCGGCCGTTGCTGCGCACCACCCTGGGCGAGGTTCTGCGACGCACACGCCGAGGGCAAGGTCGCACGCTGGCCGACGTGGCCCGCGCGGCTCGCGTCTCGATGCCGTACCTGTCCGAGCTCGAGCGCGGCCGAAAGGAAGCCTCTTCCGAGATCCTCGCCGCAATCTGTGACGCGCTCGGCATGGACCTAGCCGACCTGCTGGCCGAGATCGGCCGGGACCTGCTCGATCATCGCGACCGGCGCCCGGCCCTCATCCGGCTGGATTCGGCGCGGGACGCACTTGCCCCGCCGCAGGCTCCCGGTTCCGGCGAAGGCCTGCAGAGGCAGGACCGCCCCATTCGAGGGTCGGGCGACGTCATGTGCCTCCTGGCTGCCTGATCCGCTAGCGGCGGGCCAGCTCGGCGGGCATTGCCTTGCGGCTGCTGATCACCTCGTCCGCCAGCCCGTAGTCGACTGCCTCGGTGGCGCTGAATGTCTTGTTCCTGTCGGTGTCCGCCCTGATCTTGGCGATCGGGTGGCCGGTGTGCCTGCTGAGGATCTCGTCTACCTCCGCCCTGACCATGGCCACCTCCTTCGCCTGGATGGCCAGATCCGGGAGCGTGCCCTGAGCCTGGCTTGACGGCTGGTGCAGCAGCACCCTCGCGTGCGGCAAGACGGTGCGCTTGCCGGGCGCTCCCGCGGCCAGCAGCACCGCTGCCGCCGACGACGCCTGCCCCATGCAAACCGTCGCCACGTCCGGCCGGATGAATTGCATCGTGTCGTAGATCGCGGTCAGCGCGCTGAACGAGCCGCCGGGCGAGTTGATGTAGAGACTGATCTCCATGTCCGAACTGGCCGCCTCAAGGTGGAGCAGCTGAGCCATCACGACGTTGGCAACGCCGTCATCGATCTCGGTCCCGAGGAAGACGATCCGTTCAGACAGCAGCCGCGAGTACACGTCGTAGGCACGCTCACCGAGCGGGGTCCGCTCCACGACGGTGGGGATCGTGTACTGGCCCACGGTCAGAACCTCGCCATCCGGCTCGCTACGGCAGGGCGGACGTCATCGACGGTCTCCACGATGTGGTCGATCATCCCGTACTCAAGGGCCTCCTCGGCGCTGAACCAGCGGTCGCGCAGGCTGTCCTTCTCGATTCGCTCGACGGGCTGGCCCGTGTGCTCGGCGGTCAGCTTGGTCATCAGCTTTCCGGTGCGCTCGAGCTGCGCGGCGTAGATCTCCACATCGGCCGCGGTGCCGCCGAACCCGGCCGATCCCTGGTGCATCAGCACTTGGGCGTGCGGCAGGCTGAAACGCTTTCCACGGGTTCCCGCGCACAGCAAGAACTGGGCCATGCTCCCGGCGAGGCCGAGTGCGAGCGTGCTGACATCGTTGGGGATCAGCCGCATCGTGTCGTAGATCGCGAGTCCGGCGCTGACGGAGCCGCCCGGTGAGTTGATGTACAGGCTGATGTCGCCGCGCGGGTCGTCGGCCGACAGCAGCAGCAATTGCGCGCAGAGCCGATTGGCAACCCGGTCGTCGACCTCGGTCCCGAGCACGATGATGCGCTGGTAGAGGAGCCTGGTTGTCAGCTGATCATCGAGTGTCCCCGACGCCGTGGTGGGCTCGCTAACGGCAGCACGCATGCTCTTTCCTGCTTTCGGCTAGGTGACTGGATCGTGATGGCACGACTCCACAATGGTTCGCCCAGCTCAGGGCGGCCAAATGAATCTGCTTTCAGCAGACGGGCGGCCTTACGCCGGCAGTGGACGGTGGCCGACGACGTGCTTCATGACAAGCGTTGAGGTCAGCCGCTGCACGCCAGGTAGCGCGGCGAGCTGCTGGTCGTAAAGCTGCTGATATGCGCCGAGGTCGGCGGCCAGCACCCGCAGGAGGTAGTCCGGATCGCCGAACAGCCGCTGCGCCTGCAGCACGTGCGGGACGGCGGCAACGGCCCGCTCGAACTCTGCCACCGTGTCGCGGTCCTCCTGGTGCATGGTGACGAACACCAGCGCCTCGAAGCCGAGGCCGACCGCCGCCGGATCGATGATGGCCCGGTAGCCGCGGATCACGCCGGCGCGTTCCAGGTCGCGCACGCGGCGGTGGCAGGGCGACACGCTCAGCTGCACGCGGGCGGCGAGGTCGGTGATCGTGACCCGTCCGTCCAATTGCAGCTCAGCAAGAATCTTGCGGTCTATCGCATCTATACAGAAGAACTTACTTCTAGCAGACTTCAGAGCGCAAACTTCAGGAACACCTTCGGCCTGAACTGACCTACCGTTTCCGGTGACAACCAACCGAGCGCGGCGCGGCTGGCGCGAGGGAGCGGGGCGGAGCAGTGGCTGGAGGCGCAATCGCGGCGTTCCTGGCCGTAGACCTGCTGCTAGTGTTCACCCCCGGTGCCGACTGGGCCTACACGATTGCGGTCGGCACCAGCGGCCGCTGCGTCCCGGCAGCGGTCGGCGGCCTGGTCGCCGGCTATGCCGGGTACACCGTCCTCGTCGTGACCGGGCTCGCGGTGCTGGTCGCGCGGACACCAGGCCTGCTGACGGGGCTCACGATCGCCGGCGCCGGCTACCTGATGTGGCTCGGCACTACCACGCTGGCCCGCCGTCGCGCCTTGGGCTCGCCGGCAGGCGGCGGCACGCCTGACGCTCCGGCCATCCAGTCGCGCTGGCGCGCGGCCGCGCGGGGCGCGGCGGTGAGCGGGCTGAACCCCAAGGGCCTGCTGCTGTATCTAGCCCTGCTGCCGCAGTTCGCCCGGCCCGGCGCGGGCTGGCCGCTCGCCGTCCAGGTCGGCCTGCTCGGCGTGCTGCATATGACTGACTGCGCCGTCGTCTACTCGGCGGTCGGCACTCTCGCGCGCGGCGTGCTGCGCCGCCGCACAGCCGCAGCACGGGTCCTCACCGTGATCTCAGCCACGGTGATGGTGGTGGTGGGCGCGGCCCTGCTGATCGAGCGGCTGGCGCAAGCCGGAATTCTGCGATAGCCGCGCCGCGCGGTGTGACCGGCGCCCCGGCTCGACACCGCGAAGCGCCGGACGGCAGTCTGTAGCCTCATGAAGTTCCTTATCTCCGCGGACATGGAAGGGGCCACGGGGGTTACCTGGCCTGCCGACGTCGAGCCTGGCACCGAGCAGTGGCAGCGGTGCCGAAAGATGTTCACCTCCGATGTGAACGCCGCTATCGCCGGGTTCTTCGACGGGGGCGCGGACGAGGTGCTTGTCAACGAGGCCCACTCGACCATGCGTAACCTCTTGCTCGAGGAACTCGACCACCGGGCAGTGATGCTCACCGGCCGGCATAAGGAGCTGAGCATGGTCGAGGGCATCCAAGACCAGTCAGTGCAAGCCGTCGCGTTCCTCGGTTACCACGCGCCCGCGGGGGCCGAGGGCGTCCTGGCCCATACCTATCTCGCCAACTCGATCACCAGCGTGCGCGTCAACGGCGAAATTGGCAGCGAGGGCCGGCTGAACGCCCATGTCGCCGCGGAGTTCGGAGTGCCGGTCGTGCTCGTCACCGGGGACGACCGGACCTGCGCTGACGCCGCTGGCTACGCGCCGCAAGCGGTGACGGTCGCGGTCAAGCACTGCGTCAGCCGGTACGCGGCCATCTGCCGGCCGCCGCAGCAGACCGCCGGGGCCATTGCCGCTGCCGCGGCCCAGGCGGGGAAGCTGGCCGGACGCAGGACGCCCGCGGATCCGCCGGCTCGCGGCTACACCGTCGAGCTCGAAGTCGACGCCGCGCAACTCGCCCAGGCGGCCGCGATCGTGCCGACCGTGCACCGCACCGGCGAGCGCACGGTCAGCTACCAGAGCCAGAACGCATGGGGCATGATCCGCTGCTTCAAGACGGTCACAACCATGATCGCCGCAGCGGTCGAGCAGCACTATGGCTGACCGCGAGCCACGGGACGCGGCCAGGCCGCAGGGCACGGGGCGCTCTCTCGGCTCTCGGGCAGTCGGCCGGCCCGGCGCCGGCCGAACTGGACCGGGTGCGCGGGAGAGGCCCCAGTCGCTGGCGCGCCCGCCGGCCTTGCGCCCCGGCGACCGTGTCGCGGTCCTGTCGGCCAGCAGCCCCGCGAGTCAGGCGGAGCTGGCGATCGGCCTGGATGCACTGCGGTTCGCTGGCCTGGAGCCGGTGATCTATCCGAGCGCGACCGACGGCGGCAGCATGCGCAGCTACCTAGCGGGCGACGACAAACTGCGGGCCGGAGACCTGACCGGGGCGCTCACCGACCCGGCCATCGCCGGGATCGTGTTTGCCACCGGCGGTTACGGTGCCCAGCGCACGCTGGCCGCGCTGGACTGGGACAGCCTGGCTGGCCTGCCACCTAAGGTGCTGGCCGGTTACTCGGACGTGACCGCGATCCTCGAGGCGTTCGCGGCGCGGCTCGGCTGGGCCAGCCTACACAGCCCGGTGGTCGCCTCCTCGGGGGACACTGCGCACTACTCGTTCGGCTCGCTACTGCGCGTTCTCCTGCGCCCCGAGCAGGCCCTGATCACTCAGTACCCGCAGGCGGTCACGCTTTCTGGCGGTATCGCCCGCGGAGTGACCCTGGGCGGCAACCTGACGTTGCTTTCCTCGTCTGTGGGCACCGACACGTCGCTGCCCGCGCGCGGCGCCATCCTGCTGGTCGAGGAGGTGCACGAGGACTCCTACCGGGTTGACCGGATGCTGACCCAGCTGCGCCGCAGCGGCTACCTGGATGGCGTGGCCGGCATCATCGGCGGAACGTTCGGCGGCTGCGGCGAGCCGGCGCTCATCGAGGAGATCCTGGCCGAACGGCTCGGTGACCTCGGCGTGCCCCTCCTGGCCTGGGCGAACGTCGGTCACGGCGGATACCAGCAGACCTACCCCATCGGCATCGCCGCTGAGCTGGACGCGGATGCGGGCACGCTCCGCCTGCTCGAGTCCCCGCTGGTGAGACGGCCGGCCGAGCACTAGGCCCGCGACTGACCGTCGTTCTCGGCTGCTAGCAGCGGCCTTCCACGCCAGCGAGCGGCTGGTGGCGGTGATGCTGACCTCGTACTGGCCGGTCAAGCGCTACCGTGGCTAATCGCGGGTCAGCCCATGCGGCATAGCAGAGAACGGTGGCAGCGGTGACGGAGTATCGCGCGATGACGCTCGCTGACCGTGCCCGCTTCCTGATCAGGGAGCCCCAGGATGAGGTGCGCTGGAAGCTGGTCTGGGAGTTCTTCGAAGAGCACCGATGGGAGCCCACAGAAAAGCACGAGAGGAGATCGTGTCCCCTGCCCGCGCCTTCCGGACCGCACTCATCGCGACCGCGTCGAACCCGTTGACGATCGCGTCATGGGCCGCCATCTTCGCCGCCGCGTCCACCGCCCGGATCGCCCGCACCACTCCTGCCGCGGTCGCGCTGCTGACCGCTATCGGCTGCCGTTCCTTCGCCTGGTTCGCCGTCCTGTCGGGGGCCATCGCGATGGTGCGCGACCGCGTAAGCCATCGCGGGCTGCGCATCGCCGATACCGTGTCCGGGTTCGGCATCATGGGGTTTGGCTGCCTGCTCGGCTGGCGCGCCTTCCGCAACACCCGATCCGTCGCGGGCCGGCATATTTCTTCGCCGGCTGTGCAACCTCCTGAGCGGCCCGGGCGCTGTATTCCGGTGACAGTCACGACACGGCCATCCGCCTGCCGGCCGGAAGAGGTGCATGACGTGCATGACGCCCGCTGACCGAGATGAATTCGCCAGCTTCGCCGCGGCCGCAGCCCCCCGGCTGCGGCGCACCGCGTACCTCATGTGCGGCAACTGGCACAGTGCCGAGGATCTGACCCAGATCACGCTGACGAAGCTATTCGCCTCCTGGAACCGGATCAGGCGGCACGACAACCTGAGCAATTACGCCACGCGCACGCTGCTGAATGCCTACCTCGCGGAGCGGCGCAGGCGGAGCTGGACCGAACTGCCGACGGCGGACCCGCCAGAGCGAGCAGCGCGGATCGACTGTCCCGAGCAGCGGATGGACATCATGGCTGCACTCGCCGAACTACCCCCTCGGGCCAGGGCGGTCGTCGTGCTGCGTTACTGGTCCGACCAGAGCATCGAGCAGGTCGCCGACCTGCTGGGCTGCTCGCCGGGCAACGTCAAGAGCCAGAGCGCCAGGGCACTGCAGCGGCTGCGCCAGCTCATGGGCGAGGACCTGACTCGCTCAGCCGGAGGCCCCGGCCCGGGCCGTGCGGTCACGGGGGTCAGCCATGACTGAGACGAGGCTGGCCCAGCTACTCGACGAAGCCACCCGAATGGAGCCACCAATGGGGCCTGTAGTCACCACCGCAATGCGCGCCGGGGACCGACTGCGCTGGCGGCGCCGGGTCGTCGCCACCGCCGCGATCGCGACCGCGACGGCGCTGGCCGTCAGCGTGCCGGCGCTGGCGTTCCGCACGACACCCGCCGCGCCAGCAGCGGGTCAGCGCACCGGCACGGCGTTCGTCGAGACCTCCCAGCACACCGTGGCCGCCATCAATCTCGCCACCGGTCGGCAGCGGACCATCCGGGTGCCTACCATCGGGCTCACCGTGATCTACGGATCCACGCTCGTGGCCTCGCCGGATGGACACACCGTATGGCTCATGAACTGGACCAAGATAACTCCGGTCAACGCCAGGACCGATCGGGTCGGCGCCGCGATCCCGCTGCACGTCGTCGGCGTCGATACGGCGGTCATTACTGACGGGGGGACCCGGGCCTACGTGGCCCTCAGTCCGCGCGACATCCTCGTCGTCGACCTCACGACCCGGAAGGTGCTGACCAGGATCAAGATCGTCCAGTGCAGCAACCTGGTACTGAGCCCGAATGGCAAGCTGATTTACGCCCTCGATGACGAGGGCGTCGGGATCATCAGTACGGCCACGAACACCGTCTTGCGGACGGCTCGGGTGGGACCGCTCGTCCTCTCCCCATTCTCGGTAGCGCCGGACAGCACGACGGCGTACGCGTTCGCCGAAGGATTCTCGCCAAAGAACGGTTCGCCGTTCACGATGGAATTTCGCTTCAACGCCGTGACCGGCACCAGCAAAGCGTTCACGATCCGGAACACAGAGGCCGCCGCGATGGCCCCGGACGACTCGCTGGCCTACGTGGCGGGCCAGCGCGCGCTCTACGCCATCAACCCGGCCACCGGCAGGACGGTCCGGCGCTGGGCGCTGCCAGAGAGGAGCGTGTCGGGCCTCGCGGTCAGCCCCAACGGGTCCACCGCGTATGTGTTCGGTCAGCCTCGCGGGCGGTCGGTGCTTGGCGTTCTCGCGATGGTGAACCTGCACACCGGCCACGTCGAGCGGCTGGTGCACTTCCCCTATCGCCCGTACCCGTTCGCAAGCACGGTCCTCCTGCAGCTCAGCCCGGACGGCCGGACCGTGTACGCGGAGCTGCAGAAGAGCGAGGACGTGTCCGACTCCGTCGCGGTCGCCGCCAACTCGGGCCGGGTTGTCGCGTCCACGACGGTGCATTTCCCAGGGCCATACCCGGTCGCGTTCGCCAAGTAGGCCGTGCGAGCTGACCGCTAGCGCCGGCCGACTGGGGCGGCCGGCGCTAGCGGAAGTCGCGGCTGCGGGCGGCGGCGACGACCTTGAGCCGCTGCAGGCGGCTGGCGAGGAGGCTGACGGCGCCGTCCAGCCGCTCGATCTTGCCGTGGATCAGCAGCGCGCTCGCGTCCACGCCGATCTTGCGGTAGCGCTGCCACACCGACGGCGGGCAGATGATGTTGCACATCCCCGTCTCGTCCTCCAGGCTCAGGAACACCACCCCGCGCGCGGTCCCCGGCTGCTGCCGGTGGGTGACCAACCCGCCGACCGCTACGAGCTGGCCGTTTCGCGTGGTCAGGAGGCTCACGGCCGGCAGCACTCCGTCGGCCGCCAGCAGGTCCCTGATGTGCTCGATCGGGTGCGTGCCGTACGTGCCCGTCGCCCACAAGTCGGCGAACGTCTCCTCCGCCGCGGTCATGGCCGGCAGCGCGGGGGCGGTCATCCCCAGCGTGGTGCCCGGCAGCTGGCCGGGCCTGACCGTCGCGGCCGCGCCCGCCGCCCACAGCGCCTCCCGCCTGCTCACCCCGAAGCAGCCGAACGCGCCGCCCATCGCCAGCGCCTCCAGCGCCGCGGCCGGAACCGTCGTGCGCCGGGCGAAGTCTTCCAGGTCGGCGTACGGCTGCCCAGCGACAATCTCCTCCGCCGCGGCGGTACCGAGGTTGCGTACCTCGGACAGCCCGAGCCTGATAACCGGCTGGCCGGGAACGGGGACTCCCCCGGCCAGCTCCGGTACCACACCGGCGTCGTGGTCCCGAGAGGCCGGACCCGGCCCATTCCCCTGATCTTCGGCTTTTTCGAGAGTGGCAAGGACCCCGCTGGCGTTGATGTCGACGCCGCGCACCTGCACGCCATGCCGGCGCACGTCGCTGATCAGGCTGGCGGGCGCGTAAAAGCCCATCGGCTGCGCACGCAACAGCGCCGCGGTGAACGCGGCCGGGTAGTAGCACTTGAGCCAGGCGCTGGCGTAGACGAGGTAGGCGAAGCTGATCGCGTGCGACTCGGGGAAACCGTAGCTGGAGAACGCCAGGATCTTGACGTAGATGTCCTCCGCGACCGCGGCCGGAATGCCCCGCTCGGCCATCCCGGTCATCAGCCGCTCGCGCAGTTCCTCGATCCGCTCGGGTGCGCGCTTGGAGCTCATCGCCTGCCGCAGCCGGTCCGCCTCGGTCGGGCTGAAGCCGGCGCAGTCCATGGCGATCTGCATCATCTGCTCCTGGAACAGCGGCACCCCGAGGGTCTTGCCCAGCGCGTGCTCCATCAGCGGATGCGGCAGGTCGGCCTCCTCGTCGCCGTGCCGGCGGCGCATGTAGGGGTGCACCGAGCCGCCCTGGATCGGGCCCGGCCGGATCAGCGCGACCTCGACGACCAGGTCGTAGAACTTCTCCGGCCGCAGCCGGGGCAGCGTCGCCATCTGCGCCCGCGACTCCACCTGGAACACCCCGACTGTGTCGGCCTTCTGCAGCATCGCGTAGACGCCGGGATCCTCCTGCGGGATCGTGTGCAGGTCCCAGCGGACGCCGTGCGCCTGCTCGACCAGGTCGAAGCAGTCCCGCAGCGCGGTCAGCATGCCCAGGCCCAGCAGGTCGAACTTGACCAGCCCGGCGTACGCGCAGTCGTCCTTGTCCCACTGCAGCACGCTGCGGTTCGGCATCCGGGCCCACTCGACCGGGCACACCTCCCCCACCGGCCGGTCGCAGATCACCATCCCGCCCGAGTGGATACCGAGGTGCCTGGGCAGCTTCTGCATCCGCTCGGCCAGCTCGACGACCGCCTCGGGCACGCCAGCGTCGGGCGGGACCGGCTGACCCGGCCCGTAGCTGCGCGGGCCGACCTGCTTGGACCACTCGTTCTGCTGCTCGGGCTCGTAGCCAAGGGCGCGGCCCGCGTCCCGGATCGCCATCCGCGGCCGGTAGCTGATCACGTTTGCGACCTGCGCGGCGTTTTCCCTGCCGTACTTGCCGTAGACGTACTGGATGACGTCCTCCCGGCGCTGGTGCTCAATGTCCAGGTCGATGTCCGGCGGCCCGTCCCGTCCCGCCGACAGGAAACGCTCGAACAGCAACCCGTGCCCGACCGGGTCGACGCTGGTGATGCCGAGCGCGTAGCAGACCGCCGAGTTCGCCGCCGAGCCGCGACCCTGGCACAGGATGTGCTTGTCCTCGCAGAACTGCACGATGTCATGCACGATCAGGAAGTAGCCGGGGAAGCCAAGCTGGCCGATGACATCCAGTTCGCGGTCGATCTGCGCGTACGCGCCCGGCTGCCGCTCTGCCTCGCGCGGACCATAGCGTCCCGGTGCCTTGGCTGCCGTCAGCGCGCGCAGCCAGGTCTCCTCTGAATGCCCGAACGGAACGGGGAAGTCCGGCAGCCGCGGTGCCATCACGTGAAAGTCGAACGAGCAGTCAGACGCCAGTTCCACGGTCTGCTCGCGCACGCCGGGATGGCGGGCCAGCCGGGCCGCCATCTCGTCTCCGGAGCGCAGGTAGCCGCCGCCGGAGGCGGCCAGCCAGCCGGCCATGTCGTCCAGGCTGGACCTGGCCCTGATCGCTGCCAGTGCCTGCGCGAGCCTGGCATCCTGCGGCGCGGCGTAGTGCACGTTGCTACTGGCGATCACGCCGATGCCGTGGCCGTGCTGCGCGGCGATCTCGGCCAGCACGTTGTTGCGCTCGTCGTCGGCCGGGTCGTTGCCGAAGGCCAGCTCGACCTTCACGTTGTCCGGGCCGAAGACGGCGGTGAGCCGCGCGAGCTCCCCGGCCGCGGCCTCGGGACCGCTCCTGGCAAGCGCGGCGGGCACGGCGCTCTTGCGGCAGCCGGTGAGGATCACCCAGTGGCCGCCGTGCGCGGCGGCCAGCGCCTCCTCGTCATAGACGGGCCGTCCCTTCTCGCCCCCGGCCAGCTGGGCAGCGCTGATGACCTGGCACAGCCTGCGGTAGCCCTCCGGGTCGCGGGCGAGCACGAGCAGGTGCCGTCCGGCCGGGTCAGGAGGGCCGGCCCGTGAGGTGCCGCGGGCGAGGCCCAGGTTGAGTTCCGCGCCGAACACCGTGCCGAGTCCGGTCCCGCTGTCGCGCAGGCGCGCCGCGGCCTGGGCGAACTGCGGCACCCCGTACATGCCGTCGTGATCGGTGATGGCCAGGGCGGACAGGCCCCGCTCCGCTGCCTCCTGCACCAGCTCGGCCGGGCTCGATGCCCCGTCCAGGAAGCTGTAGGACGAGTGGCAGTGCAGCTCGGCCCAGGCCGGTACCTGGCTGGCGGCAGGGGTGTTAG
>JASHUG010000230.1 GCA_030040155.1 Streptosporangiaceae bacterium | reverse complement strand
ACCCGCTCCATCGGCTGTGGCTCGGCGCCGGAAAGATCATTATCGAGAACCTCGCGAGCCTGGCCGAACTGCCGGCCCGCTGCCGCATCGTCGTCGCCCCGCTGAAGGTACGGGGGGCCAACGGCGGTCCGGCCCGCGTGTTCGCCCTCATCGATGACTAACTAACCGGGACCTCGCCGGCCCCGGTGACACCTCGTTCCCTTCCAAATCTCTAGCGGAAAGAGGAAGCCGTGCCTGCTAGCGGCCAGAAAGCGGGACCGTCCGGCGAGCTCCGCCATGGCGTCCTGGGCAGTGCCGACGCGGTCGCGCAGTCGCTCGCGCTGCTGGCCCTGACGTTCGCGGTGTCGGCCGCGCCGGCCGGGGCCGCGGCCACCGCCGGGGCTGCCGTGCCGGTCGCCTACGTGATCGCCGGCATCGGCAGCCTCTGCCTCGCGTCGGTGATCGTGCGGTTCACCCGGCGCATCGCGCACGCCGGCGGGCTTTATACCTACACGGTGCGCGGCCTCGGGCCGCAGGTCGGCTTCCTGGCCGGCTGGATGTACGCGATCGCCTTCGCGGTCGGGATCTCGTTCGTGCTGATCATCGCGGCCGATTTCCTGTCCACCGTGCTGACGGCTGACACCAGCGTCCACCTCGGCTGGTTCGCGCTGTACTGCATCCTCGTGGTCCTCATCCTGCTGATCGCGCTGACCGACATCCGGATCTCGACCAGGGTGCAGCTTGTGTTCGCCGTGATCGGCGTGCTCACGATCGTGGCGCTGTCGCTGGCGATCGTGGCCAAGGGCGGCGCGAACGGCCTGACCTGGCGACCCTTCGATCCCCACCTGTCGCCGAGCACACACGGGCTGGCGCTCGCGGTGATCCTGGCGTTCACCGGGTACATCGGCTTCGAGGCGGCCGCCGTGCTCGGCGAGGAGGCCTCCCGGCCGCGCCGGGTGATCCCGCGCGCGATCCTCGGCACGGTCATCGTGGCAACGGTCTACTTCATCTTCGTGACCTGGGCTCAGGCGGTCGGGTACGGCGTGGCCGGTGCGGGCAAGTGGGCGGCCGATCCGACCGCACTGGCGACGCTCTCGGACCGCTACGTCGGCCACTGGTTCAGCACGCTGGTCGACGTCGTGGTCGCGGTCGACGCGTTCGTCGCCGCGCTGGCCGGAGTGCACCTGACCGCGCGGACCCTGTTCGCGATGGGCCGGGACGGCGGGATTCCGCGGCAGTTCGCCGCAACCACACCGCGGTTCCGGAGCCCGTATGTCGGGATCGCGGTCTCGGTGGCGCTGACCCTGATCCTCGGGGCGTGGTTCGGCCGGCACTTCGGCGTCGGCCTCTACTTCGACCTCATGGCCACGACCGCGTCGCTCGGCATCCTGCTGGTGTACGCGCTGGTGTCGATCGCCGGGATGGTCTTCTTCTGGAAGGCCAGGCGGCGCGGCGAGGGCTACAACATCATCCTCGACGTCGTGCTGCCGCTAATCGCGGTGGTGATCTGCGGATACGCGATTTACTCGACCCTTGTCCCGCGACCTCCGGCTCCGATCAGCTACTCGGCCTGGATCGCGCTGGCCTGGCTCGCGGCCGGCCTGATCATCGTCGTGGGGCTAGCCCTCACCCGGCCCGACCGCGTGCGGGCTTTCGGCAAGGCGTTCGACGCTAGCGACGTGTAGGCCGGACCTGGGGCAGACAATTCATGACGGTTCGCTCTTCTTAGACTGAGCTAGCATTCGGCTTTCACGGGCAGCGCGTGAGTCGCGCGCCTGATCAGATACATCGCCGTTGACATAGCGAGGCGAGATGGCAAAGCGGACGATCACCGTCGTTTTTGAGCAGAATCTGACTGACGAGGAATACGCCGATCGCGGGAACGGCATCTGGGGAGTACTGAAGATGGCGCACCCGAACGGCGGGTTCCACCTTGAGAGCGACGGCGCCACGACTGTGAAGAAACTGAACGACCGGTGGACCGATCTGGGCGGCCAGTGTCCGTGGCGTTGACCGTTCGCACAGGTCATCCGACCTGGCCGCGCCGGCTGAGCCGGGCTGCTACCTGACGGGAGAGTGTCTGGTAAGGCGCGCGGCGGCGTGCTTGGCTGGCCCGGGTGCCGACGACACGGGGCTGGAGGTAATCGCGCATGGTGGCCGGGCCGGAGATGCTGCTCGATCCGACTGGCTTCGACGAGCGGGCCCTGGACACGACGCTCGCGCCCCGGCCGCCAAAGCTGCGCGGGTTGACCGTGGGCCTGCTGGAGAACACCAAGCCGAACGCTGCCCTGCTCCTGTCGAGCATCGGACGAGACCTCCAGCGCGAGCACGGAGTCCGGGCCGCCGTGATGTTTACGAAGAGCTACTTCGGCACGCCGACCGAGGAGAGCCTGATCCAGCGCATCCTGCACAGCTGCGACTTCGTGGTGGCGGGCATCGGTGATTGAGGTTCGTGCAGCGCGGCCAGTTTGGCCGACGGGATCTTGCTGGAGCGGGCCGGAGTACCGGCCGTGAGCGTCTGCACCGAGCCATTCGTGCCCGCGGCCCAGGCGATGGCCAGGGTGTACGGCTTCCCGGCCTACCAGTTCGTGACCATGCCGCATCCGCTGGCAAGCCTTGACGACGCCCAGATCCAGGCCCGCGCGCGGGATCTGCTGCCCGCGGTGCTCCGCATTCTCGGCGCGGAGTCCTGAGTGGCCGGCCCACTGCCCGCTGGCGGGCCTGCGGCTGGCGCCGCCGGACCGGCCCTGGCCAACGCAACCGAAGGGCCGCCGCTGGCCAACGCAACCGAAGGGGCGCCTTTGGCCAACGCAACCGAAGGGCCGCCGCTGGCCGACGCGGCCGGAATCCGCGCGGCCATGGAATACTACGCGCGCCAGGGCTGGACCGACGGCCTGCCGGTTGTGCCGGTAACCGAGTCCTACCTAGCCGAGTTCCTGGCCAGGACCAGCCTGCATCCTGACCAGGTCGTGCTGGCGATGCCGCATCTGAACCGGGAGTGCACGGTCAGGCTCGCTGCCATCAATGCCGCGATGGCCGGCTGCCTGCCCGACTACTTCCCCGTTGTGCTGGCCGCCTGGGAGGCCCTGGCCGGCGACGGCTACCCGATCAGAGGGATCTGGCAGAGCACTACCGGCACGGCGCCGCTTCTCGTCGTCAACGGCCCGGTCCGGACGCGGATCGGCCTGAACTGCGCCGGCAACGTCTTCGGCTCGGGCTTCCGTGCGAACGCCACGATCGGCCGGGCCATCCGCCTCACCGCGATCAACGTGTTCGGCCTGCACCCGCACCTGCTGGACCAGGCCACCCAGGGCACTCCGGCCAAGTACAGCGCCTGCATCGCGGAGAACGAGGAGCAGAGCCCGTGGCCTCCGCTGCATGTCGAGCACGGCTTCGATCCCGATGACAGCGCCGTGACCGCAATCGTCATCCGGTCGTGTGTGCACATCGAGGCCCGCCACACCCAGGTCCCCGAGCAGCTCGCTCTCGACATCGCCGGCACAATCAGGCGGACCGGTGCCCTCGTCCACGAGACCATCAGCGCGCTGGTGGTGCTCGGACCTGAACACGCACGGCTGTTCGCCAGCGCGGGCTGGGGCAAGGAAGACGTCCGGCAGTTCATCTACAGTCGTGCCGCGAACACCAGGACGGACCTGGCGGCGGTGGGCAAGGACGCGGTCTCGCGGCACACTCGCTGGCGGCTGCCCGCCGACCACCCCGACGCCATGCCGGACCTGGCCAGCGCCAGCTGTGACCCCGATCTCGTCCCGGTGCTCAATTCACCGGCCGCGGTGCAGGTAATGGTCGCTGGCGCCGACAACTCCGGCGTTTCCGCGGTCATCGAGACCTTCGGGCCGCGCGGCGGCCCCCCGTCCATCGCAAGGGTTGGTGACATCGATGGCTAGCGACAGCGAGCGCGGCGTTTCTGCCGGAGACGGTGCTCCCGTCCAAGAGGGTGCCGCGGGTTCCGCCGGGCTGGACGCCGCGTTCCGGCGCTTCCGGGACA
The DNA here is from genome assembly GCA_030040155.1 of Streptosporangiaceae bacterium. Lineage (GTDB taxonomy): Bacteria > Actinomycetota > Actinomycetes > Streptosporangiales > Streptosporangiaceae > JAJYUU01. The sequence continues at coordinate 2,960 of JASHUG010000230.1, read as the reverse complement.
TGCTGGCCTCTGATGGCTACGTCCTCAGCTGGTCGGTGACCGGCCAGGACCGGGTGATCGTGCGGATCGAGGCCGGCCCTGATGCCTGCGCCGACTGCCTCGTGCCGCTGCCGGTCATGGAGGCGATCATGTCCGACGCACTCGCCCCGACCGGATATGCGCTCGACCACATCGTGCTGCCGGCGCAAGCCGGTCACTGAACGCAGCGCCAGCCGGGCTGGCCGGCCGGACGATGCGGGACAATGAACGCGCACCGCCAACCTGAACTGCTGGAGGCATCGTGCAGCATGTCATCGCCCTCGCGCGGACAGCGATCACCGTGCGGCACTGGTTCGAGATCGATCTGGAGGACTCCTCCATGGAGCACGGCGCACGGATCGAACTGCGCGAGCTGGCTGCGCATCCCCGCCGCGGCAGCGAGTCGGCGGCCCAGCTGCTCGCGGTCGACCGCCCGCTGTGGCGCGCCGACCTGTTCGACCGGCTCGCCGACCCTCCCGGCAGCTTCGGTGTCGCGCATTACCACCCGAAATTCGAAGGGAACGAACCGTGCCCGCGGTCATGGGATCCGCATCTGACTGCCAGCCCTTGGGACTGGCTCAACGACCAGGTCACCGGGCTGGGCAACGGGAGCTGGCAGCTTGACCAGGATGACGCTCGTGAGCTCAGCGGACTCGCGCCGACGGTCGTTTCGCTTGCGCAGCAGCTCGGGCCGGGGCGCTGCCGGTCCGCCGCACAGTGCCACGAGCTGACGCGTGACGTCCAGGATGCGGTACGGCTGATGATCTCCGGGCTGCGCCGCCCTGACCTGCTCGACGCGGACTGGGTAGCGCCCTGGGCGGCATGAGCCCGTGCGCGGGAAAACCGAGAGCTATAAATGATGAAGATCTACACCCGCAAGGGCGATGGCGGCCAGACGAGTATCTGGGGCGGCAGGCGGTTGAGCAAGGACGACGCCAGAATCGAGGCCATCGGCGCTTGCGACGAATGCAATGCCGCGGTCGGTGCGGCGCTGGCGCATGGCGTGCCCGCCGAACTGGCCGCGATCCTGCAGGCAGTCCAGGGCCGGCTGTTCGTGATCGGCAGCGAGCTGATGGCTCCGGACCGCTCCGGGCCAGGCAGTGGCCTGCCCCGCCTGGCCGACAGCGATGTCGCCGGGTTGGAAATGTCGATCGACGACCTTCAGGACGCGCTGCCCGAGCTGCGTAACTTCATCCTGCCTGGCGGGTCCCAGGGAGCGGCGGAACTGCATGTCGCCAGGGCGGCCTGCCGACGGGCAGAACGGCGGGTCACGACGCTGGGCCGCGCCGAGCCAGTCGTGCCCTTGGTGCCCGCGTACCTGAACCGCCTGGCCGACCTGCTGTTCGTGGCGGCCCGCGCCGTGAACGCGGCAACCGGCGTACCCGACGCCGTGTGGTCGGGCCGCGACACGAACTGACCCGACGCCATGCGTGCTGACAGGCGACTTCGCGCGCCGAAGCTCGCGCCGAAGCTCGCGGTGACGCGGGCGTCCGCGCAGCGGGTCCGCAGCCGGAGGTCAGGTAGGCGCCGGCATGCGGCCGGAACTTGAGATCAGGGCAGCCGAGCGATAATGATCTCCAACGCGGACTGGATGTGCTCGCGCGCGATCCGCTCGGCCGCATCGCCGTCGCGTGCCAGCACCGCCTCGACCAGCCGGGCGTGCTGCATCCCGGAGACCGCGAGGTCGTTCGGCGTGTAGAGCGAGGCCACCTGGCGGTTGAAGGCGAAGTTACGGTTGTGGGCCAGCATGCCCGCCAGCCGCTCGTTCCCGGCGATGCTGACCAGCTGATTGTGGAAGATCTCGTTGTGCTCGACCCGCGCGGTCAGCTCGCCGTCGGCGGCGGCCGAGTCGCGCAGGCTCGCGAGCTCCTCAATCTGCACGTCGGTGATGCGCTGGCTGGCAAGCCGCGCCGCGTACCCCTCCAGCGCGAGGCGCACCTCGTAGATCTCCTCGATCTCGTGCTTGGAGTGCTCGTACACCTGCCAGCGGCGGCGCCGGGAGATGACCAGGCCGTCGGCCGCCAGCCGCTGCATGCTCTCGCGCACCGGCGTGCGCGAAACGTTCAGCCGCTCAGCGATCTCGATCTCGGCCAGCGGCTGGTTCGGCCGCAGTTCGCCCCGGACGATCTCTCGGCGCAGCTGGGAGTAGACGTCCTCGCTGAGGGACGAGCCGACGTTGGCGTCACCGTGGACGCTGACCTCAGCTTCATACGCCATGCGTCGAGACCTCCCTGGTAACAGGATTGCGCCGAGGGTACACCGCGGTCGGCGGCCGGGCCCGAGCGCAGCGGTGTCAGTAGACGGGCCGCGCCGTGCTGCCGTTCAGCGCGTCGACCCAGGAGGACACCGGCGGTGTGTACTCGATCGGGTGCGGGACCTCGATGTCGATGTAGAACGGCCGCGGGTCGGCGGCGAAGCCGGCCGCCAGCTCCTCCAGCCTGGCCAGGCTGGTGACCCGCTCGCCGTCCAGGCCGCAGGCCCTAGCGATCCCGATAGCGTCGATCGGGCCCGGGTCCACGCCGAAGTAGCGGCCCTCGGCGTACAGGTGCTGCAGCATCTTGATCCAGCCGAGGCTGAAGTTGGTGAACTGGACGAACAAGATCGGCAGCCGGAACCTGGCCGCCGTCTCCAGCTCCCCGCAGGACATCGCCAGGCTGCCGTCGCCCGTCACCGAGAGCACGGTCCGGCCAGGCCGGGCGAAGCACGCGCCGATCGCACCGGGAATCGCGTACCCCATCGGCCCGTGCCCGCGCGGCGCGATCACCGTCCGGCCAGGGCTGACCGTCTCCCAGTAGCAGGCGACGTTCGGAGTCGGGGTGCCAGGGTCGGCGACGACCAGGGTGTCGGGACCGAGCACCCGGTTCAGCAGCATCACCACCCTGGCTGGCTCCAGCTGACCGTCGCGGATCGCGCTGGTCCCCGGCGGTCCCTGCCTGAGCCAC
>JASHUG010000229.1 GCA_030040155.1 Streptosporangiaceae bacterium | reverse complement strand
CCGCTGCGCCGGGGTCAGCGAGTCCAGCACGACCAGGAACGCCATGCTGACCGACTCATCCAAGGTCACCCGGTCGGCCGGGTCCACGGTGGTGCCGCCCGACCGGCCGGTGATCCACTCGGCCGGGTCGGGTACCGGCTCGGGGATCCACTCGCCCACGTAGCGTTCCCGCCGGGCCCGCGCCGACCCCAGCACGTTGAGGCAGATGCGGGTGGCCACCGTGGTCGGCCAGGATCGGGCCGGCCGTCTCGTGGCCCGGACTGACTGCTCATGGTCTCGACCGTCCCCTCGGTCGCATCTGCCCTGAGTAGTTCGACAAGACAGCGCATCGCAATGTGAGGCCGTCACGTTGCCTCACGCCGGTGCCGACGGCACCGTTCACCGACCTTGGCTACGCGCGATCGCTGTGGCGGATGATCAGGGGGATGGCGTCGCCCCAGCCGCCATCGGTTGAGAGGATCGCAGTATCGCCAGGCTGCACGTCGCAGGGCGGCGTGACCGGTTGGGAGGTATCGGTCCTCCGGATGAGCAGGTCGCCGAACTTGAGATCCTGGCGCCAGACCGCAGTGTCAAGCCGCCCTGGCGCGGTGACGCTGAGCACGACCGTTGCCGGGTAGCCGGAGGCCGTTTCCGGATCGGCATATCTGACCTCGGCGAACGGCTCCCGGCTAGTGAGTAGCGCCCTCCCGTCGGCGCCGGCGAACCGGGCCGGGCGAGGACTGAGCGACTGCGGTAGCTGCTCCACAACGCTCGCGTAATCAGCGCTGGGGAACTCGCGGATGGCGGCCATGGTGAGTCCGGTCAGAGCCTCGGCTCCGCCGACAGCGCTGTCCCAGCGATCGTGCAGCGCTGGCTCGCTCGGTTGAGAGTCTGCCGAGTCGTAGCCCGCAACGGTGTAGCGCACGGTATCGGGGATGAAGGCGCTACCAGGATGGGCGAAACGAGTGGCGAGCCCGGCCATGAGCTGCTGGCGTGCCAGGTCGCGTCGCGGTTCGTTGTGATAGATCATCCCCAGGATGACGTCGAAGTTGCCGGTCGTGCCGGGAAGATCGGCGAGGTCATGCTGCCGGAACTCGACCCGGTCGGCGACGCCGTTCTCCTCCGCGAGGGCCCGTGCAGCGTGAAGCTCGCCGGTGTCGACGGCGACAACGCGGCGGGCGCCGAGCCGGGCCGCCATGATGGCGAGCACTCCCAGCGATCCGCATCCGGCGTCCAGCACTACTGTCTCCGGCCCGATCACCGACGACATCGCCAGCCGCAGCGCCAGGATGCGCTCGGGCGCGCGAGCCAGGAGCATGATGTGGCCCAGCGGCGAAATGCCCGCGCTAAGCACGACGGGGTGAGTCATATCGGCTCCTCGCAGATCTCGGCTCGGTCTTCGCGTGAACTTACGCATGAGGAAGATTAAGTTCGGCGGCAAGTTCCTCGGCGCTGGGCTCGCGGCCGGGGGCCTGGAACACCCGGTAATCCGGGCCTGCGATGAGCGTGCGGCGCTCGTTGTGCAGTTGAGCGTGCACGGTGCCCGCTGCCGCCGCGACATGTCTTCGATGATCTCTCGCGCGCGGGCCAGCGCGACGGCGTTTAGTGCCTCGGCCTCGGTATCAGCTGCGGCCGGCTGGTATCTCGCTTGGATCTCCAGGTCCGCCGCCGGCTCGTGGTCGCCACGGGTGCGCGCGCACGGATGCCCGAACAGCCACCGGTCATGAGCCGACAAAAGGCCGGAACGATATGGGAGGGATTAGCCGCCGTCAGCGGGCATGCAAGCATATGAGGCATGTGTACGCGCCGCGGCGCGGGCCGCTGGTGGGCGGGCGCAGCGTGAAGGCGCGCGTTCTCGCCATCACGGCTGCCGGACTAGCGGTCGCCGGTGCGGCCATCGTCGCGTTGTTGCCCGCGGGAAGTGCCGGCAGTCGGTCGGGCCGGGATGCGCGCTGGCAGGCGGACATCGCCTACCTCGCGCGGCAGCTTCCCCTAGTCCACGTCGGCGGCGTCACGGGTGCCGGGCCGCGGGCTTGGACCGCGGCGGCTTCGCGGCTGGAAGCTCAGGTTCCAGATCTGACCGACGGGCAGGTGGTCGTCGGCGTCATGCGGATGGTGGCGCTGCTGCGCGACGACGAGACCACCGTCTCCCTCAGCGGGGCCTCCGCATCGCTCGTGTATCCACTAGGCCTGCAGTGGATCGGCCAGCGCCTCTATCTGATCGCGGTTCCGCAGTCGCAGCGGCGGCTCCTTGGAGCCGAGTTGGAGGCGATCGACCGACAACCAGTTGAGACAGTTCTGGCTCGTGTGCGTCCCGAGATCGACTATCAGGATCCCGGTGTGCTGGCGGCCGCTGAAACTCAGGCGATCATCAATCCGTACCTGCTGGAATGGCTAGGCATCACGCACTCGATGCGATCGGCCTTGTTCACGGTGCGCACCACCGGCGGCCACGTCGTCACCGCGCAGCTCGGCGCGTTGAGCGCAGGCACCATGCCATGGGTCCGCGCCATGACCAGGGCGGCGCAAGCCGATGCTGGTAGTCATACCCAGATGACCTACTATCCTGCAGACCTGCTGCGCCTCACGGCGGATGGTTCAGCTGACCTGGCGCACATTCCGCTGCCGCTGTACCAGCAGAACCTCACGCTGCCTTATTGGATGAAGGTGCTGTCAGCCAGCCGGGCCGTGTACCTGAAGTACAACGGCTGTATCGACACGGACGGATTGCAGCGGCTTGCCGCGCTGGCGCTCGGCGTCCTGCGCCAGCACCCTGCATACCGGCTGATCATCGATTTGCGCGACAACCCTGGTGGCGACAGCCAGCCCTTCCAGGCGCTCGTTAACGGGATTGACGCCGACCCGGCCATCAACCGGCGTGGCCGGATCTTCGGCCTGATCAATCAGCTGACTGACTCCTCGGCGAATCTGGATGCCGAAAGCCTGAGCCAGGAGACCCAGGCGATCATGATCGGCCAGCCTGCTGAGGACCCGATCGACGAGTACGGCGACAACGGGTACGT
>JASHUG010000228.1 GCA_030040155.1 Streptosporangiaceae bacterium | reverse complement strand
GCCTGCCTGGTCTCGTCAAGGTCCGTGACCTGCACGATCAGCAGCGCCCCGGCACGGCGCACGGGCTCGGTCAGCGGCCGCGGGTCACCGAACGAAAGCATGACGGCGCCCGGCCGGTAGCTCAGGGTCCGCTCCACCGTGGCGGCGTCGGTCGCCCAACTCTGGAACCCGACGGCCCAGGGCTTTGAGGTGCTCGACGTGACAATCTGCAGTTCGCGATCCAGCCAGTCGGGATCTTCGCGGCCGCCGCCGATGATCCCGAGCCCGCCGGCGTTGGAAACCGCGGCCGCCAGTGCGCCACCGGACATTCCGCCCATCGGCGCCAGGGCGATCGGATGCTGCAGCGAGAAAAGGTCCGTAAACGCGGTACGCAGCGGCATGCACCGATTGTCGCAGGGGAGGTGGACTCGCCTGAGCGCCGCGCGGCCGCCCCGGTTAGCCGGCGGGCGGGCCCAGCCGCACTTTTGCCTGCTCGTAAACGTCAGCCGGCAGTGGCCCTTTCTCGGCGACGGCAACGTTGGCCTGCAAGTGACCGATGCTCGACGTCCCGACAATCGTTGTCGACAGCGCCGGGTGGCTCAGCGTGAACCGCAGCATGAACTCCATGCGTGGCATGCCGTCCAGGACGTCCTCGATGCCTGAGGCCTGCCAGCGCCGCTGCCCCTCGCCCTCGACCAGGCCGATCGGCCCCCGGCTCCAGTCCTTGTCGTCGGCGGGCGCCCCGCGCGCCACTCCGCCGCGAATCAGGGTGCCTGCACCGGTCGCCGCGGCCGCGGTGATCAGCTCCTCGTGCTCGCGCTGGATCGCCGAGTACGGGATCTGGAAGGCGTCGAACACGCCCATCCCGATGTGGTCGGGCAGGTTGGGCAGGAGCCCGGACATGCCGAGGAAGCGAACCTTGCCCTCGTCCCGCAGGGACTGCATTGTCTCCACGGTCTGATCCGCCTCCAGCTGGGCGCGACTTGGCGACATGTGCACCTGAACGAGGTCGAGCCGGTCGGTGCCGAGCCGGCGCAGGCTTTGCTCCACATCGGCCCTGACGTTGGCCGGCCGGAAGTCATGCGGGTACGGCGGCGTGGCATCGGCTGGCAGTTCAACCAGGCATCCGCACTTTGAAGCCAGGAAGTACTCGTCCCGGCGATGAGCGATGTATCGCCCGATGAGTTCCTCACTGCGGCCGTAGTCGACCGAGGTGTCGATCAGGCTGATCCCGGCATCCAGAACTGCGTTGAGCAGCCGGCCTGCGTCCTCGTCCGCGATCGCGGGCCCGCGTGGCTGCCCGCGGAGCTCCATCGCCCCGTACCCGAGGATGGTGACGTCCGCTCCGGTATGGCCTAGGTGCCGAGTGCTGATCGCCATGAGGCTCACGCTACCTGGCACGCGGCCGGCGCGGGGCTTCGCGCCTGGCAGGCTGCCGGGGACTGGACCGCTACCCCGGCAAAATGCCAAGTAGCCTGAGATCGTGAAGGCGGCTGGAGCGCTGGTGCTCGCCGCGGACCCTGAGGAAGCTGGGCGCCGCGCGGCCTGTGAGGCCCGCGCATCGATGGGGGAGCAAGCTCCGTCGTTCGGCGTCCTGTTTGCCTCGCCCGACTTTCTGGGCTCGGCCGAGACCCTGGTTGCAGCGGTTGCCAGGCAAACCGGCCCGATTCCGCTGATCGGCTGCGTAGCCGATGCGGTCGTCGGCGGGCCTCGCGAGGTCGAGGCCGGGCCTGCGGTCTCGCTGTGGCTTGCGGCGGAGCTTGGCCCGGTTGAGACGTTCGCGATGGAGTTCGTCCGCACGCCGAGCGGGGGCGCCATCGCCGGCTACCGGTTCGAGCCGGACCGGCCGGGCCTGCACCTGATGCTGTGCGACCCGTTCACGTTCCCGGCCGACGACCTGCTCGCTCATCTTAATGAGCACGTTCCCGGCACGGTGATCATGGGCGGGATGGCGAGCGGCGGGCTGGAGCACCGCCAGAGCCGGCTGTTCCTCGACGGCCGCGCCGTCTCGGTGGGCGCTGTCGGCGCGTACTTGCCGGAAGCGGAAGTTCATCCGCTCGTGTCACAGGGATGCCGCCCGATCGGCGACCCGTACACGATCACCAGCGCAGACGGCAACCTCATCCTTGAGCTCGGCGGGCGGCCGCCGCTTACGCGGCTACGCGAACTGGCAAGCGCACTGCCCGTCCGGGACCGGGAACTGCTGGCCGACGGCTTGCACGCGGGCCTGGTCCTCGACGAATACCAGGCCGAGCGTCACCAGGGCGATTTTCTGATCCGGGCCGTCATCGGCGCGGACGAGGAGTCTGGTGCCATCGCAGTAGGCGACGAGGTCGATGTGGGGCAGACGCTCCAGTTCCAGGTCAGGGACGCGGATTCTGCGGACGAGGACCTGCGCCGCGCGCTCGAGCGTGAGGTCGCCACGCTCGCCGGCCGCCCGGCGGCCGGGGCGCTGCTGTTTACCTGCAACGGACGCGGCACCCGCCTGTTCCCCGAGCCGGACCACGATGCCGGGCTCCTGACGGCGATGCTCGGGCAGATCCCCGTGGCCGGGCTGTCCTGCGCCGGCGAGCTCGGGCCCGTGGGCGGACGCAACTACCTGCACGGTTTCACGGCGTCGATCGCGCTGTTCCCCGCGTCCATGCCCGCTTAGCGGTTCCGCCGCCTGCGGCCGGGTAGCACAAGCTGCATGCCTGGCGCGGTTACCCCAGGTGAGGGGCGTAGGCCCCGCCAGGGGCAAGTATCACCGTCTTACGGACAAGCCGGACGCGGCCGGCGGCGGCCATGATCGCTGCCGGTGCTATGCGTCGCGGCTACCGGCTGACGGCCGGAGTGCTGCTCATCATGATGCTCGGCGGGACGCTGCCGGTCCCGCTCTACATCCTCTACGAGAAGCAGATGGGTTTCGGGCCGCTCGGCGTGACGGTAGTGTTCGCGGCCTACGTCGTCGGCACGCTGCTTGCGCTGGTCCTACTCGGCGACCTCAGTGACCATGTCGGGCGGCGGCCCGTGCTCGCCGGGGCCGCCGTGTGCGCGGCCGTGAGCACCGGGATTTTCCTCGCTGCGACCGACATCGGGGCGCTGATCGCGGCGCGGATCGTGAGCGGCCTGGCCGCCGGGTTCGTCACCGGGACCGCGACCGCAGCGCTGGCCGAACTCCAGCCCCGCGGCGACCACGGGGCCGCGGCTGTGGTCGCGACCGGCGGCAACCTGACCGGCCTCGGCCTGGGGCCGCTCGTGGCCGGACTGTTCGCGCAATACGTCGCGGCGCCGACGCGTAGCGTTTTCTGGGCTTACCTCGGCGCGTGCGCGCTGGTGCTGGCGGCGGTGGCCATCATTCCCGAGACGGTCAATAAGCCCGATCATGTGGTCAGCCTGCGACCACGGCTGGCGGTGCCGGCCTCGATCCGGATGGTCGTGGTGGGCGCCTGCCTGGGCGTCTTCGCCGCGTTCACCATTCTCGGGCTGTTCAGCAGCCTTGTTCCGACCTTCCTGCGGGGCCTGCTCGGGCTCACCAACCTCGCCCTGATCGGCGGCGGATCGTTCCTGATCTTCATCTGCGCTGCGGTCAGCCAGGCATTCTCCGCCCGCCTGGCCGCCCGCATCAGCGTGAGCGCGGGCGTGCCGATTCTCCTCGTGTGCCTGGGTACATTCGAGTCCGCCCTGTTCACGAAGCAGCTGTCGTTGTTCGTGGTCGCAGCCGTCGCCGGCGGGATAGCCGTCGGCCTGATCTTCCGCGGCGGCATCAGCGAGATCAACCGCGTGGCCGAGCCACGGCACCGGGCCGCGGTCATGTCAACGTTCTTCGCTGTCGCTTATGTCGGACTTGGCCTGCCCGCGGTGCTGGCCGGCCTGCTGTCGGTTCCGCTCGGTCCTGTCGATGCCAGCGTCGTGGTCGCCTGCCTGGCCGCTGTGACGGTCGTGGCCGCATTCATCGTGGTCAAGCGCGTCTTCGGGCTGCAAACCGCCGACGCCCCGCCGGGCGAGCCAGTCGAGGGCTGGTGCCGCCCTGAGGACCCAGACCTGGCCCGGTCATCGTCGTCTCGGCCGCCGAAGGACTCAGGTGGGGCGGGATAAGTGAGGCCGTCGTTCCAGCTGCCGCAACGGCCGATCGGTAACTCCTATTAGGGTGATGGACATGGCCGACGAGCTGATCACGTGCCCGCAGTGCGGGCGCAGGAACCGTGTACCGGCTGCGGCCGCCGGGACACCGCGATGCGGTAACTGTCACCAGCCGCTGCCGTGGATCGTGAACGCGGGCGATGACAGCTTCGCGGAGGTGGCCGAGAAGTCGACCGTGCCGGTTCTGGTTGACCTGTGGGCGCCCTGGTGCGGGCCGTGCCGAATGGTCAGTCCGGCGCTCGCGCAACTAGCGACCGAGCGGGCGGGGAAGCTCAAGCTGGTCAAGGTCAACGTGGACCAGTCTCCCCGGTTGCAGCAGCGGTTTGGCATCCAGTCGATCCCCACACTGATGTTGTTCAGTGGCGGAAAGCTCCTCGCCCGCCAAGTTGGCGCGGCGCCCGCCGACGCGCTGCGCTCCTGGCTGGAGCAGTCCCTGCCAGCCCCGGCGGAGTAGAGCCTGCGTCAGCGTCCGGTAAAAGCGGGCTCGCGCTTCTCCGCGAACGCGCGCTGGCCCTCGCGGTAGTCCTCGGACCGGAAGCAGGCCTCGACCATCGCGTCGACCTTGGCCACATCGCGGCGGTCAGGCGACCGTCCGGCCTCGCGGATGGCCGCCTTCGCCGCGGCGATCGTGAGCGGCGCATTGGCGGCGATGGCGCTCGCCAACGTCATCACGGCAGCGCGCAGTTCTGCCGCCGGGACGACGCGATTGACCAGGCCCATCTGCAGCGCCTCGGCGGCCGAGAACCGCCGGGCGGAGAACAAGATCTCGGCCGTCCACGCCGGGCCGACGAGATTCATCAGCATGGTCACCCCGCCGAAGCCGTAACCGAGACCAAGCTTGGCGGCCGGGATGCCGAACTGGCTGTCACCGGCCGCGATGCGAATGTCGGCCTGCAGCGCCGTGAGCAGGCCGCCACCCATGCAGAAGCCGCGGATCATGGCGATGACGGGCTTGTCCAGGCTGGCCCAGCCTCGGCCGATCGCGGCCATGCCTCGGTCGAACTCAGCGCGCGCGGCCGGATCGGTCCGCTGCTCGCCGAACTCGGAGATATCCGCGCCTGAGGCGAAGGCCTTCTCGCCGGCCCCGGTTACCACCACGACGCGGACGCCGGCGTCGGCCTGCAGGGCAGCGAGCACGCCCGGCAGCGCGGCGCGCATGTCGCTTGACAGCGCGTTGCGTTTCGCCGGATTGTTCAGCGTCACGACGGCGACTGAGCCGGCCGCCTCGACGAGTAGTTTCTCCGTGCCGGTCTCGAGCACTGTCATGTAGTTCCCCTCAGATCGCTCCCTGCCCGCGGAGCCGGTCGATCTCCGCTGGCTCGTACCCCAGTTCGGCCAGGACCTCGTCGGTGTGCGCGCCCGCGTCCGGGCTCGGCATCCTGACCGTGGCCGGGCCGTCGGTCATGCGCACGGCGTTCCGCAGGATCTCCAGCGGGCCGAGCACCGGATGCTCGACCGGGCTGGTCATCGCCAGGTGCCGTACCTGCGGGTCGGCGAACACCTCGTTCATCCGGTAGACCGGTCCGCAGGGCACCCCAGCCGCGTTCAGCGCCTCGACCCAGGCGGCCGTGCCGCGCGTCCGGAGCCGGCCGGCTATCAGCGCGTTGAGCTCCTCCCGGTTAGCCGATCGCTTCTTGCCCGAGTCGAACCGCGGGTCGGAGGGCAGGTTGGGCAGGCCGAGCACGTCGCACAGGTTACGCAGGAGCCGGCCGCCGGGAGCGCCGAGGTTCACGTATCCGTCCGCCGTCGGGAAGCAGCCCATCGGCACGCCGAGCGGGTGGTGATTCCCGGCCGGCTCTGGCACCTCCCTGTCGATCGTCCACCGGGCCGCCTGGAAGTCCATCATCGCGATCATGGACTCCAGCAGCGAGGTCTGCACCCAGCGCCCCTGTCCGGTCCGGTTCCGGTCATGCAGCGCCACGAGGACGCCGATGGCCAGGTACAGCCCGGCGGCCAGATCCGACACCGGAATCCCGGCTCGGGTGGGCTCGCCGCCTGGCAGGCCGGTCACACTCATGAGCCCCCCCATGCCCTGGGCGATCTGGTCGACGCCGCCCCGGCCGGCATACGGCCCATCCTGGCCGAAACCGGAGATCGACCCGTAGACCAGCCGCCGGTTCCTCGCGTGCACCGTGTCGAAGTCGAAGCCCAGCCGGCTCTTGACCGGCGGTCGCATGTTCTCGATCAGCACGTCGGCCGAGTCGATCAGCCGCATCAGCACCTCCAGCGCCGCGGGCACCTTCAGGTTGAGCGACAGCGATCTCTTGTTGCGGTGCAGGTGCTGGGAGTCGCAGTCATGCCGGGTGCCGCCGGTCGATGCCTGTCCGGCCAGGTCCGGCGGAATGTCGATGCGGATGACATCCGCGCCCCAGTCCGCGAGCTGGCGGACGCAGGTCGGGCCTGCCCGGGCCACGGTCAGGTCGATCACCCGGATGTCATCGAGCGGAAGGGTCGCGGTCATTGCTGGCGAACTCCATCGTTGACGAATCAAATGAACAGATTTTTAATAGCACGTACGGATGAGCTGTCAACGGCAGGCAAGCTACCGGGCGCCGGTCGGGGTGCTCAACGGGTCAGGAGGATGCCGGCATGACGGAACGCAAAAGCCCAACGGCCGTGCTGCACGAGGGGCCAAGGGCGCTCAGTGATGAGCAGGTCCGCGAGATCGAGGAGTCTGACCTTAACGGCGTGCTCGGTGTCGACATCGACGACGTGATCGAGTACGTGCACAAGGACCTGAAGTCGCTGCCGGACTTCAACACGCTGTACCGCAAGTACCTGAAGCAGCGCTGGGACGTCTACGACCTGGACTTCACCCAGGACAAGATCGACTGGACCGAGAAGATGACCGCAGCGGAGCGGGAGTCCTTCATCGCGGTCTCGTCCGGCTTCCATCACGGCGAGCGGCAGGTCGAGATCGAACTGCCCGTGTTCATGATCGGCGCCAGCGAGGAGGAGAAGCTCCACATCGCGGCCCAGATCGAGGACGAGGCCCGGCATACGGTGTTCTTCGACCGGTTCTATCGCGAGGTCGTCGGGCTCGAGGGTGAAGACATCATGGGTGTGCTCGACGCCTCGTTCCCCTGGGTATCAGAGACTTTCGTCGGACCCTTCGGGCTGCTCGCCTACCAGGCCGATGAGGTTCGGCAGAATCCCTACGACGAGCGCGCCAGGGTGCGGTACGGCACCAACTACTTCCTGTGGATCGAGGGCGTGCTGGCCTTGTCGGTCATGAAGGTCACGCTCTCCTACGCGCGGTGGCGCGGGTTCCTGCCCGCGTATTACACCGGGTTCACCGCCACCTGCCGGGATGAGTCACGGCACGTCCAGGGCGGCATGCGCTACCTGCAGGACGCGGTCCGCAAGGACCCGACGATGATCAACGAGATCCACGACGTCCTGCGGACGATCCTGTCGCTGTCCGGCGTGCGCAGCCGCCCGATCTATTTCGAGCCGCTTGGCTGGACCGACGACGAGGTGACGCTGCTGTTCGTCCAGCAGCTGCGCCGGAAGCTGAACGACGTGGGCATCGATCTCGCCCCGGACATCGAGGAGATGCTGCAGTTCGTGCAGCCGCAGCTGGCAGGCGGGTGAGTCATGGCCGAGGTGAAGTTCTTCAGCCCGGAGTGGGCCGATGCGGTGCGGGACGCCCTGGTGACAGGCCCGTCAGCGGAGGTCAAGGCCGGCAAGCTGCAGGAGTACTGGGACTTCTTCGAGCTGGTCAAGAGCATGCTCACCGCTTCCTGGGCGCTCGGTTGCCGTGACCTGCCTGCTGAGCTGGGCAAGGGACCGGCGTACCTGTTTGTCCAGTGGGGCGGCGGCACGGTCACGGACTGCCGCATCATCGGCCCAGACGACCCGCTCGATGCGACCTACGTGCTGACCATGGATTACCGGGACTGGAACGCGCTGCACCACGGCTACGACGCGCAGCGGACCGTCATGTACCGCAAGATCCTGCTCGAGGACGGCAACCTGCTCGAGTTCTTCAAGGCGATCTACTTCTTCGTCGAGTGCCTCGCCGTCATCGGCGCGGTGCCTGCCGAGTATCCGGAGCTGGCGGTCAGGTAGGCGCGCACCTGGCCCGGAACGTGGCACTGCTCGCGTTGCCGATAGCGGGCCCTCAGGCGGGAACGAGGTGCGTCGCGGCTAGCCGGCACCGGGCTACGCCCGTGGCGGTGGCAGCGCCGCCGATGGGGCGCGTGTTCGTCGCGAGGCTCGGCCGGCTTGCTAGCTTTAGCCGCATGACCGCCGGCCAGGGTCGGGAGTACGCGGCGGGTGGCCCGCGCACGCTCGGTGACCGCCTCGCGGCCGCCGGAGTGACGGATCACGCCGATCCCATCGATGCGTGGCTGCGGCTGCGCTCGGTCGAGGGTAACCGGGCTACGATCATCGACCTGTACGAGCTGGCCGGTGCGCCTCGGGGTCTGGCCGCGCACGAACTTCCGCTGGCCGAGCGGCTCGGCCTGGCCCGGCAGGCGGTGCCGCACATCTGGCCGGGCTTCAACGTGACCGACGGCTCCGAGCGTCCCGCGGTGCCGCTCGTGGTTATCGATTACGACCCGGCCTGGCCGCAGACGTACGCCAGCTGGCGAGACCGGGTCGGCCGCACGCTCGGCCGGGCCGCGCTCGGCATCGAGCACGTGGGCTCGACCTCGGTGCCGGGGCTGGCGGCCAAGCCGATCGTGGACATCCAGGTCAGCGTCGCCGATCTTGCCGATGAGTCGCGCTACGTCCGGCAACTCGAGGGAGCGGGCCTCGTCCTGCGCAGCCGGGACGACTGGCACCGGTACTTCCGGCCGCCCGCGGGCCAGCCTCGCGCAGTCCACGTGCATGTGTGTGCGGCCGGCGGACAGTGGGAACGGGATCACCTGCTGTTCCGTGACTATCTGCGGGCCGACCCGGCCGCCTGCCATCGCTACGCCGAGGCCAAGCGGGTCAACGTCCGCCGCTGGAGCGACGACAGCTGGGCCTATACAGAAGCCAAGACCGGCGTGGTCCTCGACATCCTGGAGCAGGCGGCTCAGTGGGCACGGGTGACGGGCTGGGCGCCACCCCGCTGGTCATGAGGCTGCCGGCAGGGCGGCCGATAGCACCGCCTTGACCTGCCCTGCTATGTCGGGGCCGCCGGGCAGCCGCGCCTCGAAGATAGCGCCGCCGATCGTGAATCCCCACGCCCCGGCCTCGGCGATGTCCCGTATCTGCTGGAGCGAGGCGATCGACCCGGCCACGATCACCGGCCCGGATGCGGCCGCGACCACGGCCCGGACCAGCAAAACCGGATCCGCCGAGGCGTGCCGGTAGGCGAGCAGGTCGAGCCCGTCGATGCCCGGCGTCGTAGTGAGCTCGCGAGCGTGCTCAGCAATCTCGGGGATCTCGCCGGTGAGGATGCTGGGGTGATCCACGACGGTGCCGGGGAACGGGCAGTAGCGCGTGCCGGTGCCCGCCAGGATCTCGCGACCCCGGTTCGGGTGCGTGCCGCCGAGCACCCAGTCCACGCCGATGCTGCCCGCCGCGGAAATGCTCCTGATCTCGGCGTCCTCGGTGGTCGAGACCACCTCGAGCATGACCTCGAGCCCGTCGTCGTGGGCGGCCTTGGTGACCCGGGAGAGCTCATCGTGGGTCGCGCCGATGTCCTTGAAGCCGACGTAGCGCAACCCGGTCCCACGTACCTGGTCATAGACCTGGCGCGCGTTGGCCACCGTGGCGTCGTGGTGGGTCAGCATGAAGACGAACTCAGGCACGTTCCAGTTTCCTCGTTTCCCGCGCAGTCGCGGCCTCGTGCCGGGTCGGCAGGCCGAGCAGCAGCTCGGGCATTGCCTGGATCACGTATTCGGGCATCGCGGACGCCTCGGCAGCGGCGACGTCGGCCCGGCTCGTCACGCCGGTCAGCACCAGCACGCCGGCCATCCCCGCGGTCCTGGCCATCACCATGTCGGTGCTGAGCCGGTCGCCGACCACGGCGGCACGGGACGCCGCGACCCCCAGCCGGTCGAGCACGGCGGCGGCCATGTGCCTGCTTGGCTTCCCGACCACTGCCTCAGCGACGGCACCAGTGCAGGCCGCAACAGCGGCCAGCATAGCCCCGCAGTCGGGCAGGCCGCCGTCCGGAGTCGGGCAGTAAGGGTCGGGATTGGTCGCCACTAGCCGCGCGCCGTGCAGCCGCACTGCCCGGTAGGCGGCGAGCAGCTTTTCGTAGTCGAATGTGCGGTCAAACGACACCACGACCACGTCCGCGCCGGCGGGATCCAGGGTCAGCGGGAACCCGGCCGCGGAGAGGGTGTCGAGGAGCAGCGGCTCGCCCAGCACCAGCAACCGTGCCTGCCGGCAGGCCGACCTCAGGTACGACACGAGCGCATCGGTCGCGGTCACCACGTCGGCGCGGGTCGCCTCGACCCCAAGCCCGCGCAGCTTGCCTGCGTAGTCCTCGGCGCTGTGCAGCGGGTTGTTGGTCACGAACACGACCCGGCGGCCGGCCTGGCGGATACTCAGGATGGTCTCGACCGCGCCGGGCAGCGGCGCGTCACCAAGGTAGACCGTGCCGTCCAGGTCGAACGCGTAGCCGTCGAACAGCGCCGGCGGCGGCCCTGGGTGCTCAGTGGTCACGGCCCTGCCTCCGTGATCCCTGCCTCCGTGATCCCTGCCGCGGTCAGGACGGCGTCAACATCCGCTTCCTGCCAGACCCCGAGCAGGTATGCAAGATCAACAACGGTGAACCGCTCGCGCATCAGATGGCAGTTCGCCAGGGCCCACCTTGCCGTCTGCGCGTCGACCGGCGGGTCGAGCTGAGCCATCCGCGCCGGGGCGCCGCTGCGGCGCAGCGTGGAGCGCAGCACTGCCGGCTCCTCGAGTAGCTGGGCCGCATCATCGAGCAGCGCCGGATCGAGCTGCTCGGCGTCGCCGTGGCGCTCCCGCCACCGGGCAAGCTTGCGCGCGTAATCACGCCAGCATTCCTCGGCCATGGCGCCGGAAGGATCGAGCGAGCTGAACGCGCGGAGCAGGACAGGACGCACCTGGTCCTCTGCCGGGCAGCGCATGAGCCGCGCGCCCGCCCGTACGCGCCGCCTGACGTGCTGCCAGACCAGCGCGGCCAGGACCGCGGACGCTCCGACCTGGGCACCGTGATAGGCGCTTGGCCGGCCCTGGCGAGTAGCCGCCATCTCAAGCAGGTGGCTGACCGTGTGCTCGGCCCCGGAGGCCGGCGCGGTGGTTCGCGCGAGTCCCATGGCGACGCCGCTCAGCGTCAGCACTCTCGCGGTGAGCTCGATCGCCCGGGCATCGGCCTCCCGCAGCAGCGGCGCGGCCTGCAGCAAGGCTCCGCCGTGCTCTCGCACCATCGAGACGATGTCATCGGCGTAGCTGTCGTCCATGCCGAGCAGGCACGCAAGCCGCCAGTCGGCCGGCGCCGTGAACATCGCCAGGAGATCACCGACGCCGGCCAGGTTAAGCGCCAGCGGGGCCCGCGCCAGCAACTGGGTGTCGGCGACCAGCGCGTCCGGCCAGCATGTCGGCGTGGTCCGCTTCACCCCGTCGATGAGCAGCACCGACTGATCATCGGCATACCCGTTTACGCTCAGCGCGGTCTGCACCACCACAAGCGCGGGATCGGGCGGCCGGAGCGCGCCATCGGGGTCGCGCTGCCCGAGCGCGGGCGAGGTCGGCCGGAGTGGCGCGTCGCGCAGCCGGGCGGCAACCGCCTTGCCGATGTCGGTCACCGTTCCCGATCCCACCGTCACGACGACTGACGCGCCCGCCGCCGCGGCGGCGGCCGCCGCCACCGTCCGCTCGTCGGCGTGCACGCCACCTGAGCCCGCCAGCACCGCCACGCGATACGGGTCGCCGACCCCGGAAAGCAGCGAGATGACCAGTTCGGTCGCTTCCGCGGCAAGGCGCTTCTTCGCAATAGCGTCCGACAGCACGGCGATGCGGCCGCCAGCCGAGGTGGTTGCGATCGACCGGACGATGGCGGGCAGCCGCAGCAGCGCGTCGGGTCCGATGTCGACCACCCGCAGGCCGACCGGCCGGGCTGGCGTTGCGAAGCGCTGCACGTCGAGTGCCGCGGCGGGCAGGCCGGCCATCAGGTGATCGCTTCCACGGCGTCAAAGAGCCGACGGTATCGGTCATAGCCCTCGTCGTAGCGCTCAGACCGGTCCGGTTGCGGCTCGTAGCGCCGCTCGCCGAGCAGCGCCATGTGCCGTGCCGCCGCGCCGGCGTCGGGGAACATGCCCGCTCCAACGGCGGCCAGCATGGCGCCACCCAGCGCGGTCGGCTCCGGTCCGGGTACCGGGCGTACCGGGAGCCCGCACATGTCCGCCTTCATCTGCAGCCACAGGGCGCTGCGCGCGCCGCCGCCGACGACCCGGATCTCGGTCCCGGCCAGGCCCATCGCCTGCAGCCGCGTGGTGATGTCGCGCAGGGCGTAGACGCAGCCCTCGACGACCGCGCGGCTGAGGTGGCGGCGGTCGTGACTCACCGACAGGCCGTGGAAGGTCCCGCGCATCCGGTCGTTCCAGCGCGGCGCGGTCGCACCCGATAGGGCCGGAAGGAACGTGACCCCATCAGAACCAGGCGGAGCCTCGCCAGCCCAGGACAAGATCTCAGGCTGGCCGGCGCCGAGCACGGTGGCCAGCCACAGGATGCTGCCGCCCGAGACAAAGCCGGGGTTTTCCACCAAGATGGCCCCGTCGACCGCGTGCGCATGCGTCTCCAGCAGGCGCTGGCTATCCAGCATTAACTCGGGTGCCACCGTTGCGACCGGCTCGGCTGTCCCGGTCACGTCCGCGATCAGGCCGGGCCCGACCACGCCGGCACCGAGAGCGGCGGCGTGCTCGTCGCCGGTGCCCACCACGGCCAGGCATCGCGTGGTGAGTCCTGTCTCGGCGGCTGCCTCGGCGAGCAGCCGCCCGGCGATCTCGTGCGACGCGGCGATGGGCGCGAAGAGTTCGGCGTCGAGCCCAGTCGCCGAGAGCAGCGGCTCTGACCAGCCTCGCGCGGCCACGTCGTAGACCAGGCTCGACGACGCATTCGCGTGATCTTGCAGCGGCCGCCCGGTCAGCCAGGCGAGCAGGTACGCCGCAGGCGGCAGCAGCAGAGCCGACTCGCGGAAGACCGCAGGCTCCTCCTCGCGCAGCCACATCACCTTGGGAGCGGTGTGGGAGGCGTCGGCCACGAGTCCCGTGGTCTCGAACACCGCGTCCCGGCCGAGCGCGTCCACCACGCGGCTCGCCTGGGTGACGGCCCGCTTGTCGAGCCAGATGATCGCCGGTCGCAGCGGCCTGAGCTTGCGGTCCACCGCCACTACCCCGTCCACCTGGCACGCAAGGCCGATGTGCGTGACCTGCGATGGTGCGATCGTCGCGGTCGCGAGCAGGTCATGCACCACGGCGCATATTCCCGCGCGCCACTGCGCCGGGTCTTGCTCGGCCCAGCCGGGAGCAGGGTGCACCATGGTGCACGGATGCGCAGCGGCAGCGCGCAGCGCGCCGTCAGGACCGCAGAGCACGCCCTTAACGCTCTGCGAGCCGACATCGATCCCGATCAGGTGCGAGCCAGCCACAGGGCTCGGTCCAGTCGCTGGAAGGACATATCCCGGTCATACCCGACGGGCAAGCCCGCCGTCGACCACCAAGCGCCGTCTCGCGCGACCACCGCCGCGTCCTGGGATCCCTTCACTGTCCTCCTCGGGCCGGGCGGGTCGGCGGGCCGGATCGGCGGGCCGGGTCAGCGGGCCGGGTCAGCGGGCCGGGCCGGCGACCATTGTTTGACTTCCAGTCGTCTGACCACCATACTCTGGAAAACGCCGTAGGACGCACCGGAAGGCGTCGTCACGTGAGCAGCTCCGACTTCCTGGAAGCGCTGTCAGACGTGAAAAGCGGCCGTGTCTCGCTCACGCAATCGTGCGCCGACGCGATCGCCGCGGCTATCACCGCCGGGGCGTACTCGCCCGGTGCGCAACTGCCCGCCGAGGCGCAGATGGCGAGCAACCTTCGGGTCTCACGCGCGACGCTGCGCGACGCGCTGCGCCAGCTCCAGGACCGTGGGCTGATAGTACGGCGCCACGGCCGCGGCACGTTCGTCGCCAAGCGCCCGATCCGCAAGGACCTGAACCGCAACTTCGGCATCACGGCCATGATCCGTTCCGGCGGATACCGGCCGGGGACGCGCGGGCTCCAGCTTCGCGACGAGGCAGCGGACCGCGAACTCGCGCAAAGCCTGGGGCTGGCACCGGGAGACCCGGTGACGGTGCTGGAACGGATCCGGCTCGCCAACGACCGGCCCGTGGTGTGGTCGAGCGACGCGGTGCCGCGCCGGCTGCTTGACCTGGCCGACGCCGAGGCGATGTCAGGCGACGACGCCTCGCTCTACGGGCTCCTCTACAAGCTGCACCAGGTGACTGTGTACCGGGGCGTCGCCGAGCTCAGCCCGAAGTCCGCCACCGCCTCCCTGGCAAGCCTGCTGCAGGTCAGGCGCGGTGCACCCCTTCTGTACATCAAGCAGGTGGACTACGACGGCAGCGGGACGCCCGTCCTCTGCTCGGTCGAGTACCACGTATCCGACTGGATCTCATTCACGCTCGAACGGGTCGGGCCAGGCGCCGCAGTAGAGCCGTGACCCACGACCGGCACGCAGTCCCGAAGCAGGTACAGAGAGGAAGTGGTTCGGTTGGCCACGAGCGCTGTGACCGCGCACCACAATGTCGGCCTGAAGGAGAATGCGGTCAGCCTGTGGGGTGACTTCGCCGTCTCGATCGCGAACGTCGCGCCGTCCAGCAGCGTGGCCTACACGTTAGCCTTGCTGGTCGCGTTCGCGGGCCACGTGTCACCGCTCGCCGTGCTGGTGACCGGCGTCGCGATGTTCTTCTGCGCGATGGGGTACGCGAGCCTCAACCGGTGGCGCGCCCATGCTGGCGCGCCGTACGTCTGGGTCAGCGAGGCGATCTCGCCGACGGTCGGCGCCGGCACCGGATTCCTCAACATCTTCGTCTCGACGTTCGCGAACGTTGGCAACATCACCCTGGCAGGCGCCTACCTGCTATTCGTGCTGTTCCCGGCGCGCACCTTCTCCAGTCCGGTCACCTGGATAGTGGCGGCGGCCATCATGGGACTGCTGGTCTGGCTCTCGATCCGCGGCATCCGCCCGTCGGTCTATGTGCAGACCGGCCTGATCGTCGTCGAGTACTCCGCGATGATCTCGTTCGTCGTGCTCGCGCTGATCCATGAGTCGTCGGGGGCCGCCGGCGCCACACTGCCCTCGCTGTCGGACTTCACGATCTCCCATGCGGTCAATGGCGTCGGCGGCTTCAAGGGCCTGGCCGAGGCGGCCGTGCCCTGCGGCTTCCTTTACCTCGGCTGGGAAGCAACGGCGGTGCTGGGGGAGGAGTCGACGCACCGCAACCTCAACCCCGGCCGGGCCATGCTCCTCGGGACAGGGTTCCTGACGCTCTGGTACACCTTCCTCATCGTGGTCTTCGAGGGCGTGTCCAGCCAGGCCCAGGTGCTGGCGCACGGTGCTGACGTGCTAGCTTACGCGGGTCCGCTGCTCGTTCCCGGCTTCTTCGGGCGGGCGCTGCCGCTTGCCGTGCTCATCGCCGTGATCGGCACCTGTCAGATCCAGATGATCGAGCCGAGCAGGATCCTGTACGCCTTCGCCAGGGACCGCATCATCCCTGGCGTGTTCGGCTTCATCAACCGGGCCCACCAGACGCCGTGGGCCGGGCTGCTGATACTCGCGGCGATACCGCCGGTCCTGCTCATTCCCTACCTCGCGAGTACCTCAGCCAACCACGCCATCGGGGACATCATCAGCGCGGACGGCATGTTCGGGCTGTTCATGTACTTCGTGATCGCCCTCAGCAGCGTCTGGTTCTACCGCGCCTATCTGCGCCGCAGCGTCCTCATCTTCCTGGCCGTGGGCGTCCTTCCGCTGCTGGGCGGCCTGTTCATGGGCGTGATCTTCTTCTATGGGCTGACGACGCAGACCGCGGTCGTGGCCTGGGTGTCAGTCGTCGGCGTCGCGCTGGCCTTCCTGATCGGCGCCTTGGTCGTGTGGCGGGCCGCGCCGACATCGAGGTTCTTCGCCGACATCGAGGAACGGAGGCGGGCGGACCGGATGAACGAGCCGGGTGCCAATGCCGACCTTGCGGACGAGACGCCTTAGGCCGTCGCCCTCTGTCCGGCGCCGCGCTGACTTGGGTCGGGTCTGGCCCGGGGGTGGTCAGCGGCTGGCAGTCACCGCGGCGGCTACGGGCTCACCCGGCCGCGAGGTCGGCCGGGGGGACGATGTCTCGCTTCTGGATCTTGCCAGTCGGCCCCTTGGGCAGCGCGGCTGCGATCCACACATGGCGCGGGTACTTGTACGCCGCGACCTGGCCCTTGACGAAGTCCCGCAGCTCCTGCGCGGTCGCGCTGGCACCGGGCTTGAGCACGACCGCCGCACCGATTTCCTCGCCCAGCGCCTGGTGCGCCAGACCGATCACGGCCGCTTCGGCAACGGCGGGATGCTCGTAAAGGACTTCCTCGATCTCCCGCGGATAGACGTTGTAGCCGCCGCGGATGATCATGTCTTTCTTCCGGTCCACGATGTAGAAGTAGCCGTCTCCGTCCACGCGGGCCAAGTCGCCGCTGTGGAACCAGCCGTCCCTGATCGCGTCGGCGGTGGCGTCGGGCCGCTGCCAGTAGCCCTTCATGACATTCGGCCCGCTGATGACGATCTCGCCGACCTCGCCCACCGGGACCTCCTGACCGGAGTTGTCCACCAGGCGCATCTGCACTCCCCGGATGGGCGTGCCGATCGAACCGGGCTTGCGCTCCCGGCCGGGATGGTTGAACGAGGCCACCGGGGAGGTCTCGGACAGCCCGTAGCCCTCCAGCACCGTGCAGCCGAAGGCGTCCTCAAACCCGCGCAGCACCTCGACGGGGAGCGCGGCGCCGCCGGAGATGCACATCCTGAGCGTGGATACGTCGTAGTCCGCGCGGTCAGGCCGATGCAGCAAGGCAACGTACATCGTCGGCACGCCTTCGAAGACCGTTACGCGATGGCCGGCGATGATCCGCAGCGCGTGTTCCGGGTCGAAGCGCGGCAGCAGCGTCAGGCACGCCCCGGCCGCGACGGCGACGTTCAGCGCGACGGTCTGCCCGAACACATGGAACAAGGGCAGCCCACCGAAGATGACGTCGTCGGGTCCAGCGCGGACAATGTCGGTTCGCGCCACTTCGGTGTTGCTGATGAGGTTTCCGTGGGTCAGCTCGGCGCCCTTCGGCCGGCCGGTCGTGCCCGACGTGTAGAGGATCACCGCGGTGTCCCCGGTGCCGCGGTCGGTGACCTCCTCAGCCGGGGCGACCGAGGCGAGGAGATCGGGGAAGCCGGCCTCGTCCACGACGATGAGGTCCGCCTGCGCCTCATCCGCCCCGGTGCGGGCCTCGCCTGCGAAGGCATGCCAGGCGAACACCAGCCCGGTCCCTGAGTCGCCCGCGTAGTAAGCAACCTCGCGCGCCTTGAGCAGCGGGTTCATCGGTACCACGACACCGCCGGCGCGAAGGATGCCGTAGTACACCACGGGAACCTCGGCGACATTGGGCATCATGATCCCAACCCGGTCGCCGGGCTTGAGACCGCGCTCGTGCAGGACCGCCGCGACCCTCGCGCTCGCCTCGTCCAGCGCGTGGTAGGTCATCGCGGCGTTGTCCACCCGCACAGCTACCCGTCCGGCGTGGACACGAGTGGTGTCCGTGAGGTTCTTCGCCAGGTTCGTCATCTTGCCATTCTCGTTTCGGCGTCCCGGCCCGTCGTCGGTCTGAGATATCAAGCCTGTCACGGGTCGTTGGTATGCAGGCACAACCTGAGCCAGGAGAATGCAGCTGGCCTCTAGGCAGGGTCGCGGCGATGGACGAGGATCCACTGATGGACATGGACGCCGATGATCCGGAGCCCGCTGAGCTTGTGCCGGACGTGGCTGCCGCGGTACCGAGGCAAGCGGCCTCGGCGGACGTCTTGCGGGCGATAGTCAGGGAGATTCCTG
The DNA here is from genome assembly GCA_030040155.1 of Streptosporangiaceae bacterium. GTDB lineage: Bacteria > Actinomycetota > Actinomycetes > Streptosporangiales > Streptosporangiaceae > JAJYUU01. The sequence continues at coordinate 2,270 of JASHUG010000228.1, read as the reverse complement.
AGCTAGAGGAGGATAAGCCGCTGCTGGCCCTGCTCGCCTCCAGCGTCGACGGCAACGTGGAGATGTGCCTGCAGGTCATGCAGCACCGGATCGACCTGTCCGCCGTCCGGGCCCCGGCCGCGGCCGTCGAGTACGCGCGCCGCCTGGCTCAGCGCGGCACGCCGCTCACTACCCTGCTGCGCGCCTACCGGCTCGGGCACGCTCGGTTCTCCGACTGGCTGCTCAAGGAGCTCGCCGGGCAGACCGATGACGCTCGGCTGATCAGCGCGACGACGCTGAGCATGTCCAGGATCGTGGCCGCGTACGTCGACCAGACCTCGGAGGAGATGGTCGCGGCCTACACCCAGGAGAGGGAACACTGGCTCCGCAATCAGAACGCGGCCCGGGCGGCCAGGGTCAGGAGGCTGCTCTCCGGCGATCGCGACGTGCGCGCAGCCGAGGCCACCCTCGGCTACCGGCTGCGCCAGTACCACGTCGGCGTGGTGTGCTGGGTGGACGACGCGGTCGGCGCCGGCGATGAGCTCATCAAGCTGGAGCGCGCGGTCGGAACGGTCGCCGTGCAGGCGGCAGTCGCGGGCGATCCCGTGTTCCTGGCCCGCGACGAGTCGAGCGCCTGGGCCTGGCTGCCGCTCGGGATCCGTGACCGGTTCGACTCGGCGGAGGCAAGCACGGCGAACGTGAGCACCGACATCCGCTTCGCCTTCGGCGATCCCGCGAACGGCGCCGGCGGCTTCTGCCTCACCCACCTGCAGGCGATGGCGGCCGAGTCGGTCGCGCTCGCCGCGCGACCGCGCGCACCCAGGGTTGTGACCTTCACCGAGGTGGCGCCCGTCGCGATGATGCTCGGATCCCCGGACCTGCTCCGCGGCTGGGTGCGCAGCACGCTCGCCGGCCTGGCTGCCGACGACGAGCACCATGCCCGGCTGCGCGAGACCTTGCTGGTCTTCCTGCAGTGCGGCGGCAGCTACAAGGCCACCGCCGAGCGGCTCGTGCTGCACAAGAACACGGTCCAGTACCGGATCCGCAAGGCGCAGGAGAGCCTGGGTCGCCCGGTGGCCGGCAACCGGTACGACGTGGAACTCGCGCTCCGAGCGAGCCACTGGCTCGGCGCGGCAGTTCTGCGGCCAGGCACCGCGCCGGCGCAGCCGCCCGGCAAACCGGATCTGTGACCGCTCTTCGGCTGGGCAGCTGGGTGTCGATAGTGTGCCAATCCGGGCGGCGTAGCTTGAGGAGCGGTGCCGGGTCGCGGCCGCGGCCCGCAACGACAGTCTGGGCAGCGTCAGGAGAGGAGCGTTCGGATGGGCGATTCAGCGTCGAGCGGGGAGCCGCGCGAGCCACAGAACCCCACCAGGCTGCTCTGGACCGATCCGAGGACGCCGTTTACGTGGCGTGGCTGGAGCTTCGGCGCTGACGTGCTCAGGTTCGGCGGGAACGAGAGCCCTTATCCGCCGCCACAGGAGTTGGTGGATGCGATCGCGGCGGCTGCCGACCGCATGAACCGTTACCCGTTCGGCATGGAGACCGCACTGGTGGACGCGCTCAGCGCGCGCCTGGAGTGCTCGCCCGAGCAGGTGATGATATCGCCGGGTACGAGTGCGCTCGTGGACGCGGTGATCAAGGGCCTGGGCGGGCCTGACCGCGAAGTGGTCTACCCCGACTCGTCCTACCCGGCCTATCGCGCCGCCACGACGGCTGTCAGGGCAAAGGCACGGCCGGTGCCGCTGCGGGCCGACGGGAGCTGTGACATCGCGGCGATCGCGGCCGCGTGTACCGAGCAGACAAGCCTTGTGATCGTCTGCAATCCGAATAACCCGACCGGCGGGATGGCGCCCACCACGGAACTGCGCGCACTGATTGACGTCCTGCCCGCGGGGACGCTGCTGATGATCGACGAGGCCTACTGGGAGTTCACCGACGAGTACGCGAATGGCGGGCGTGGCGCCCTGGAGTACCTCGAGTGCGGACGGCCCGTCCTGGTCACGCGGACGTTTTCAAAGTTCTACGGTCTGGCCGGGCTGCGGGTCGGCTACGGCGTCGCCTCCAGGAACATAGCCGGGGAGCTTCATGCCCGGCTGCGGCTCGGCGGTTCCAACATCGTCGCCCTCGTGGCGGCCGAGGCCGCCCTCGGGCTGACGGATGTGTTCGCCGAGCGCGCCGACCGCATCAAGGCCGAGCGCGGGCGGCTCTGCAAGGCGTTCGATGGCCTCGGATTCGACCCGCTGCCCACGCAGTCCAACTTCATCTTCTGCCCGCATACCGATGATGACCTG
>JASHUG010000227.1 GCA_030040155.1 Streptosporangiaceae bacterium | reverse complement strand
TCAGGGCGCTGCCCGGCGGGCTGCCGGTACCAGCCGAATCTGGGCCGGCGATCTCGGCCCGGACGAGAGCCGCACCCTCGACCATGGCGGATAGCTTGGCCCGCGCGACGGCCGGCGGCAAATGACGGAGCCCGCAGTCGGGGTTGATGACCAGCCGGTCGGGCGCCACAACCTTCAGTGCCCGCCGGATCCGCGCCGCAACCAGCTCAGCGCTCTCGACCTGGTCGGTTTTCACGTCAATGACGCCGAGCCCGAGGCCACCACGCCACTCGTGCTGCTTAAGCAGGCGCAGGTCCGCATCACCGGTCCTGGCGAACTCCAGGGCAAGGCGGCTAACTCTGGCGTCGTTGACCGCGGGGAACAGGAAGTCGTAATGACCAGCCCACAGCGGCCTGGCGTAGCGATTGCCGTAGCAGACGTGCAGCGTCCAGCTCACGTCGGCGCGGGCGGTGATGATGTTGACCGCCTCGACCGCAAGCCCGACTGCGTCCGGGTAGCCGGCCAGGAACGGCTCATCTATCTGCAGCAATTGCGCGCCCGCCTCAGCGAGCAGGGCTGCCTCGGCACCAAGAATGCGGGCCAGGGCGCGGACCAGGTCGGCCGGGTCAGGGTAGGCGGAATTGCGGATGCGTCGCGACAGCGAGAACGGCCCGGTCAGCGACACCTTGACCGGCTTGCTGGTCAGGCCAGCGACGAAGCGGAAGTCGGCCGCGAGCCCGAGGCCCTCGACGGCCGGGTCAGGCAGCGGGCGCGTGACCCGCGCATCGTAGTAGTCGAAGTAGTCGGCCTTATCGCGGCCAGAGATCTCGACGCCGGGAATCCTGGCCAGCAGGTAGTCGATGTCGTTGTCACGCCGCAGCTCCCCGTCCGAGATGATGTCGATCCCGGCGTGCTCCTGGTCGATAAGGGCGGCCTTGGTCGCCATGTCCTGTATCTCGTCCAGCGTCGCCTGACTGATCCGGCGCTGGTAGTAGTCGTTTCTGAGCTGGCCGAGCCACTCGGGGACCGCATACGAGCCGATCACCGTGGTCGGCAGGGTCATGGCGTGCTCGTGGCTCATTCCCGCACCTGCGCGCTGAGTGTCTTGACGTTCGCGGACGGGCGGGCCACGAACGGCGCGATGCGCACGTCGTATCCGTTGCGACTCCCTAGCCGGTGCAAGAGCGGCCCGTTGATCCAGTTAACGACCGATCCGTCGTACTTGCCCGGGCCGAAGAACCCGGAGCGATAGCCCCGGATGTCGGCCAGGAACAGGTCGTGGCAGTGGAGCCGCCCGTACGGGTGCAAGAGCGGCAGGGTCTGGGCGAAGCTGCTGAGCGCTCCGTTGCTGACGTGCATCCTGATGTCACCGGCGGAATCCAGCAGCGGCCGCAGCAACTCGCCGGTCATGTCCGCCGTGACCGCATACAGGTCGAGGGCCTCCAGCGGGACGTACCGTTCCTGCAGGTGCACCGCGGACCAGACCTCCTGCCAGAACGCCACGGCCCGGTCGACGTCGGGGAAGTGCTGGGGCAGGGCCTCGCACAGCAGCGCGGGGCCCAGCCGCAGCAGTTTGCTCACAAGATCGGGGGCCTGCTCCGCCGGGGCGCCGACGGTCTGGGCCACGCGACAAGCGTCGGCAGCGGGCAGGTATGCGCGCACCTCCACCTGATAGGTACGGCCGCCGATGCGGGCGACTTCGTCGCTCGGCAGGTTGTCATAGACATTGGAAAGGTAGACGAGGAACGCCTTCCCGCGCAGGAAGCCCAGGCTGAACGCCGGGTGGGTAGCGTCCACCACGAGCGCGGTGACATGGTCCGCGTGCCCGGCCACAGCGCGCCGCGCCCGTTCCAGTACATGCGGCGAGTAGTCACCCATGAGGTACTGCAGCCGCCGGTAGTAATCGGTGCTATGCCCAGCCGAAAGCGCCGCGAACTGATCAAGCCAGGTCCTGGCCTGGCCGCCGTTGCCCACCCCCAGCTCGACTACGTACAGCTCAGCAGGCAGGGCGCCCCTGGCATCCAGGTCATCCCAGGTCTTGAACAGCTCCAGGATGAGGTCGCGGGCCGCCTCCGCGTTACGCGCGTCGCTTTCCCCGCTGGGCAGCGCCTGCTCGTACTCGCGGCCCGTTGACTGTTCCCAAAGCGACAGCGCCTGCCAGTACAGCGAGTTGAACTGCCAGATGCAACTGCGGCTGGCCGGGCCCCAGGGCTCAAGCGGCACCCGGTCAGACACGGCCGGGTCGGCGTGCTCGGCCAGCAAGCGGCCAACGATGGCCGGAAGGTCAGCCTCCGCGCACCGGCGCAGGTCGAGCGCTACCTCCAGGGCGGCCTCGGCGCCTCGCTCCCCGTCCAGCGGGGCACCGCGACCAGCGCCATCGAAGTCTGCGGCGCTGCGCCAGGGCACCGCCAGGACCGGCCGGAAGTCGGCGACGGCGCGGAAGTTGGCCCGGTACTGGATCCAGTCGCACATGACGGACACGCGGGAAAGGTCGAGGGCGCTCGCCGCCAGCGCGTCGACCACCGGCTCCAGCATGCCAGCCACGCGGAGCGGATCTGCGCCGCGCATCCGGCGCACCGGCCTGATGTCAATCAGCACGGCGGGCTCCCTGCTCGCCCGCGCTGGGCGCGGCCCCGACGCGGTGCTCTGCAGGCGCCGCGGCCCGGCCCACGCCAGCGAGCCGCAGGATGTCCGGAATGCTGCGCTCGTGGCCGGCTGCCATGACGTGTACGCCGGCGACTCCCGGGATGTCCCTGACGCTGGCGATCGTCTCGGCGCACACATTGATCCCCTCGTCCGCTGTCCGCGTGGTGGGAACGGCCAGGAGTCTGCGAGCGGTGTCGGGCGGGATGTGAACCCCTGGCACGTGGTGCTGGAGGTGCGTGAGCGCCCGCACTGACATGATCGGGCCGACGCCGACCAGGATGTGACAGCGCTCGTGCAGGCCGAGGTCTCGGACCTGCTGCATCCAGCTCGCGAAGGCCCGCACGTCGAAGACGTACTGGGTCTGCACGAACTGGGCCCCGGCGGCCACCTTCTTGCCCAGCCGGGCGGCGCGGAAGCCGACGGGCGGCGCCGACGGGTTCTCGACCGCGCCAAGGAACCAGGTAGGCGGACAGCGGAGTGCCCGGCCGGAGAGCAGCCTCCCCTCGTCCCGCATGGTCCGCGCCACCCAGAGCAGCTGCACGCTGTCGAGGTCAAACACCGGCTTTGCATCGGCGTGATCGCCGAACCGGGGATGGTCGCCGGTCATGATCAGGATGTTGGGTATGCCCATCGCGGACGCCGACAGCAGTTCCGACTGCAGGGCGATGCGGTTGCGGTCCCGGCAGGTGAGCTGCATGATCGGCTCGATCCCTGCGGTCCGTGCCAGCAGGCTGCCCGCCCAGCTGGACAACCGGACGACCGCGCTCTGGTTGTCGGTGATGTTGACCGCCGTCACCCAGCCCAGCAGCGGCACGACCTTCTCCGCGATCACCTCGGCGTCCGCGCCGCGAGGCGGCCCGATCTCGGCGGTTACGGTAAACCGCCCGCTGGTCAGGGCCGACTGGAAGGCTCCTGGCGACCGAGCGGTACGAATGTCCTCGTTGGCGGCGACCGCGTCCGCGAGCGGGCTCACGGCCTCACGTCCCGGCCTGCCCGTCGGCGACGTGCAGCTGCGCCGGCACGACAAGGCCGTCGTTGGCGGTCCACAGATGCTCGTCCCTGCCCTGCCAGTAGTTGAGCCACGAGCTCTGGTCCCAGCGCCCGTGATCGATCGGGCGCTGCAGAAGCAGCAGATCGCCGGTACGGCCTTCGCCCCCGGCGCGCTCGACGGCGATAACCCAGACGCACCGCATGGCCGGGTAGACCTCGCACGAGCCGTCAGCCCCGACTCCGCCGCACGGGCCGTTCCTGAGCTGTTTCGGGCAGGTCATCGGGCAGGCGTATCCCGTTACCGGAAGCGCGCACTGGCCGCACATCCGGCAGCCGAAGAGCTGGTGCTTGACGCCCTTCTCGGCGGACGTGAACGCCGCGCGCAGCCGCGGCCTGGCCTCAAGCCAGCTGGCAAAACGCCGGTATCCCTGGGCGGGCTCGAGCAGCCGATGCAACGTGTACATCGACCGCGCGCTAACCCGCGGGGTGACAGGGCGGGGTGAGGCGGAAGGTGCCGATCCGGCGGACAGCAGGTCGCGTGGCTTGCGCACCGTGGCTCCCTCGGCCGATCCCCGCCGGACTCGCCCGGGCCGGCCAGGGGATTCGCTTCAGGATGCGCGGCCGGCCTGAGCCCGATCAACATCGGCCTCCACAACGTCGCCGCCGGCACCTTGTGGCCTGAAGACAACAAAGCAGCTCAGGCGACGGCACCCAGGAGCCTGCTAAGTCCCGCGGTGTCGACCTCGGGGATCGCCAGCACGGTGCCCTGCACGAACGGCCGGGCCTCGGCCAGCAAGCGCCCGGCCATCTCGATCCCGACTGCCGGCGCGCGCAGGCCTGCCTGCCCCATGGCCGTAAGTACCTCCGCCGGGATCGCGATATCCGGGACCTCGTGCGCGAGATAATCGGCCTCCTCAAAGCTCCGCAGGGGCGAGACGCACGCGAGGACGGGGACGTGCTGGCCGGACAGCGCGGCCACCACGCGCTGCAGCGAGCGAAGCTCGTAAACCGGGCGGCTGATGAGGAATCTCGCGCCCGCCTGGATCTTGGCCAGCGTCCTGGCGATCTCCGCGTCGAGGTCGGCGGCGCTCGGGTTGAATCGGGCGCCGGCCATCAGTGAGGTCTTCGCCGCCAGTGGCAGCCCGTTGCAGTCGACGCCGTGGTTCAGGCCGGCGACGAGTTCCAGCAGCCCGACGGAGTCCACCTCCCAGATCCCGTCGACGTTCGGGTAGTCGCCGATCAGCGGGGGATTACCCGTCTCGCAGACAAGGTTCGTGACGCCGAGCGCAGTGGCCCCGAGCAAGTCGGCCTGCAGGGTCATGATCGTCTTGTCCCAGGTCGTGACCGTGGCGATGGTCTCGACATCGGCCCGCTGCTGCAGCGCGAACGCCAGGTCGATCGAGCTCAGCTGCGCCCGCGGGCTGGTTCGGGAGGCGACGAAGAAGACCTCGACGCCGAGCTCGCTGAGCGCCGCAACCCGAGCCGCGGCCTCGTCGGCAGCTCCGCCGACCGGCGTGGCGATCAGGGCGGCGGTCACGAAGCTGCCTGCGGCCAGGCGCTCGCCGAGATCCGTCCCCGGGCCGGACAGCGTGACCGGCTGATCCTGGTGCGCTGGCCCGCCCGGCGTCGTGGCCCTGGCCGGGCGCATCCCTGAGATCCCGTCCGCGACCGCCTGTATCTGGGTCGGGGTGGTACCGCAGCACCCGCCCACGAGCGTCGCCCCGGCTTCGACGGCGCGACGGGCGTAGCGCGCGAAGTAAGCGCCGTCGACGTGGTACTCAAATCGGCGGCTGTTCACCCGGCGCGGGAGCCCGGCGTTTGGCTGCGCGCTCACCGGCAGCTTCGTGTGCGGGACGAGCGCTTCGACGACCGACAGCACGCCCTGCGGGCCGAGCGTACAGTTCGTGCCGAGCATCGCGATGGGAAGGCCGCTGAGTACGCTCGCCACCTCTCGAGGGCTCTCCCCGCCGAGCGTCCGGCCGTCGCCCGCGAACGTGGCCTGGGCGATGATCGGGACCGTGCTGACCTCGGCGGCGACCGCGACGGCCTCGACCAGCTCCTCGAGATAGCCGAACGTCTCAAGGATCAACGCGTCGACGCCACCCTCGGTCAGCGCCTCAATCTGCTCGCGCAGCGCCGCGACGCGGTCCGCGCGCCGCACCTGACGGCGCTGGCTCGCCGTCACGGCCGGTGCCACGGAGCCGGCCACGTAGGCGTGCCGCCCGGCCCCGTCACGCGCGCGCACGGCCAGCGCGACTCCGGCGAGGTTGATATCCCGCACGAGCTCGGCGAGTCCCTGGCCCGCGAGTCGCAGCCGGCTCGCGCCGAACGTGTTGGTCAGGATGATGTCCGCGCCTGCGCTGAGGTAGCTCTCGTGGATGGTGCTCACGAGCCCCGAGTTGGACAGGTTGAGCTCGCACAGCGCGCGATCGAGCGAATTGCCCGCCGCATGCAGCATCGTGCCCATGGCGCCGTCGCAGATCAGTACCCGCTCGCCGAGCGCGGATGCCAGCTCCATTCTGCTCTGCGCGGTGATGTCCAGCGGCTGTCGAGACGGCACGGCTCGTGGCCTCCTCAGTGCGGTTGCCCGGCCCGGACGCTGGCGCGCGGCCTCGGCAGTGCCGTCTGGTGCCCGTTCGGGCTCTGGGTCCCGCCGCTCGCCGGCACGTTCGCGGGCCGCGGCGCGTAACCCACGGCGCGGGTCGCAGGCGCCCCCTCCAGGCCGCCGTCTGTCGCGCTGAGGATCTCGACCGCGACCTGTGCCATCAGCCGGTCGCGGTAGGTGTCAAGGCGCAGGCCGGTGATCTCCTGGATCCTGCGGATCCGGTAGGCGACCGTGTTCGGGTGCAGGTGCAGGGCGCGCGCGGTTCGCTGCGGGCTGTTGTTCTCCCGGAAGTAACATGCGAGCGTCGTCATGAGCTCGGGGCCGCGCTGCTGCTCATGGCGGTCGAGCTCGCCTAGGACGTCAGTCGCGAACGACCTCAGCTCGGTCAGGTCAGGTACCTGCAACAGCAGCCGGTGAATGCCGAGATCGTCGAACGCGACCACCTGGCCCTGCCGCCCGAGGCGCATGACGGCATCGATTGTCCGGCGAGCCTGGCCGTACGACCTGGCGATCTCGGCTGGGTCCCGGCATGGCGCGCCGATCCCGATCGTGACGGACGCCTCAGGGAACACCTCGCGCATCCTCGCGCGGCACTCCCAGCTCAGCTGCGTCGCCTCGGCCGCCTGGCCGCCGTCGTCGGGCACGACGATCACAACCTCGCCGTCCCTGACCGAGGTGATCGCCCCCGGCACCCGTGTGCCGAAGTAGTGATCGACAGCCGCGGCGACACGTTGGCCGAGCGTGGCCTTGCCTGCTGCCCGCACCGAGGTGGCCACCTGGATGGCCGCGGCCAGGACCCGGTGCTGGCGGCTCGCTTCATAGCCAAGGTGGCGGGCCCACCGCCCGACCTCGCCGCTGTCACGGCTGCCGAGAAGCAGACCCTCGACCAGGTCATCACGAATCTGCCTGGCCGCCGCCGCGACGATCCGCTCCCGGCCCAGGATCACGCCGCAGATTGTCGCGGCGTGCTCGGTCACGAGCAGGCTCATGTCGCCACTGTCGTCGTCATGAGACCTGGCGAAGGTGAGAAGGTAGGCCGGCACGTCGTCACCCACGACGACCGGCGCAACCACGACGACCGGAGCCGAGCCGCTGACCTCCGGCAGGCGAAGCGATCGGCGCGTCTGAGCGCTGCTGTTCAGCACGGCGCGGAGCCGGCCGCCGGCCAGGTACTCACGCACGCGCTCGGCCACGCCGTCGACCGCGCCATCCGGCGCTGCGGCGGCGACAACCTCCAGGTCGCGGCTGACGATCGTGACCGTCGCCCCAGTGCGATCGGCGAGCAGCCGGATGACGGTGGACACGTCTGCGTCCTGAAGCGTCAGGCCGGTCAGGTGCTGATAGACGGTCACCAGCTCACGCAGGAGGGCGTTCTCGCGCTGGACCGCGCGCCCGTCCACCACGACGGACGCCTGGCGGGGTACTTGCCATGAGTCCGCCATATACATAACGCTACACCGCCGACGCCACAAAGGCCTTGTGGTAACGCACGGTCCACCGACGGCACTGGCTGTGGCGAGGCCACGCACTGGCGACGATAGCGCTGGTAGACGGTTGGCTAGCGCCGGTCACCGGTGGAGAGACCGGCTGTGGCCGACCACATATGCCTGCGGAGAACGCGAACGTCAGCACCGGCGTCGGCTCAGGGATATATGACAGATCCGCTCGCGGGCGTCGCGGGCACTGACAAATCAGGCGGGATCTCGCCAGCCGCTACCGCTCGCGCCCAGTCCAGGTCCGCCTTGCCCGACGGGCTGCGCCTGATACCGGAAACGAATACGACGGTGCGCGGCTGCTTATAGCCGGCGAGCCGGTCGGCCACGTACCCGACAAGCGAGTCGGCGGACACCTGATGATCACTGACCGGCACCACGACAGCGCTCACGCGGTGCCCCCAGCGCGGGTCGGGGAGGCCGACTACGAGCGCATCGCGCACGCCGGGGTGCTCGATCAACACCTGTTCGACCTCCTCGGCGAAGACCTTCTCACCGCCGGTGTTGATGATGCGGCTGCCGCGACCATGAAAGGTGATCGAGCCATCCGCCTCGAGTGAGGCCAGGTCGCCGGTGACCACCCACCGCCTGCCGCCGAACGTGCGGAACGTCTGCGCCGTCTTGGCCTCGTCGCCCAGGTAGCGGATCTCGTCGTCGGCTGGCGCGGCGAGCATGCCGACCTGGCCCGAGCCTGCCACGACGTCCAGGCCCGCGTCGTCGATGACTCGCGCTCCGGGCAGCAGCGTGAACCGGGAAGTGACGGCCGCATCGCCGCGCCGGGTCTGGCTGATTGCGAACGGCCCGCCCTCGGAGGCGGCCACCAGGTCCCGGCAGACGAAGTCACCGTGCGCCAGGAGCCTGCGCTTGACGTCAGCGCTCCACGTCACTCCCACGCTCAGGACCCGCCGCAGGCTCGACAGGTCATAGGGCCGGCCCTCCGCCGCCGCCCGGTCAAGCGCGTCAGCCAGCGGCAGCGCGAACACGTCGCCCACAATCGAGATCGTGTCCACCCGCTGCCGTCCGACCGCGGCGGCAAGTTCGTCAGGGTCGTAGGACCGCCCGGTCAGGAACACGACGCGTCCGCTGGCCACGAGGGCGCCGAGGGTCGTGTACATCCCGGTCGCGTGCATGAGCGGAGGCGCGGGCAGGCAGACGAGCGCGTCACCGGTGCTGGCCAGCCGCTGCGTCACCGAGCGAAGCTCTTCGAGCGAGCCGGGTATCGTCTCGCCGATCAGGCCGAATCCGTTCGCGGTCACGACCGGGTAGAGCCAGGCATGACTGACCAGCACGCCCTTCGGCTTGCCCGTCGTGCCTCCGGTGTACATCAGCCAGCGATCCACTCCGCGCACGGCGCGCGGAAGCGGCGCGGCGGCGTCGATGACTGCCTCGTAACGGCGCACTGCTGAGCCGGCCACTGCGTCGCCGGCCACGCCGTCGCCTACCTGTATCAGCGTGCGGACCGATGGTACCGATGCCTGCGCTTGCTCCACGCGCGAGCCGAGGGAAGCGTCGAAGATGACGGCGGCGACGGCCGCGTCACCGAACAGGTGTGCCATCTCGTCGGCCCGGTACCGGTAGTTCACGTTCACCGGGATGGCCCGCAGTTTCAGGACCGCGAACACGCTTTCCAGGTACTCGATGCCGTTGTACAGGGCGATCGCGACCCGGTCGTCCTGGCCGATCCGGCAGCCAGCAAGGAATGCCGCCAGACGTGATGCGCGCTCGTCCAGCTGTGCCCAGGTCCGGCTTCGTTCCCCGTGCGTAACCGCGACGCGCTCGGCCCGCACGTCGGCGACCGTTTCGAGTACGGACGCGAAGTTCTCCCTCACGGCTGGTGCACCGGCGGCGTGCCGTGGGTGTGGAAGCTCTCGATGGTCTTCAGCCCCCAGGCCTGGCCCTTGGCCCGCTCTGCCGCCGTCCACGAGATCGGCCGCCAGTCGGGGGCGAGCACCAGCCGGGCGCCGGCGTTGCAAAGCTCGATCCGGTTGCCGCCTGGTTCCCAGACATACAAGAAAAACGTCTGCTGGATGGCGTGTTTATGCGGTCCGGTCTCGATGTGGATGCCCGCCTCCAGGCACACGTCGGCGGCCCGCAAGATGTCCTCGCGCTGATCGCACGCGAGCGCCACGTGATGCAGCCGCCCCGAGGACCCGGTCCAGTCGCTGGTGTACACCAGGTCATAGCTCTTGTCGCTCACGTGGTACCAGATAGCCGAAGGGGTCCCGTCGTCGAGCACTATCTGCTCGGTGAGCTGCGCGCCGAGCTCTTCTTCCAGGAAGCGCGCTGCGGCCGGGATGTCGGCGGCCAGGTAGTTGATGTGATCGATGCGCCGGACATTCGCACCCCGCCCGGGGAACCGCGCGGCCTGGTTCTTCAGCGCAGGCCGCTGCCCATCTGGGGCTTCGTACCACCGCGTCCGCCAGTACAGGCCGATCTCATGCCCGTCCGGGTCGCGGAATTCATAAACCGGTCCGAGCCCGCACTCGCCATCCTGCCAGCGGCCGCCGAGCCCTGCTCCCTCGATCGCGCTGATCCGCCGGTCAAGCGCCTCCTCGCTGGCTGCGCGCAGCCAGGTCTTGCCAATGCCGGGCTCCGGCGCTCCGGTCACCTTAATCGTGAACATCTCATAGTCGTCCCAGGCATGCAGGTAGACCGAGTCGCCCGCGCGCGCCACTTCCTCCATGCCCAGCTGCGCAACCAGGAACTCCGCGGTCTGGCTCGGCACGGCCGTGCGCAGTTCGGCCGCCGAGACGTGCGCGATGTCCCGGCATCTCTGCGTCGTCATGAGTGTCCTTCCTGTTCGGCCTGGGTTCCTTCCGGAGCGGACCGGATGCTGTGATTTGCGGGTAAATACTTGCGCGGCTGGCACAGCCCTATCAACAGCGTCTGCCGCCAGGCGGGTGACGAAAGGACTTTGATGCGCACAGCGGTGCTCGGGCTTGGCGAGGCCGGCGGCCGGTACGCTGCGGACCTGGCCGCGGCCGGGTTGCAGGTGAGCGGATACGATCCCGCTCCGGTCGCGACCCCGCCGGGCGTCCTTCGGGCCGGGTCGGCGGCCGCCGCCGCGGCGGGCTGCGACCTGGTCATCGGGCTCACGGGGCCGCGAGCGGCACCCAGTGCTGCGGCAGAAGCGGCGCACGCGATGCGCGCCGGCGGCTGTTACGCCGACTTCAATTCGGCGTCGGCGGCCGACAAGCGGGCGCTCGAACGCGTCGTGGCTGCTGCCGGGATCATGATGGCCGATGTCGCCGTCCTGGCGCCCGTCGGGCGCAGCGGAGCGGCAACCCCGCTCCTGGCCTCCGGGCCGGGAGCCGCCTTCCTCGCCGGCGCAATCCGCCCGTTCGGCGCCCCGGTCGACGTGCTGGCCGAGCCGGTAGGGGCCGCGGCGGACCGCAAGCTGCTGCGCAGCGTGTTCATGAAAGGGCTGGCCGCCGCCGCGCTCGAGGCGGCGGCGGCTGGGCGCGCCGCCGGCTGCGAGCAATGGGTCAAGGACCAGATGTCTGCCGAGCTTGGGCCGGGCGGGTCTGCGCTGGTCGAGCGGCTCATCGAGGGCTCGGCCATGCACGCGGCGCGCCGGATCGCCGAGGTCGAGGCGAGCCGTGCGGTCCTGCGCGAACTCGGCGTGCCAGCCGACGTCTGCGAGGCCGCGCTGAGCTGGCTGCACAGGCTGCGTGACGACGCAACCTGAGCGGCCGAAACGGCCAGCCGCCGCCGCTGCGATGTCCGGGTACGGCGCATAGGCCGCGTGAGCAGGGTAGCTGGTCTACCTCAACCGCGATACCAGGAGACATCGCCATGACTAGTGCGGCTCTGGCCAACCGCGGGCGGACGAGCGGGATCCTGCTGATGCTGCTCGGCGCCTGGGGAGCCCTGATCCCGTTCGTCGGGCCGTACCTCGGATACGCCTATACGCCCGACAAGGCGTGGGCCTACACCTCAGGCCGGCTCTGGCTCTCGGTCGTGCCGGGCGCCGCCGCGTTCCTCGGCGGCCTGTTCGTCGTCTTCTCGGACCGGGCGGCGGCGGCGGGCGCATGCCTGGCTGTGCTTGGCGGCATCTGGCTCGTCATCGGCGAGCCGGTCATCGCCCTTGCCAGGCCAGGCGGGCCGATCAACCCCGGCTCGCCCGTGGTCAGCCACGGAGCCCCGTTCAGCGCGCCAGCCATGCGCTTCCTTGAG
>JASHUG010000226.1 GCA_030040155.1 Streptosporangiaceae bacterium | reverse complement strand
GCGGTTGCGTCCGGTGCGGGCAGCGGCAAGGACGGGACCGGCGACAGCGTCTCGCCCGTCACGCCCAGCGGCTCGCGGCTGGTCGCGAGGATGCGGACATCGGGCGCGGCGGCGAGCACGCGTGCGGCTACCGAGGCTGCCGCGTCCAGTAGATGCTCGCAGTTGTCTAGCACCAGGACGAGGTCACGCGCGGCGAGCAGCTCACACAGTCGGTCGAGCGGACTGAGCGCCGCCAGCCTTGCTGCCTCCATGGCGTCGCCTGGCCAGGCGGTCTCGTGCGCTCCGACGGCCGCCAGCACCGCCTGCGGCACATCCGGCGCGTCGCGCACCGGCGCCAGCGCCACAAACCAGACGCCGTCCGGAGTGTCCAGGCGCGCGCCAGCCTCGATGGCCAGCCGCGTCTTGCCTGCGCCACCCGGCCCGGTCAGCGTGACCAGGCGGGACTCTTGTACCAGCTTCGTTACCCGGCTCAAGTCATCGTCCCGGCCGACGAAACTCGTGAGCTGTGCGGGCAGGTTGCCGTTGCGGTCCCTGGCCGGGCCGTCGCCCGAGCCCGTTCCGCCCGTTCCGGCTGCACTGCTGCTCCTGGCGTTGCCACCCCGCCCGCTGCCGGCGCCCTGGCGGTCGGTCTCGCCGGCCTGCCATAGCGCTGGCTCGGCAGGCAGCTCGCCGCGCAGAATCGCCAGGTGCACCGCCGCCAGGCCCGGCGATGGGTCAATGCCGAGGCTCGCCGCGAGCGTCCGGCGAGTGTCCTCGAACACGGCGAGCGCGTCCGCTTGCCTCCCGGCCGCGTACAGGGCGCGCATCAGCTGGCCGCGCAGCCGCTCGCGCAGCGGATGCTCCGTGGCAAGCGCCTCGACTTCCGGGACGAGCTCGGAACCGCGGCCAAGCGCGAGGTCAGCGTCGATCCGGTCCTCGAGCGCGGCAAGGCGCAGCTCAGACAGCCGCGCGATCGTCGCCGCCGCCCACGGCGCATCGGCCACGTCGGCCAGCGCGGGCCCGCGCCACAGCTGCAGAGCCCGGCGGAACCCCTCCGCCGCGGTGTCGCTGCGGCCCCGATCCAGTTCGATCCTGGCGGCGGCGATGAGCCGCTCGAACGCGAGGGCGTCAACCTGCTCGGCGGCGACCGCGATCCGGTATCCCGCCGGCCCGTACGCGATGAGGTCCCGGCCCGCGACATTGCGCAGGCGAGAGGCCAGGGCCTGCACGGCGTTGGCCGCGTCTGCGGGCTGTTCTCGCGGCCACAGGTCCTCGGCCAGCCGGTCCACCGACACCGGGCCACCCGCGCTCGCGGCCAGCCTGATCACGAACGTGCGCAACCGCGCGCCGCCGACCGGCAGCAGCTGCCCATCAGCGGCCCGCACCTCGAGCTGGCCAAGTATGCCGATGCGCATCGCAGATGCCTTCGAGCCGACGTCTCACGTCCGCGCCCGTCCGGACGCGCCGTCTCTCACGATAGCCGCAGCTGGCGGTACGCCTTCGCCGCTCGTAACTTAGGCACGGCCGATGCCAGGGTTGCGATTGATCTTGCCGGTACCTATGCGTTAGCTCCCTCCTCGGGCGGCCCGCCGAGGCTTTGCTTGATCGTCTCAGCGACCTTCTTCGCGATGCCCCTCTCGTTGACCATCCGAGAGATGACCGAACCGCCGCCGCGCACGTCGAACGTGGTGCCGTCGCCATCGCGGCTCAGGTGCACGCTGGCGGTTGACGACGCCGAGTGCTTGACCTGCACTTCCTCGCCGCCGGGCGTGCTTACGTCGTAACCGCTGCCGAGTTTGTCCTGGAGCGCCTTGGCCGTCTCCTGCAAGGTCACTGGCTTATCTATCGTTACGGTAGGCATTTCGGCCTCCCTGGGTGAAATGTCGCCTTGAGCGCGGGTCCAGCCCTTGGACGCGGACTCACGGACAATGATCCGCTCGCCGGCCAAGCGCCTGGACGTGGCCCCCCGCGCCGGGGCGATTCGGCGGCTCCTGCCGCGGCCGTTTTGCCGACCGCGAGCGGTTTCAGGCCGACCCGCCGACGGTAGAGGACCCGGTGTCAGAACGGCGCGCCCCGCCTGCGGCGCGCCTTGGTCATTGCGGCAAATGTGCTGCGGAGCTGGAGGTGAGCAAGAGTGAACATGCCTGCACCACGACGTCAGCGCCCGGGGATGCGGTGGCGCGGCGGCTGGCCGAGCGAGTCCTGGGACCCGTTTGGCGAGGTCGCGCAGACGTGGAACCGCATGGCTCAGTTCTTCGAGTCAGCGGGGGCGGACACGTGGATGCCTGAGGTCGAAACCGAAGACACCACTGACGCCTACCTCGTGCGAGCCGAGCTGCCCGGCATGAAACGCGAAGACGTGGACATCGAGCTGCGCGGCAACGAACTGCGCATTACCGGCGAGGTCAAGGAGGAGAAGGAGCAAGGCGACGGTAAGCCACTGCGCCGCCGCCATGGCAAGTTCGCCTACCGCACCAGCCTGCCCGCCGACGCCGACGCCAATAACATCAACGCCCAGCTGACCGATGGCATCCTGACCGTGCGCGTGCCCAAGGCGGCACAGGCACGTTCCCGTCGGGTCGAGATCAACGCCTTAGTAGAGCTCGGCCCAGGCCCGCAGACGTTTAGCCCGCGCGCTCCGTAGCTAGCTTGAGATCGTGAGGACGAAGTGCTGCACCGCGTCGCGCCCGGCGCCGTTCGTGGCCGTGAACGTGATCCGGTAGGTACCGGCAGCATGGCGGGCGGGAACACCCGACAGGCGGCCATCACTAGTGTCGAAAGTGACACCTCGGGGCAGCTTGCCGGTTTCCCACAGCCAAGGATGCGGGCTTCCCTGGACCTTGACCGTAAAGCTGAAACGCTTGCCGACCTTAAAGGTCGCTCGCTTCGCTGATGTGATCCGCGCGGGCGACGCGGAACCCGTTCTGGCCGCCTGGATCTTCACGGTGTCGACTGTCCGCCCGCCGATAGCAAACGAGACGTGCGTAGCGCCTATCGGAAGCGAGTTCACGCGCAGCGAATAGAAGAAGAACGTGCTGGTTCGCACGGTCGATCGCGCGATATGGCCGTCGGGCAGACGTATCGACACCGAGACCGACGTGCCTCTGTCGGTCATGCGGTCCTGGCCGGTCACTGTCTCCGACTTGCCAGAGTCGGTAGCGACCGACGGCGGCGTGATCGGCGGCAGCGGCTCGGTGATGCTCGGGCTGGGCGGGGGCTGGGTCGCGATTCCGCCGTCGTCGGTCGTTGTCCACAGCGCGTTGTCGGCGGTAGCTACGCAGAAGTCGACCGAGGCGCACGAGACGAAGTTGAGCTGATTGGTGTCGGTGACGGTCTCGGGATACCAGGTCGCTCCCCCGTCGCTGGTCCCGGCGAGGGCGAGCTGGGTGCCGGCGCCGCCTGCCCAGCAATCGCTGGCGTCGGCGCAGCTGACCGAGTTGAGCCATCCGGTGCCGACGACAAATCCGGTTCCTGTCCAGGTCTGTCCGCCGTCGGTTGAGATCAGCTCGACCGGGCCGCCTTCGGTATCGGACGAGTTGTCTGATGCGCCCACCGCGTAGCAGGTCTGCGTTCCGCTGCCATTCGCAGCGCAGGAGACCCCGAACAGGATGGAGATCTCGCTCAGCACGGGCGACGTTGACGGCTGCCAGGTGAATCCGCTACCAGTCAGGACGATGGCCTGGCCGCCGTTCTCGTTGTTCGTGCCGCCCACGGCGACGCAGGGAGAACCCGCCGCGGCACAGGTGACGTCGTAAATACCGGCGCCGCTCTCCGACTCGTAGCCGCCGGTCCAGGTCGTACCTCCATTACCGGTGTAGGCAATCCCGTTGGCGCCGCCCCGGCCGTAGGCCACGTAACAGGTTGCCACCGAGACACAGTCGATGGAGTTGACCAGCGCGCTGCTCGGAGCCCCGGCCGTGGGGTTCCAGGTCTGGCCGCCGTCGGTGCTGACGGCGACGCTGACGGCTGACGAACTCTCGCTGTCACCCACGACGTAACAGGTCGTGACAGTCGGGCAGGAGATCGCCTGATACTGGTACCCGGCCGGCAGATCGCCGGAGGTCGTCCACGCCGTGCCGCCGGTACTGACGAAAACGGCCTGGTTGTCGAACTCCTGGCCAGGCGGCGGCGTCGCGTCGTCGTTCGCGATGACGGCGCAGAACGTGGTCCCCGTCACGCACGACACCGGTGCCATCGGGTTGCCCGGCAGCGAGCCACCGATCGAGTAGCCGGCTGGCAGCGTCTGCTCAGCCCAGTCCGAACCGATGCCCGCCGTCCGCGTGCTCGAGGCAGACGCAGGCACGGACATGACAGCGAGCACCCCTGCCACCGCAGCGCAGCTTGCGAGAGCTGCCAGAATGAAACGCGCCTGACCTATCAGGCTTATGCGATGCGTCCCCACGGCTCCGACCATAGCAGTGGCAATCGGTGTAAAGCCCAATATCGGCGGCGCAGGCAATCGGCCGCCGACGCGCATCGCGAAAACCGCGGTCGGCGTCCCGATCGCCGGGTTGAGGTCACGCTCCCGGTGGCTCGCCGCTCTAGTAAGCGACGCCGCCACGGGGAGCCACGACATCATGACCTGCCCGCACTGCCGAGGTATCGACCGCCGCGCGCTGCTCGGCCTTCTCGGGCTCGGTGTAGCCAGCGTTCTCGCCGGCTGTCACACCAAGTCCGACAATGATGCCGCGGCCGCCGATCACCCGCGTCCCCGCCCGTATCCCGCGCCCGCGTCGACCACCACCGCCCTGAGGACGCCCGCGCCGTCCCCTCCGGCTCTTCCCCCGATCCCCCCGCCGGTGCCTGGTCCGTCACAGATGATCTGGCAGGGCCCGCCCGCGGCCGTGACGGCTAGGCAGATTGCGATCACCATCGACGACGGCTACTGCGCCGAATGCGCTCGCGCCTATGCCGCCCTCGCGCAAGCCACCGGGATCCACATCACCTTCAACCCCAATGGCTGCTACAGCGAGATCTGGAACCCGCTGGCGAGGACACTCAAGCCCCTGATCGAAGCCGGGCAGGTCCAGATCGGCAACCACACCTTCAACCACTGGTGGCTCACCGATCTGGATGA